>JAKGBX010000002.1:305000-605000 GCA_021555075.1 Rhodobacteraceae bacterium LMO-JJ12
ACAGACGTTCGAAGCGAAGCAGCGCTGAGTTATGGCGATGTGATTTTCCAGGATAAGACGATCGGCAGGGAAACCTATGTCACCTACGGCTTTGGCCGGACATATGGACCTTTTCAGCCAGTGATCGGGGCATCTGTGACCGACAGCGGCGACGCATGGGTCGGGATCGGAGCCACTTATACCGCCAATTTTGCGGCAAACAGGCTTTATGCCAAAATGTCGTTGATGCCTGGCTATTATAGCCACGGAAACGGACCGGATCTCGGCCATGACCTAGAATTTCGTTCGGGTCTTGAACTGGGGTATCGGGCCAACAATGGGATCAAGATCGGGATCAGCTATGATCATCGGTCGAATGCCGAACTTGCTTCGGTAAATCCCGGGATGGAAACCCTGCAACTCAGGGTCAGCATCCCCCTCAATTGAGGTTGTCATTAGTGTCCAGTCTTGTGACGGCGTACCTTTTGTATAATGGGTCATCGACTTGGTCTATCTAGCAAGCTTAAGCCGTTAGGTGTAGGCGCAGCGAAAGCGAGTCTTAATAGGGCGAATGAGTTAGATGGATCAGACCCGAAACCGAGTGATCTAGGCATGGCCAGGTTGAAGGTGCAGTAACATGCACTGGAGGACCGAACCCACATCTGTTGAAAAAGATCGGGATGAGCTGTGCCTAGGGGTGAAAGGCCAATCAAACTCGGAGATAGCTGGTTCTCTGCGAAATCTATTTAGGTAGAGCGTCATCCGAATACCCTCGGGGGTAGAGCACTGGATGGGTAATGGGGCCCCACAGGCTTACTGATCCTAACCAAACTCCGAATACCGAGGAGTACTAGATGGCAGACACACTGCGGATGCTAACGTCCGTAGTGAAGAGGGAAACAACCCTGACCTCCAGCTAAGGCCCCTAATTCATGGCTAAGTGGGAAAGCAGGTGGGACGACCAAAACAACCAGGAAGTTGGCTTAGAAGCAGCCATCTTTTAAAGATAGCGTAACAGCTCACTGGTCTAAATAAGTTGTCCTGCGGCGAAGATGTAACGGGGCTCAAGCCATGAGCCGAAGCTGAGGATGCCGTAAGGCATGGTAGCAGAGCGTAGTGTGACATAACTCCTATCCTCTTTAGCGCCCTTCGGGGTGTCATGGAGGACAAGGAGTTTTCTGTGAAGCCGGCGCGTGAGCGATCCGGTGGAGAGATCACTAGCGAGAATGATGACATGAGTAGCGACAAACAGGGTGAGAGACCCTGTCGCCGAAAGTCCAAGGGTTCCTGCTTAAAGCTAATCTGAGCAGGGTAAGCCGACCCCTAAGGCGAGGCCGAAAGGCGTAGTCGATGGGAACCAGGTTAATATTCCTGGGCCAGGAAGAAGTGACGGATCTCGAGGGTAGTTCATCCTTATTGGATTGAATGGGCTGCTTAGAGGTTCCTGGAAATAGCTCTTCCGCTAGATCGTACCCTAAACCGACACAGGTGGACTGGTAGAGAATACCAAGGCGCTTGAGAGAACTATGTTGAAGGAACTCGGCAAAATACCTCCGTAAGTTCGCGAGAAGGAGGCCCGGTTTCTACGCAAGTATTGACTGGGGGCACAAACCAGGGGGTGGCGACTGTTTACTAAAAACACAGGGCTCTGCGAAGTCGCAAGACGACGTATAGGGTCTGACGCCTGCCCGGTGCCTGAAGGTTAAAAGGAGGGGTGAGAGCTCTGAATTGAAGCCCAGGTAAACGGCGGCCGTAACTATAACGGTCCTAAGGTAGCGAAATTCCTTGTCGGGTAAGTTCCGACCTGCACGAATGGCGTAACGACTTCCCCGCTGTCTCCAACATAGACTCAGCGAAATTGAATTACCTGTCAAGATGCAGGTTTCCCGCGGTTAGACGGAAAGACCCCGTGCACCTTTACTACAGCTTCACACTGGCATTAGGCCGAACATGTGCAGAATAGGTGGTAGACTTTGAAGCAGGAACGCTAGTTTCTGTGGAGTCACCTTTGAGATACCACCCTTGTTCTGCTTGATGTCTAACCGCGGTCCGTTATCCGGATCCGGGACCCTGTGTGGCGGGTAGTTTGACTGGGGCGGTCGCCTCCTAAAGCGTAACGGAGGCGCGCGAAGGTTGGCTCAGAGCGGTCGGAAATCGCTCGTTGAGTGCAATGGCAGAAGCCAGCCTGACTGCAAGACTGACAAGTCGAGCAGAGTCGAAAGACGGCCATAGTGATCCGGTGGTCCCGAGTGGAAGGGCCATCGCTCAACGGATAAAAGGTACGCCGGGGATAACAGGCTGATACTGCCCAAGAGTCCATATCGACGGCAGTGTTTGGCACCTCGATGTCGGCTCATCTCATCCTGGGGCTGGAGCAGGTCCCAAGGGTACGGCTGTTCGCCGTTTAAAGAGGTACGTGAGCTGGGTTTAGAACGTCGTGAGACAGTTCGGTCCCTATCTGCCGTGGGTGTAGGATACTTGAGAGGAGTTGCCCCTAGTACGAGAGGACCGGGGTGAACGATCCACTGGTGTACCAGTTGTTCCGCCAGGAGCAGTGCTGGGTAGCTATGATCGGACAGGATAACCGCTGAAGGCATCTAAGCGGGAAGCCCCCCTCAAAACAAGGTATCCCTGAGGACCGAGGTAGACCACCTCGTCAATAGGCCAGAGATGTAAGCGTAGTAATACGTTCAGTTGACTGGTACTAATCGTCCGATAGGCTTGATTTGATCCAGTAGAAGACAGATTTTCTACTCGGCTAATCAAAAGCATACACTTAAAACAGTCGTAGTTGACTTGGAATACAGAGGTTTTTTCGGTTTGGTGGTCATAGCGCAAGCAAAACACCCAGCCCCATCCCGAACCTGGCCGTTAAGTGCTGTAGCGCCGATGGTACTGCGTCTTAAGACGTGGGAGAGTAGGACACTGCCAAACCTAAAAAGCCTCTGTGCGAAACCTCAGGTTTCGTTGATATCTCTCTAACGATGATTTCTGCACAATTCTGGTTTCAAGCACGCTTAGCAGGCGTGCATTTTGCTGAGTCCTCTTGGTAACACTCGTTCCCAGGGCCTCGGCCATATGCTTGACGGTCATCCCGATTGCGTGGATTCTGTGCGAAAAAGTAAGCAAAATCAGATATATCGAGGCAGAGGCGGAACCGAGGCATGAGCATTGCGGCAGTAACGATGGTATGGAACGACAATTGGTTCCTGCGCCGCTGGATATCGTACTATGGCCCAATTCTTGGCGAGAGAAACCTCTATGTCGTCAGCCATGGGCGCGACGACAGCCTGAACGAGATCGTGGGCGAAGCGAATGTGATCGAACTCCCGCGTAATCCCGATGACATTTCCTTTGATACGCGCCGCTGGGGTTTCTTGTCGTCTTATACGTCGGCGTTGACCCGCTATCATGACGCGGTGATCTGTCTTGACGTTGACGAGCTTTTGGTTCCGTCCGGCCCCGAGAAATCCTTGCCCGAGGTGATTGCGGCGTTTGGCTGCGATGCACCGCGCGTGGTGCCGGGCTTTGAGCTTTTTCCAGAAGAGAATGACGCCAAACTTGTTGACGGTGCCGACAGGATCGCGCCCCATATGGAGGGCGCGCTTTTCTCGCCGTTCTACAGCAAAGCTGGCATCGCGATGCGTCCGGTTGAATTCTTTCCCGGCGCTCATGGCATGATGGACGAGCCTGCGAAATATTGTCCTGATCTGGTGTTGATGCATCTTCGCTATGCAAATTTAAACGAGTTGAAACGGCGCAACAGCGAGCGTCTAATAATTTCTGAACGCGTGGCTGATGACCGCAAGGAATACCTGGAAGAAGGCAAGCCCTTTGCCACATGGCGCAACGCTGACAAGATTACGCGCCGCGCATTTCGCAGTTTTCGCAAGGCGCGGCAGGTGGAATGGGATGACATGCTGAACACGGTTGCTACAGAATTGGAGCGATTACGAGTACGGCGCGGTCGGGTTCACAAATTTCTCAACAAGCGTTATGAACCGCTTCGTGCGCCACTACCCGACTGGATGGTGACGCAGTTCTGAGGCGTTCTAAGATGCCGCAATTTGATGCTTTGCATGGTTCTGTCCGAAGCTCTGAAAAGAGTATCGGAAAATACCGAATACTTCGTCTACGCCCCTTGCGGCCCTTCGTGTGGTGCGATAACACGTCGGATATTGGCGCGGGGTGGAGCAGCCCGGTAGCTCGTCAGGCTCATAACCTGAAGGTCGTAGGTTCAAATCCTACCCCCGCAACCACCGAAATCTGACTCAGATGCGATAAGGCCTCCTTCGGGAGGCCTTTCGTCATTTTGTGGGGGCCATGCAACAAGATCCGGGAAACATCTCCCCGGATCTCGATTGCCATACCATCGCGGGCATCCTCGTCGGCAAATAGCCGCACTTCGCCCAAAAGTGACTTGAGCAAAGTGTTGGCCGCCACCATCTGATTATTCCCGGTCAACAGGTGTTCGAGACGCTCCACTTGCCGGCGGTAGATTTCCTCAAGTTCTGCAGCCGTCGGCAGTTTTGTGCACTCCGCCGAAGCCGGATTCTCTGATATTTCGGCACGCAACTCGTCACGTTCCGCTTCACGGGACGTCAGTCGTGCCAGAAGTGATTCACCAGCCTCATCGCTCTCAAGTCGGTCCAGCAGCCTTTCAATAGCGGCTTCCGTCCAGTTTAGGCGCCTCTGAAGTGAAGCGAGGCGAGCATCGGCTTCGATGCGATCATGTGAGAGCATTTCCGTCACCTCTTTTGCAAATTGTGCGGTGAAAATTGGGGTAATCAAACCCTGGCGAAGCCGGGCAAGCACACGCGCTTCGAGGCGGTCACGTGTGATCGTTCGGCTATTGCTGCACTCGTGCTTGCCCTGTGATTTTCGCGTGTAGCAGCCATACCGCCCCTTCGCGACGAGTGTGAAGCCACCTTCACAACAGCCGCATTTGACGAGACCATTCAGGAGGTAACGAGCCCTATGACTGCCATTTAGAGGTGCCGTTTTTCCGGCATATTTCGCATGCGTGCGCTCCTACCGGTCTTGAACCGTGTTCCAAACATCGTCAGATACGATTGCGGGAGCGGGTGCTTCGCCATAGATGATATCGTCAACATCAGCCGGTCGTGAAATGCGGTTTCCAGTTTCGGAATCGCGCGCAAATCGATTGCGCCCGTATACGATAATGCCCACATATGCTTCGTTGCGCAGCATTCCATCGCGCTTCTTTGCATTTCCTCTAATTGTGCTGTCGTTGCATTTGCCGCCGGACGGTGAAGGAATGCCATCCTTGTTGAGCTGCGCAGCAATCTGGCGCGGCGAGAGTCCATCTGCGTAGTCGTCGAAGATACGGCGCACAACTTCGGCTCGTTCCGGAACAATTTCCCGGTTCAGTTCCTTTTTGTTAGCGACGACGCGGTAGCCGTATGCAAGACCGGCAGCGACTCGACCGTCGCGGGTCTGACCCTTCTGTCCTCGGCGAACTTTATCCGCTGTTTCCCTCGACTAATGTTCTGCGATCGCACCCAAAAAAGGGTACTACTTTCCAATCAAATTTGCCTCCATTGGACGCATAGAGATCGACGCCGTGGCCTTCAAACCAGTCGGCAAGGACACTGATGTCAGCGGCACGCCTCCCGATTCTCTCGATCCCCTCGACGATCACTCCGGATATATCGCCTTCGGCGACGCGATCTTTCATAGATGAGACACCCGGTCGAGAACGCAGAAGCGAGCGCCCGCTCAATGCATGATCCGAATATTCGCCAACAATTTCAAAGCCGAGCCTTTTTGCCGTTTCACGGCCAAGTGCGAGTTGATGCTCGCAGGATTGATCATTTTGTTTGTCGGTCGAATACCGTGCATACAGGACCACCTTCAGCTGACCCTTGCTGGAATTGCGTTGAGAGGGAGCGGCGGCGGCGCGACGCGCCTTGCGGTTCGGAGTATTCATCGCGAGCTTTCCTTCCGAGTCCTGGCAACATAAGCTTTTGCGATCACTGAAACGAGATTCGACAGTGTGATTTCTACCGATTTTTCACCTCCTGGATTGTCGTTCGCGGCGGTGAGGGTAGTCTTATTGGGCTGATTGTTCATGCCGAGATTTCCTCAATTTTCTCAGATTGCCGTGTTTGGTGGCTACCTGATGCGGTTTCACAGACGCCGAATTGGTGTCTGATGAGGAAGTGCAATCGGATCTGACGGAGCAGCCGGATGTTTGATTAAGGTTCGATATCTCGAAGGTCAAAGCCACCAAATCTTCGGATCAAACACGGCCATGCGGGCGTTATAATCTTAGCCTTCGGTGGCGGATTGCTATCTGTGCCGAGAATGGTTTTCCCTCTCAATCCTTTGACAGGCCAGCCCCGTGCTGGCGGAGATACCCCTGCGTGTCGGCAGTCGCGTCGTAGCGGGCCTGGTCAATGTTGACGATGGTGTTGAGCATGATGGTCTCCCTTTGCATGCGTGATCGGTATTGGTGCCTGTTTCATCGGCGTCATGATCCGTGCATTGCAGGAACGGTTTTGGCGTGTGGGTGTCTCCTTGTTCTGGTGCTGGGGATGTTGGTCGTTCTTTCTCGGAACGAAGGAAAAATCTGCAGGCTGGCACCCTTTTTGTACGGAGGGATGGCCGCACCTCGGCCGAGGAGCCGGGGCGCGGCCTTAACATCAAGCAGCACGCCCGTCCGAGGCGGGGAAGATGTCGGCGCCGCGCAGGGCGTCGTCAAGCCCATCCGCCAGCAGACAGATGTCGTCGACCATGGGTTCTGACGGGTCGATCATGGCGAAGCAGGCGGCCTCCACACGGTTATCGTCGTGGACGTTCCTAAGTGTGAGGATGTCGAGCAGGTCGAACATCCTGGTCCGAAGTCGGCGGGTGATGGCCATTTGGTTGGCAAGACCGTCGAGAATCTCGCGAACAATACAGGCTCCTTTCCCGCCTGCGAGAAGGGCGGCACTGTTGGCAAGGTCCTCCGAGTGTTCCGAGAGAAAACGGCATAGGCCGATATCGCGGTTAGGCTGAGCATTTGTGTGCGTTTCCGCAGTGATCTTTCCGTGGTACATGACACCTCCTGTAATTTGTTAGGCAGTCCGGGTTTCGTCCCGGTCAAGTTGGAGGCCGATGTCATTTGTGCCCGCTTCGGATCGGCGCATCTTTCCAGGATTGATGCGCTTGTCGGTGTGGGCGGTCGGTTTGCCTTTCCTTGCAAAAATTCTTCGCATTTCGTCTCGATCGAACTTGATATTGGCCAGTTCTGTCAGGGACGAAGAAAATAATTCACTGAGACGCCAATTTTGTGAAGCCGACTGCGCGGCATGATTGCCCCTACGGCCTTTCGCCCTTAGGCTGCCGCAAAATAGAAACTATCGGCAGGCCATCATGCTCACAGGCACCATCCGCTCTCAAATCGATCAGATCTGGAACGCTTTCTGGTCCGGCGGCGTTCTTCAGCTATTCCGACAACTACCTGACGGGTGATCATCGACAATCCCAAAACGATGGTGGCCGGACGGTCGGATTTCTCTCCAGAGTCGACGCTGTGCACCAGAACAGGGTCTGCACCGACGCCAGTCGTACCGCGCCGATGACTGAAGAGACGACCCGAGATGTCACCAGCGCAGCACCGAAGGAACAGCTCGAAGATGCCCGAGAAGTGAGGAAGAGCTGTGGATTCAGGGATATTCCGATTATCAGTTCAGGCGTCGACCCGCCCAGTATCTTGAGTGCCCGCAACGCTCTTCAAAATCTCTGGCAGGTGATTCAGCAAGAAGAATACTTGTGGTCCAATCATCTGGTGAATCTTGGCTGCCGTTGAAAATATGTGGGAAAAACAATCATGTCCGATCCACTAGACTCGACCAATACCGATGCAACCGCGCCGCGCCGCGAATCCGTATCGGATGGGTCGCGCTCCGGGCCCCATGGGAATCTGGGACGTATGATAGCGATCGCAAGCGGCAAGGGCGGGGTGGGCAAGTCCACAGTTACTGCCAACCTTGCGGTGATGCTGGCGCAACGCGGCCTGCGTATCGGGCTGGTGGATGCCGATCTCTACGGCCCCTCGATTCCTGGCATGCTTGGCATCTTCGCCGACAAGCCTCCGGCGATGACGCCCGAAAAAAGGTAATTCCCGCCGAGGCGCACGGAGTCAAGGTGATCTCGATGGGAATGCTCACCGGCGATGATGAACCGGCAATCCTGCGGGGCCCGATGGTGACAAAATATCTGCGGATGTTCATCACGCAGGTGGAATGGGGCGAGTTGGATATCTTGCTGCTCGATCTGCCGCCGGGCACAGGCGATACGCAACTGACGCTGGCGCAGGCGTTTCCTTTGACTGGTGCCGTCGTTGTTTCCACGCCCCAGGATGTCAGCCTCAAGATCGCGCGGCGCGGATTGCGGATGCTGGAAAAAGTAAACGTGCCAATCCTCGGGATTATCGAAAACATGAGCGGCTTTACCTGCCCTTCCTGCGGCGAGGTCACGCATATTTTCCATAAAGGCGGGGGCGAGCTTATCGCAGACAGTCTCGCTGTACCCTATCTTGGCGCCATCCCTCTTGATCCGGCGATTGTCGATGGTGGTGACAGCGGCGTGCCGTTGGTGGCGACCGCGACAGACAGCCCGGCGGCGCGGGCTTACGCCGCTATTGCCGATGTGCTGATCGGAGGTACGGGACAAGACGCCGGTTTGCAGGTGCCGTTCGACTGGAACATCGCGACGGGAGCCGGTCATCCTGCACCAGCACCGGAAGGCACCGCGACGGACCGGCCGCTGGCATTGGATTATGACGCTACGGGCCTGACGATAAGATGGTCCGATACGGTCCAGAAGATCGACCCGCGTGACCTGCGACTGTCCTGCCGTTGCGCGGTTTGCCGCGATGAAGTGAGCGGCAGGCCGCTTCTGAACCCGGACACACTTCCACTGGATGTGGCCCCGACCAGGATCTGGAGCGTCGGCAACTACGCGCTCGGTGTGGCCTTTAGCGATGGGCATAATTCGGGGATTTATAGCTATCCCGCACTGCGCGAGATCTATTCACAATTGACGGTGTGATGCATGTGCAGGTGACGGGCGAGACGATCCTTGTGACGCGCGCAACCGGCCACGATTGGCAGGTGCTCAAAGGTCCCATCGCCGCAGCGATCCGTGCGGTTCTGGACAGCACCGACCAGCCACTCGGAGACGGAGCGGCGACACCAGCCACCGCAAAACGCGACGCAAAGCTTTTGGCTGCAATCAGCGAATTGCTCGACGCCAAGACAAACCCTTCGATTGCAAGCCATGGCGGCCATGTCAGCGCCGAGAGCGTGGAGAACGGCATCGTTCATCTGCGAATGGCGGGCGGCTGCCAGGGCTGCGCCGCCTCGGCGGTGACGCTCCGCCAAGGGGTCGAGACAATGTTGCGCGCCGCCTTGCCGACAATCCGCGAGATTGTGGATGTGACCGATCACGCCAGCGGGCAGACGCCGTTTTACGGTGACAAACCGGGGCAAAGCCCGGTGTTCAGGCGTCTGGTTCCGGCTGACGTCCTTGCCTGGGAGGAAGGTCAACTGAGGATCGCGCCGACCTATGTCGCGCCACGTCTTGGGCTGAAACCGGAAGATTTGCAGGCCGGATTCTCGCGCGGCGAGATCGTCATGGAGACCGGTCCTGGCCCCCAATCCGAGGCGACTCGCGTGATCGTGCGCGGGCCTACCTTGAGGACCTGTCGATCGAGGAGGTGCCAATTGCTTATGGGCGTCTGGCACGCAAATTGGGGATGTTCGCGCCGGGCTCGATCCGCAAGATCACTGACGCGCTGGAGGTCACGATGCGCGAGGATTGCGAGGCAGACAGGCCGTTTGTCGCGGCGCGTGTCGTAGGCCGTGGCCCTGAACGGCTCCCCGGCAATGGGTTCTTTGACCTAGCTGACGCTCTGGGGCGGGGGCCGCATTCGGGCGAGACAAAGCAGGCCTTTCACCAAAGGCTTCTCACGAGCAGCTTTGGTCCGGATTGACTTGATAGAAAGACGCAACGCGCGTCTTGGCGGTCAGGTCCGAAAACCGCGGCATGATCTCATCATCCGCGCCGCCCTGCATCCTCCAGCGCCAATGTGCGTGGTGCGCGGGAGCCTCGACAGTCAATGAACGCCCCTCGGGAAACCAGAAATCGAGAACACCATCCCATTCCTGACGACTCGTGATGGCCATCATATCAACTCCAAATGATTGTGGAAATCGTCATCACCCATGTTCCTTTCAGGACCCATGGACAAATATCACTGATACGCAGAAGATCGGACACTCTCGCGATTGTAATAACGGCCGCATAGAACGACCAGTGCGCGAAGTAGGAATAGGCCAGCCCGTTAGGGACCTTCAACATCAGGTAGGGGAAAACCAGACCAAACAGGCTGGCCACAAAGGAAAATATTACTACATAGCCGACAGGCGCTCCACCAAACAGCAGAAGCAAATGGCTGGCACCGAACAATGCGGCGCAGGTGACGGAAATTCTCTGGAAACTGTACCCAAGCGATGCAAGCGACAACACAAGGGCTGCCACCAGCAACTGCTGAAAAAGAATATCCACAGATTTCGGAAGGAAATACCAAGGATTCGCATATGGGAGCTCACGCGGGAAAACGCCTGGTGGTGGTACAAACGGTGGCAACGCCGGTACTATATAACCTACAAAAAGCACGGCTCCGACAAAGAATACTGTCCAGACTGTTGCGCTCATTATCCGGTTGTCAAACGCGCCCCAACGCGATCTTTCTTGCCATGTTGAATAGAGCGGTGTGAAAAGGACCACGCAGAGGCCAACCCAATAGAAATAGTAAAGCGCAACCGCCATGCTGTTTTCATTATAGCCCGGGGTAACTCCCAGACGGGGCAGCAGGAGATAGTAGCCGAGATCCGATAGCACCCAGATGAAGCCAATCAGTGCGATGGGGCTGTTTCGTATTTTGGTCATCAACGACATTAACCTTCCGATCAATTACCGATGTCCGCCTCGACAAATTTCATTGCCATATCTGCGCAAGGGCAAACCAGCCGTAGGTATTCGGGCGAGAGCAAGATAGCGGGCTTATAAGCCACGCTCCACCAAGCGAATAGCCCGCGCCACAAAGGCGCGGGCGCTTTTCGTTTCTGTCAATACCTTACGCCGCAACGCGCTCGACCTTGGCCTCGATGGGTCTGGCCTTGGCCGCCTTCGGCACCCGCAGCAGGCGCATGCCGTTGAGGATAACGATCAGCACCGAAAGTTGGTGAACCAGCATGCCGCCCGCCATGTGGATGGTGCCGCTGTAGACCCCGAACAGCAACCCGATCACGGTCAGCACGGCGATGACGAGGTTCTGACGCATGTTGGTCAGCGTGGCGCGCGAGATTTCCATCGCCTCGGCGATCTTGCCGAGATCGTCGGTCATCAGCGCGATATCCGCCGTCTCGATGGCGATGTCGCTGCCCGACGCCCCCATTGCGATGCTGATGTCGGCCGCCGCCAGGGCGGGCGCGTCGTTGATGCCGTCGCCCACCATCGCCACGTGCTGACCCTCGGCGCGCATCTTGCGGATCCGCTCCAGCTTGTCGTCGGGCAGCATCGCGGCATGCACCTCGTCGACGCCGACCGCTGCTGCAATCGCCTCGGCTGCCGGGCGTTGGTCGCCGGTCAGCATCACCACCCGGTTGACCCCGAGCGCGTGCAGGCGGTCGATCATCGGCCTGGCGCTGGCGCGCGGCATGTCGGCCAGCCCCAGCAGACCGACGACTTCGCCATTGCGCGCAACGATCACCACGGTGTGGCCCAGCCCATGGAGCCGGGCAATGTCCGCTTTGGCCGCGTCGTCAAAAGCGATCTTCAGGTGATCGAACAGACGATGGCTGCCGACGGCGATCTCAAAGCCGTCATGGCGCGCAACCAGGCCCATACCGGCGATTTCCTCAAGTGAGTCAGCGGTGGGCAGGTGGCCCTGCTTGCGCGCGGCCTCGATGATCGGGCGGCCGAGCGGGTGGTTCGACCCGGTCTCGGCGATGCCCGCCCAGAGCAGAACATCGGCCTCGCTTTGGCCCGCCAGCGCCACAACCTCGGCCAGACGCGGCTGACCTTCGGTCAACGTGCCGGTCTTGTCGAGCGCCAGCGTATTGATGCGCCCGGCGTTCTCCAGATGCTCGCCGCCCTTGATCAGGATGCCGGCGCGGGCCGCGCGACCGATTCCTGCGACCACCGATACCGGGGTCGAGATGACCAGGGCACCGGGGCAGCTGACCACCAGCAAGGTCAGCGCCAGTTCGACGTTGCGCGTGACGATGTAGCTGACCACCGCCATCACGAACACGACCGGCGTATACCAGCGCCCGAAACTCTCGATCATCCGCTGCGCCGGGGCCTTGGCCTCTTGCGCCTCTTCAACGCGGGTGATGATCCGCGCCAGCGTGGTGTCACCGCCGACGCCGGTTGCGCGCAGATGCAGCAGGCCGTTTTCGGCCAGGGTTCCGGCAAAGACCTTGGATCCCGGGGCCTTTTCGGCCGGGATCGGCTCGCCGGTGATCGAGGCCTCGTTGACCGCCGCGGTGCCCTCAACCACCTCGCCATCGACCGGCAGGCGCTCACCGGCCCTGACCAGAACTGTTTCGCCAAGTTGCACCTCATGGGCGACAACCTCAATCGTCTCGCCGTTACGCAACACGGTCGCCGTGACAGGTGCGGCGTCGATCAGCGCCTTGAGCGCACCGCGGGTGCGGCTCATGGTGCGGGTTTCCAGCCAGGCCCCGAGCATGAACAGGAAGGTCACGGCAGCGGATTCCCAGTGGTTGTTGATGAACAGCGCGCCGACAGCGGCGACGATGACCAGCAATTCGATGCTGAGATGGCGCAAGCGCAGCGAGGCCCATGCCCGAAGCGCGATGTCATAGCCGGCCAGCACCGCGGCAATCGTCATCAGCGGCGTCCAGGGGGCGGCCAGCCCGAAGCCATACCAGACGACCAGTGCGAGGGTGATGAACAACCCGCTGGCGATGGTCAGCCATTTGCGCCGATCAGCGGGGTGTCTGTAGATATCCATGATTGCGGAAAACATGTGCTTTCTCCTTGCGTGATAACCCCCACCGCTTGGGGGCAGAGGGGTGGAATGAACGAGGGTCAGAATGCCGAAGGTTTGGCGGTATAACCGGTCTTGGCGATGGAATTCACCAAGGCGGCCACGTCGCTGAGCGCCGGGTCATGCTCGACCTCGATCCGCCCGCTGGCGAACTTCACCTCGGCCTTCTCCACGCCGGGCAGTGCCAGCAGCGCACTCTCGATTTTCGGCACGCAGGAAGGACAGGAAAGCTCGTCGCTGCGCAGTTTGGTGCGGATTGTCGAATTGGTCATGGCGTGATCCTTTCATGTGAACGTCATTGCGTCTGACCCCAATATGGCTACACACTCAGCGCACAGTGAGTGGCCAAAACAGAAAGGCGACCTTGCATGAATGCACAGCTTGCGAATTGGGACGATCTGCGGGTGTTTCTGGCCGTGGCGCGCGCGGGCAGCCTCTCGGGGGCGGCACGCCGCCTTGGCGTCAACCATTCCACGGTGTTCCGCCGGATTGCCGGGCTCGAGGAAACGCTGGGGGTGCGGCTGTTCGAGCGCCTGGCGACCGGCTATGCCCTGACCCCGGCGGGCGAGGAAACCCTTGGCATCGTCGAGTGCATCGAGGCCGATGTCGCCACCCTTGACCGCACCGTCACCGGCCAGGATCTGCGCCTCAGCGGCACCGTGCGGATCACCGCGACCGACATGCTCGCCTTTTGGCTGCTGCCGGATCTCCTTCGCCAGTTTCGGGAGAGCTATCCGGGGATCGAGGTGGAAATCGTGGTGGGCAACGAGACGCTCAACCTGTCGCGGCGCGAAACCGATATCGCCCTGCGGATCGGCAACACCCCGCCCGAAACACTGGTGGGGCGGCGCGTCGGTCGTCTGGATTTCGCGATCTACGGCGCGCCGGATTATTGCGCCGCCCACACCGACACCGATCTCGCGCAGCACGACTGGATCGGGTTTGACAGCGCCCACGCGCCCCTGACCCGCCAGCTCGAAAAGCTCGTGCCCGGTCTGTGCCCGACCGTGCGCTCGAACTCGGTGGCCTGCGCCGTGCGGCTGGCCAAGGCCGGGCTTGGCCTTGCGGTGCTGCCCTGCGCCATCGCCGATCAGAAGCGCGACCTGACCCGCGTCGCCGAACTGCCTGACAACTTAGGCCTTGACCTGTGGTTGCTGACCCACGAAGACCTGCGCCACACCGCCCGCATCCGCGCCGTGCTGGATTTCATGACGCCCGCGCTGGCTGAAAGCCTGAAGGGAGGCAAGGTTTCCGACATGTGACCGGAACCCTTCCATCAGCGCAAACAATCACGGGATCAGGTTGGAGGCCGCGCCGCGTACCAGATTTTTCACCTTGATTCCCCGATAGACAACCTCGAAGCCACAGCAGATGTGCCTAAGGTGCTCAGGTTGGCAATTCCACGGGGCCTACGTGCTGCAGCGTGACGATGACGGCAAACGTACCCTTGCCTGTTCCGCCCTCGAAACTGACGGTTCCGCCGTGCAACTCGGCAATCCGCAAGACAATCGAGAGCCCGAGGCCGCACCCCTGCCGCCCGCTCCCCGCCACACGGTAAAATCTGTCAAACACCCTGTCCTGCAAGTCCGGGGGAATGCCGGGTCCGCTGTCGGTGATCCGAAGAATGACGGTCTGATCGGAGGTCTCAACAGAGGCCGTCACCTCGCCGCCCCTGGGGGTGTAGCGAACCGCATTATCAAGCAGATTGCGAAGCATGATGCGAAGAAGATCAGCGTTCCCGCTCACAACCGCCAGATCGGAAAGCATGTCAGCCGCCCCCAGATCGATACCATCGGCTCCCGCCTTGGGCGCTATTGCCGCAACGCATTCGATTACCAAATCTGATAGGTTCACCGGCTCGGTGACACCGACGATCGCATCCCGATCCAACCGCGATAGCACAAGCAGTTGTTCCACCAGGCGTGCGCCCCGATCGGCACCTTCGATCACCCCGACAAGTGCCGAAGCGCAGTTGTCCGCATCCCGCTCCAACCGGGCAACCTGGGCATGGGTCTTGATCGCGGCGAGCGGGGTGCGCAACTCATGCGCGGCATCGGTGGCAAAATGGCGTTCGCGTTCAAGAAGCACGGCGATCCGTCCGAACAACCGGTCAAGCGCCTCAAGAAGCGGGCGGATTTCATCGGGTGCGTCGTCGACACCGATTGGCCGCATGTCATCGGGGCTGCGCCATTCGACCACCGAGGTGACGTTTCGCAACGGTCGCAGCCCCCAACCCACCGACAGCCAGATCAACCCTCCGAGCAGCGGAATTGCGACCCAGAGCGGATGCAGGATGTGAACTGCAACGAGGTCGGCGAACTTCCCCTTCACATCATGGCGCAGCGCCACCTCGACTGAGCGCCCTTCGCCATCTGATGTTCCGAACACGCGCCAGATCTGACTATCGGCGGCGGCATCGTGAAACCCTGATTGCCAACGGTCCGTTGGAAAACCCGGCGACGCCACCGTCTCGCGCGCCGCCCCGCCTGCGCCAGCATGGACACGGAAGGCGATTATATGATCTGCATCGGCCTCCGGTTGATGCAGCATCGCTTCATTCAGATCGTCCGGCGGCAGGCGGTCGAGCAGAACAAGCAGGAGATCGGCCGATTGTACAAGATGGGTGTCCAGCATCTCGTCAATCAGTTGTCTTGTATCGAGATAGGTAAAGAATGCCGTGGCCAGCCAGGCGGCAATGATGCTGCCGCCGAGAATCACCAGCAACCGTTGGCGCAGCGAACGGATCATCTGTCGCCTACCGCGATGATATAGCCGACGCCACGGATGGTGCGAATGAGTTCCGCATAAAGCTTCCGGCGCAGGTTGTGGATGTAGACTTCGATCGTGTTGCTGCCGATCTCCTCGCCCCAGCCATAAAGGCTGTCTTCCAGCTGGCTGCGGGTGCGCACCCGCCCTGCATTCATCATCAGTTCCTGCAAGGTGGCGAATTCACGCGCGGACAACTCCACCTTTTGGCCGTCCAGAAACACCGCATGGCTGGCCAAATCGAGCGCGACCCTGCCATGCTGCAGAAGCGGGCCCGCCGCACCCTTTGAGCGGCGCAGCAGGGCGCGCAGCCGCGCCTGAAGCTCGGCCAGTTCGAACGGTTTGATCAGGTAATCGTCACCCCCCGCATCAAGCCCGGAAACGCGGTCGGCAAGAGTGTCTCGGGCGGTCAAGACGAGGACAGGGGTTGGGTCCTTCGATACACGCAGCCGCCTGAGCAATGTCAGCCCGTTGATGCCCGGCAATCCGAGGTCGAGGACGACGGCGTCATAGGAATTGGTGTGCAACGCTGCTTCGCCATCAAGACCGTCGACGACCCAGTCGACCGCCCAACCGGCTTGGGCAAGCCCTGTGGACACGCCCTTGCCCAGAAGGGTATCGTCTTCGACCAACAGAATGCGCATCGTCCCAACGAACCTCAATTTTCTACAATTTCATACCGTCATAACACTGAACGTCAGAACCGGTACCGAGACAAGTGCGGGCCGCGATCTCTTGCGGCCCGTGGGTCTTGTGGCTCTGATCGCCCGGATCAATCCAGCGGCTGCCAACCGGGATGCTCGAAATGCTCGCCATAGGCATTGAGGGCCTGCACGATCATCACCGCGCCCGCGCGGGGCTCGCTCCCGGCCTCCATGTCGGATGCACCTTCGATGACCTGTCCGAGAACGCTGTGCAGTTGCTCATCGACCTCTGGCTCCAATACGCAGTTCTCGATCATGAAGTTGGTCTGCTCCATCACCGTAGCAGCCAGCGACTTATAATCTTCAGCCGGGAGGCGATCTTCGTGGATCGCGGCAAGCTGTCCGGCGAGCGCATTGCGAATGGCATCCATACCTTTGTGCATGTTGTCGTCGCCTTGCCATTTCTCACCTGCATTCAGCGACAAGGCAAGCTCGCTTGCGCCATGTCCCTGATGAGAACTGCTCTGTGCGAAGCCGGGGGCGGCAGCAAGGGAAAGTGCAATCCCGAACAACGCCGGTGCGATATATTTGACAGTAAACATTTCAGGTCTCCTTTTAAGATCCTTTTTGGCATCTCGATGGACGCGCTGGATCCTGTCTGAGCACTGTTCCTTAAACGCCGCTTAAAGCGATGGTCCAAAACCTGTATTACTCGGGATTTTATCAAACCTCTTCGCAGTGTGAGCTTCGATTTCGCCCTAAGAAGTCGTTCCAAGGCTCGCGAGGTTCTGTTCGAGCCTGTGTTGCGCATTGGACCTGTGAGAGCGAATACGGGCATCACGAAAGGAGCTTGACCCTCCAGTAACTGGATAGCTTAGACGGAAATAAATCAGAAGAAAGTTGGCAGGACATGGAACATGATCATTCGCACGCAAAGTCGAGCATTCCGGAGGGAGCCGAAACGGCTAAGGACCCGGTCTGCGGCATGACAGTCGCGCTTGGGCCCGACACGCTTCACGCGGAGTTTCAGGACGAGACCTTCCATTTCTGCTCCGAGAACTGTCATGTCAGGTTCAAGGCCGATCCGTGGTTCTACGCCTCGGGGCGGGCCGCCGGGCAAAAGAAAACCGCTCCGGCCGACGCGCAGTACACCTGCCCGATGCACCCCGAGATCGTCCGCGATGTGCCGGGGGACTGCCCGATCTGCGGCATGGCGCTGGAGCCAATCATGCCCTCGGAAGAGCCCAGTGAGGAACTGAACGACTTCACCCGCCGGATGTGGATCTCGTCTGTGGCAGCGGTGCCGCTTATCATCCTGGCGATGGGTGAAATGGTCGCCCTGCCGGTGCGCGACTGGATCGGGCATCAGACGGCCAGCTATCTGGAGTTTGTGCTGGCAACGCCGATCGTGCTCTGGGCGGCCTTGCCGTTCTTCAAGCGTGGCTGGGAGTCGGTGCTGAACCGCTCGCCCAACATGTGGACCCTGATCAGCCTCGGCGTGGCGGCGGCCTATCTCTATTCGCTGGTCGCGACATTCCTGCCCGGCGTGTTTCCGGAACAATACCGGACGGGTGAAGCTGTCGGCAACTATTTCGAGGCGGCGGTGGTGATCGTGACGCTGGTCTTTGTCGGGCAGGTGTTGGAGTTGCGCGCCCGCGAACGCACCGGCGACGCGATCCGCGCATTGCTGGACCTCGCGCCCAAGATCGCGCGACGGATCCTGCCCGATGGCACCGAATATGACGCACCGCTGGAACACATCATGGAGGGCGACCGGCTGCGGGTGCGCCCCGGCGATGCCGTGCCGGTGGATGGCGTGGTGATCGAGGGGCGATCCAGCCTCGATGAAAGCATGCTGACGGGCGAGTCGATGCCGGTGGAAAAGGGGCCGGGCGATGCGGTGACCGGGGCCACAATAAACCATAACGGCAGCCTCGTGATCGAGGCGGGCAAGGTGGGTGCCGACACCGTGCTGGCGCAGATCGTAGCCATGGTGTCGAATGCGCGCCGCTCCCGTGCGCCGATTCAGGGGCTGGCTGACCGGGTCTCGGCGATCTTCGTCCCGACCGTGGTGGCGGTCGCGATTATCGCATTCGCCGTCTGGATGATCTTCGGACCGGAACCGGCACTGGTCTTTGCCATCGCCTCGGCGGTCTCGGTTCTGATCATCGCCTGCCCCTGTGCGCTTGGGTTGGCGACGCCGATCTCGATCACCACGGCGGCGGGGCGCGGGGCGCAGGCCGGGGTGTTGATCAAGGATGCCGAGGCGCTGGAGCGTATGGCAGCCGTTGATATGCTGATCGTCGACAAGACCGGGACGCTGACCATGGGCAAGCCGAAGCTGACCGATACCGTCGTGCTTGGGGGACTGCCGCAAGCCGACCTCTTGTCCCTTGCCGCTGCGCTGGAGCGTGGCTCGGAGCACCCGCTGGCCGAGGCGATTGTCGAGGGGGCTGAAGCGCAAGGTGCGGCGCGGCAGGAGGCGACGGATTTCGAGGCGATCACCGGCAAGGGCGTGCGCGGCAAGGTCAATGGGCGCACAGTGGCGCTCGGCAATAGCGCGATGATGCAAGAGATGGGGTTGGATACCGCCACAGCGGAGGCAGAGGCCGACGCCCTGCGCGCGATGGGCAAGACGGCGATGTTCATTGCGGTCGATGGTGCGCTTGCCGGCATCGTGGCGGTTGCCGACCCGATCAAGGACAGCAGCGCAGAGGCGATCAAGGAGCTACATGCACAGGGGCTGCGTATCATCATGGCGACCGGCGACAATGAACGGACGGGTCAGGCGGTAGCGAGCAAGCTCGGCATCGACGAGGTGCGCGCGGGCGTGTTGCCCGAGGCCAAGAAAGACCTGATCGACCAGTTGCGAACCAAGGGCCACAAGATCGCGATGGCGGGTGACGGGGTGAACGATGCCCCCGCGCTGGCCGCAGCCGACGTCGGCATCGCCATGGGCACCGGCGCCGACGTGGCGATGGAAAGCGCCGGCATCACCCTGCTGGGCGGCGACCTGATGGGCATCGTGCGGGCGCGCAAACTGGCGCGCGCCACGCTGCGCAACATCAAGCAGAACCTGTTCTTTGCCTTCGCCTACAATGCGCTCGGGGTGCCTATTGCGGCCGGGCTGCTATATCCCGTGACCGGGTTGCTGCTGTCGCCGATGATCGCCGCGGCGGCGATGAGCCTGTCTTCGGTGTCGGTCATCACCAACGCCCTGCGCCTGCGGCGGCTTGATCTATAGGCAATTTCAATAGGAGATAAGCATGAAGAGCTTCCACATCCCCGACATGAGTTGCGGCCATTGTAAGTCAACGGTCGAGAATACGATCCATGCTTTGGACCCGGAGGCGCGGGTTGAATTCGACATGCAAGCGCGTCAGATCACACTGGACACCATGGTCGAAGCGATGATCGTGCAGGCGGCTTTGGCCGCAGCTGGATACCCAGCCACAGCAGCCTGATGCCATGGCCCGATCGAACTCCGACCTTGTTCACTCGGACTAAAGCGGGGGCTGGCATCGGTGGGTCAGCGGAATCTGATGTCCTATGTCCTAAAGGATGTCAGTGATCTCAACCTTGCGCGGCACGTCCGTGACCGCTGGTGGTCCTGAACCGTGAAACTGGATACCTGATTGCCATCCAAACTGGAGGAATGGAATTCCGCCGCAGTTCTGCCCATGGCTCGTTGCCGGCGTGCCTATTCGACCTTCTGTCGTGGTGTCTCCGGGGCAGCATCACCATTGGCCTCGATATCGCTGATGTAGCGCTTCATCTCGGCAATCTCGCCGCGCTGTGCTTCGATGATCGCATCGGCCAGTGCGCGCACCCGCGGATCAGAAATATCGGCCCGCTCGCTGGTCAGGATGGCAATGGAGTGGTGCGGGATCATCGCGCGCATCCACGCGAGATCTTCCACACTCTCCTGACTTCGAACAACTCTCCTGACTTCGAACAAGCCACAGCGACACGCCGAAGGTAACGATGGCCCCGGCAAAGATCGCGATGTTGGCTTTTCGGTTGGAATACATACCCAACATGAAGGCGAGCATGATCACCGCCATAGCTGCGCCCATGTAGAGCGCCATTCACATCCGGGTCTGCGAGAAAAAGACCTGATCCAGCGCATAGGTATTTAGATACATCAGCCCGAACATCACGACTGTCGATGTTGCCATCATCGCCGCAAACCGACCGCATCCCATTCCGCCGCCTTCATTTTTGCCTTTTGACGTGTGTTGATCCATGGCGTTTCCTTCCTCCTTGCCAAAGGCATACGCCCCATAGGTATCAACCCAGCTAAATGGGGAATTGTTCCATCAGCGGCTTTCCGTAGCGAGCTAAGAGAAGGAAAACAAACAGAGGACGTTCGATCGGCTTGCCCGTCTCGAAGGACATGAAGTCAGAGGGCAGCGAGGTACGGCTGTCGCATCGAAGACGGCCGCACCATGCTTTCACGCGGCTAATGGATGCCGTTTTCGCGTTGGAGGGCGCGCACATAGGCGACGATGTTAAGCACGTCGCCTTGGGTGACACCCTTGACCGGCGGCATATTGCCGAATTTCCAGTGATGGGCCCGCACTCCGTTTTTCGCGGCCAGAACGAATGCCATGTCGCCATGGTGGTTGGGTTCGTAAAACCTGTGCACCAACGGGGGTGCAACACCCTGCTGGCCTTGCGCATTAACACCGTGGCAGGCGGCGCAAACCGCATCAAAGGCCTGCTTTCCGGTCTGCTCTTGTTCGCCAAGGGATTCAGGCACTGCAACGGCGACAATCGCATCCCCCTGAAGGATAGCGGTATTCGCGCTGCTGGCACCCATGGTGGTTTCGCCCCGCTGCATGACATACCATGCACCTGCAACCAACACGATCACAGCCAGCAATATTGTACCCCGTCTCATCCTTCTCGCTCCTTCGTCTACGATTTTTCATTGATTGGGCATCATCTTCATGGTCGTGCCCGGAGGGGGCGCTGACACGCATCGGCGCCCCCAAAAGGTTGTTTACTTCAATGTTGTCACGGTCAGCTTGCCCTTGACCCGGTCAGCGACAAACTCGATGTCCTGGCCTTCTGACATCCGTGCGATTATCGCCTCGTCGGCGCGAAACACCATTGTCATCGCGGCCATATCAAGGTTGACCAGCGGGCCGTGAATGATGGTTACCTTGCCTGCCTTGGCGTCGATCTTCTTGATCTTGCCGGTGGTGTATACGACATCCGCCTGTGCCATCTTTTCACCCACGGTAATCGGCCCGTGCATGCCGGATTCGTAATGACCCGGGATCAGGCAGGCGAACTCGAAGGTGCCGGCATTGGTGAAGGTCCAGATCACCTCGCCAGACCCACCCTCATCAAGACGGACGGAGTTGGGGTCATCATGCTCCATATCCATTTTCGCCATCGCTTTCCCGTGCTCGGCATTGCCCTCCATCGTGTCAATTACGAATTCATGCTCCAACTCACCCTTGTTCATGACGTTGAAACGGATGGTCTCGCCCGGTTCAATCTCAAGCGAAGCGGGCTCAAAGATCATCTCGCTGTCGTCGGTTTCACGCATGATGACGTCAATCGTGCGGTCCACCTTGGCGGGATCACCCGGCATGCCGATCATCATTTCGGCATGTTCGCTTGCATGGTCGTCATCATGACCGCCCTTGTGGGCGCCCGCCGCGAAGGCCGGTGTGGACAGTGTGACTGCCAGAATGGTTGTCAAAAGAAGATTTTTCATCAGTGTTTTTCCTGTGGTTTTCTGGTTGGTAAATTGGACCAAAGGGCCGGTCAGCCCTTCGAAGTCGGCTTCGGGGTAATCACGGTTTTAGGGCTGTTGTTGGATGCGAATTCGGGCAGTTCGCCGGTCCACTCATAGGCTTGCTCACCCGGAGGGTTCTCGTACCAGCCGGGATCGGAGTAATCGTCCACATCGATACCATCGCGTACCTTTACAACCGAAAACATGCCGCCCATTTCGATCGGCCCATAAGGGCCCCAGCCTGTCATCATCGCGACGGTATTGTCCGGCAGGGGCATTTCCATCTTGCCCATGTCGGCCATGCCGGCGGTGCCCATCGGCATGTATTCAGGCTGGAATTCGCGGATCTTCCGGGTCAGCGGTTTCTTGTTGACCCC
The DNA here is from genome assembly GCA_021555075.1 of Rhodobacteraceae bacterium LMO-JJ12. Taxonomy (NCBI): domain Bacteria; kingdom Pseudomonadati; phylum Pseudomonadota; class Alphaproteobacteria; order Rhodobacterales; family Paracoccaceae; species Rhodobacteraceae bacterium LMO-JJ12. The sequence continues at coordinate 327,606 of JAKGBX010000002.1, forward strand.
GATAAACGTCGGCACATCGTGGCCCATGGCGTTCATCGTGTGGTGGGACTTGTGACAATGGATTGCCCAGTCGCCCAGATGGTCGGCGGTGAACTCATAGGCGCGCATCGCCCCCACGGGGATGTCGATGCTGACCTCGGGCCATTGCGCGGCCTCTGGCACCCAGCCGCCATCCGTGCAGGTGACCTTGAAGTCGTAGCCGTGCATGTGGATCGGGTGGTTCGTCATCGTCAAGTTACCCACCCGTACACGCACCTTGTCGCCCTTGTTCACGACAAGCGGGTCGATGTCTGGGAAGATCCGGCTGTTCCACGTCCAGAGGTTGAAATCCGTCATCGTCATGATGCGCGGCACATAGGTCCCCGGATCGATGTCGAACGCGTTCAGCATGATCAGGAAATCACGGTCCACCGGCATGAAGGTCGGGTCCTTGGGGTGGACCACGAACATGCCCATCATACCCATCGCCATCTGCACCATCTCATCAGCGTGCGGGTGGTACATGAAGGTGCCGGATTTGATCAGGTCAAACTCGTAGACGTAGGTCTTGCCCGGTGGAATGCCGGGATGGCTCAGCCCGCCGACGCCGTCCATGCCCGAGGGCAGGATCATGCCATGCCAATGCACGGTCGTGTGTTCCGGCAGCCTGTTGGTGACGTAAATGCGAACCCGATCGCCCTCTACCGCCTCGATGGTGGGGCCGGTCGATTGGCCGTTATAGCCCCACAAATGCGCGATCATGCCATCGGCCAGTTCGCGCTCGACCGGTTCGGCAACGAGGTGAAATTCCTTGATTCCATTGTTCATCCGGTGCGGCAGGGTCCAACCGTTCAGTGTGACGACAGGGTTGTAGTCCGGCCCTGTCGAGGGGCGAGGAGTGATCGCGGTGGCAGCACTGTCCATCTGGGCTGCTTCTGGCAAGCCCATGTTCGAGGTCTTGCCCCATGCTTGGGATGAAACGAGCGCGGCCCCTGCGGCCCCGGCTCCGAGTAGTTGACGTCTGTTTATCATGTCCGTTCCTTTCAGTGTCCTGCGCCACCGGCGGCAAGTGTTGCACCCGTCCCACCGGCGCCGCTGCTACCCGCGCCGCCGCCATAGATCGCGGCAGTCAGATCAGCCTGAGCCATGAAGAATTCACGTTTTGCGTTAGCAGATTCGAGCGATGCGCCGAGCCTTTCGCGCACGTCTGTCAGTAGCTCGAAGGTGTTGGTGATCATGCCGTTGTAAGACAGCAAACCTTCTTCCTCGACGGTCTTGCGCAACGGCACCAGAACGTCTCGGTAGTGTCGCGCGATCTTGTAGGACGCGTAATAGGCGGTTTCAGCACCACGCGCCTCAGACCTGACATTGACGGCCTTTTCGGCAAGGACATTCGCCGCCTGGAGATAGGCCAGTTCCGCCTTGCGCATTCGCGCTTTGCCGGTGTCGTAGATCGGAATGGCGAACTCCAACTCAAGTTGCGGGGTGGTTTTTGTTTCGATATCTCCCGCATCCGCCTCGCGCTCCGCCTCAAAGCCCGCGATGAGCTCAAGGTCTGTCACCAGTCGGGTCTGGTCGGTCAATCCAAACGCCGCCGCTTGCGCCTCAAGGCCCATCTTCGCAACCCGCAGATCAAGACGGTTGCGAAGCGCCTTGCCCTCAACGTTGGTGATCCGACCGATAGAACGCGGCAATGTGGGCAGGGCATCGGGCACGTAGTAATCCACGTCGGCCCCCCATAGGCCCATCCGCCGTGTCAGGTCTTCCTTGGCACGGGTCGCGTTCAGGCGTGCCCGCGCCAGTTGTCCTGCCAATTCGGCGTTGAAGGCCTGTTCACGGGCCTGTCCGGCCTTGTTCAGCGCACCTGTTTCACCCAGCTTGCGCGCCAGTTCGGATCCGGCATCGGATGTGGCCTTGGCCCTCTTGAGATAGCTAACTGTCTCGAAGGCAGCGACCGCATTGATCCAGGCCTGTCGTGTCTGATTGGCCAGGGTGAGCGTGTCGTTCACCGCCACCAGCTGTGCCGTGCGGAAATTTACGTCCGCCAGCGCGACCCGCTGCTTGCGCGTCTTGGCGTCCAGAATATTGGTCGTGATCATGCCTTCGATCGCACGGTATGCGCCCAGTTCGGCGGCCCCAATGCCCAACACACCGATGGAGACGACCGGATTTTCAGGCGTCGCCTGTTGCCATGCTTCGGCGGCTGACAGTCCGACATTTGCGTAAGCGGCCTGCAATCCCTTGTTGTTGAGCAGGGCGACCTGAACAGCGGTATCGGCCGAAATCGTCTTGCGATGCACCATGGCGCGCACTTCGCGGCTCAAGGCTTCGCTTTCCGCCTGAGTTTGGGCAAATGCTGTTCGCTTTTCGAGCGCCACCGCGGTTTGACTCGCCACATTGGCAAACCCTGCCTTGGGCTCGGTATAGGCACCGGGGATCGCGGTGGCGCAGGCGCCGAGGACCAAGGGGAAACCAAGGGCAAGCGGGAGGCTTCTAATGCGCATTAGTTGCCCTCCGACTGTTCTTGATTGACCGAGCGCCAGTCACGCGGACCGGTGGGGCCACGATAGGTGTATCCCGCCAAGGGGTTGCGGTAGCTGATCGGTGAGAAAATTGCTGTGTCGGCGACTGCTTGTTGCGCGGTCACGTTAGGCAGCGGCGCAGGTTCGTATGCACATGCGCCGAGTGCGAGGGCCGAAGCCCCCATAAATAGATAAAATTTCATGATGATAACCTGACTGATGGACTTCGAGTTCACGCACGGAAATGCGCAAAGCGAAAACCCTGCTAAGGGCCTTGGATCAGATCAGATGTTGGGGAGGCCTCAGAAGACCAGACGGTTCAATCGAGTCTGTCTGGTCATGAAGCATCAGGTATTTGGCACGTGTGGCGTGTTCGGCGAAAGCGAAACCGGACTCGCTGAGAACACCCGAAACGCAGATGCCGCTGCAACACTGGCCAGACGCGTGGTTCTCGTGATCCGCTTGGGAAGCAGAGCCGCTATCGTCATGCTTGGAACTTGAGGAGGCAGCACCATGCGCATGTTTAGCAACCGCGTGGTCGGCGCTGACTGATGCGACCTGCCGGTCGCTGTGCACGCCAGACTCAGCGTGGGTTGCGGAGGGTGGCAAGAACATCAATGCGCAAGCCACCACAAGGCAAGAGAGCGCCTTGAGATATGCAGAAATGGTATTCCTCATATTCATGTTTAGGTAGTTGGGCGAAAGAGGAAGGCTTGTCAATCCGTGCAATGCTGGAAGATCTCCAACTTTTCCGTGAACTGTACTGATTGTCGCGCATCATGTATTGCAATTGCCGGTATCTGGCTGATGGAGGCGATCCGTCAACCGGTAAGCTTGTTGCCAAGTTCCTGAATCTGCGACCCACCATTATCAGCGCTGCCCTCTATGAGGTTGCCCTCCACGAAAATTGATTCTTTCACCCACGCATGCAGTTTCTATTCTTGCTTGCTGATGTGGACCACCAGGAAAACAGAAGCCGCGTCGGCTATTACAGTAAAACCGCAACTTTCGCGATAGGTCGAAGGAGTGTGATGCCGAGTGACGTGGTCGTTAGCAAGTCGGCAACGCATCTTCTGACCGCAGATGACGGGTGAAAACACTCGTCTCACAGCATGTTCCAGAAGATTGCTGCGCGGACTCAGGCCGAAAGGCCATCACCACCATTTCGGGCAGCGTGAAATCTCTCATCGATCACCCTGCGGTTCAATCGCGATTATCCGACGTGTTTTATTGAGCGAAAGTGGGGCAAATTCCCCCTGGAGTGGAGGTCTTCCTCAAGACATTTGTGCTTGCATGGCGCGATACTTGGATCGCCATGCGTTTGGCAATCTGGCACGGGCAAATTTATTACACCTTGAACGCCACTCAAGTGAGACACGCGTTTGCCCCAAACAAGTCGCTTCGAATGTGGAGGTTCCACAAGATGTAAGGTCAAGTGGCCGCAGTCAAGTCGGTCTCAGAATCACCTCTCAGCCTTCGAAAGGACCACCAGATCAGCCCTAGCCCGGCCGCGATCATCGGCAGTGAAAGCGTCTGCCCCATCGTCAGCCCCCAGGTCCCGAAATGCAGCGCATGTCCAATGGGGTTCTCTTCGGTCACAAACTGCATGTCCGGCTGCCGGAAGAACTCGACGAAGCCTCGTGAAAGGCCGTAGCCCACCAGGAATGTTCCCGTGAGGACACCGGGCTTTTTCAACCAACCGCGCCGCCAGGCAAGGATCAGCAGCAAGGCGCCCAGAACGAGACCTTCCAGCAGCGCTTCATAGAGCTGGGAGGGGTGCCGTGCGCACAGGTCCGTGATGCCGGGGCAAGTTTGCGCGGCCAGTCCTGGAAAAATAACAGCCCAAGGAACATCAGCCGGGCGGCCCCAGAGTTCGTTGTTTGTGAAGTTGGCAAGACGCCCGAGTAAGAGCCCTAGAGGTGTGGCCAAAGCGAGAAGGTCTGCGGTGCTGAGAAGCGGAGCGCGCTGGCGAATACAAAACACCAGACCGGCCACCACCACGCCGACAAAGCCGCCGTGAAACGACATGCCCCCTTGCCAGACCATGGGAATTTCGAGCGGGTTTTGCAGGTAGTATTGTGGTTGATAGAACAGGACGAAACCCAGACGGCCGCCGATAATCACACCGAGGATGATCCATGTGAGCAGATTTTCGACCTGGCCGGGGTTGAGCGGAGGCCCAGCTTTAGACCAAAGCGCAGGTCTCCTGACCGCCATGACGCAAATCCGCCAGCCAATGAGAATACCTGCGATATAGGCGAGGGCATACCAGCGCAGCGCGAAGTGAAAAGTGCCGATATCGATCGCAAAGAGTTCCGTGCCGATATCTGGGAAGGGAATGGCGGCGGTTAGCATGGCTTGTCTTCCTACATGTGCGAGTGTGATTGGGAATGGCCTTCGTCGCTTGGGCGATGACGCAGAAACAGCCATTCAAAAGCGAAGACAGCTGCCATCAGACCGAACGAGACAAGCACGATGAGCGGGTCGCTTTGCCATTTCAGCCCTGCGAAGACCGAAAGCACAACGACGTCCAATATGATCGCGACGAGCATCACCCATCCGGATGCTTTGATTTCCTGCCTCAGGTGGCGGAACACACCCCAGTGGATAATGATATCCATCACCAGATAGAAGAACGCGCCGAGCGAGGCGATCCGGCCGAGATCGAAAAACACCGTCAGAAAGCCGGCGATCACCACAGTATAGACCAGCGTATGATCGCGGACCACTCCTGGCATGCCGAAGTGGCTGTGGGGGATCAGTTTCATGTCGGTTAGCATGGCGAGCATACGGGAAACTGCGAAGATGCTCGCGATCAAGCCCGAGGAGGTTGCGACGATGGCCAGAAGGACGGTTAGATAGAAGCCGGTCTGGCCGAGGGTCGGACCTGCTGCTTCTGCCAAGGCATAGTTCTTGGCGGCAATGATCTGTTCCAAAGTCAGACTGGAACCTACGGCAAATGCGACCAGTAGATAGACAATGACGCAGAGGCCTATGGATACGATGATCGCCCGTCCGACATTGCGATGCGGATCGGTAACTTCGGCACCGCTGTTGGTGATTGTGGTGAACCCTTTGAACGCGAGGATCGACAGCGCCACGGACGCTACAAAGCCTGCGACTTGCGTCGATTGTCGATCAGAAGCAGCCTCGAAAGAAATGCCGCCCGCCCAGAGCGCGGCCGCCCCGAACAGCGCGATGCCGCCGACCTTGATGACGGCCATGACGATCGAGAACAGCCCGACGGACCGGTTGCCTGCGGCATTGATAAGATAGGTAAAGACGATGAGGCCTAAGCCGAGGGCTGGAACCAGCCAGCCGGACCGCTCGATTCCCAGGCCACGCAGAAGATAAGTGGCGAAGGTTCTCGCAACGAGGCTTTCGTTAATCACCATCGACAGCGCCATGAGAAGCGCGGCCCCAGCGGCGATGGTTGTCGGTCCATAGGCCTTTTGCAGGATCATCGCGATCCCGCCGGCCGATGGATAGGCATTCGACATTTTGATGTAGGTATAGGCGCTGAACGCGGTGACGATTGCACCGACAATGAAAGATAGTGGAAAGAGTGGACCGGCGAGCTGCGCGATCTGACCCGTCAGAGCAAATATTCCGGCACCGATCATCACGCCGGTGCCCATTGCGATCGCTCCGGATAATGTAATGCTGTTCGCCTTATATTCCGAAACCATCTAAGGTGCCCTTTCTCTGGATTGCGGCATGTCGTTCGATTGCAGCATTTGTCCTGATCCGCGCGCTTTCCAGCACATGTCGCAAACCGGGTCCCCGGCCGACAGCGTATGAGGCCTCTGGTAATGCCCTCGCCTACCATCGGCGGCGATAAGGTCTGCGCCGGGCCAGTCGTAAAGACACCAGCTTTGCCGGAATGCCTCCAGCATTTCAGGATCCTCGCGACGCTCGGCGACAGCGCGCGCGAAGGTCTGCGGCGGACAATGCGTGAAATGCGTGTGCAGGTCTTCGCCATCCCGAAAGACACGCGTTTCGTAGCCCGGTGCGCCGACCGGACGGAACGGAAAGATCAGCAATTCCTGAATTGTCCAACGAAGCCTGCGCCCCGGATTGCGGCTGACAATCCGTGATGGGAGGGATGACAGCCCGAGCATGCGGCGATAAAGATCCCAACCGACATCGGCCACGACCGAATGTGCAGAGGCCGTCTCGACTCCGTGGGACCGCAGCGCTGCGTCGGCAGCGACCGTATGGATCGCCAGTTCAACCATCAGCCGACTCCCGGCATTCGGAAGCTGCGGCAAATCGGCAATCGCTCTCATCTCCGCGCTTTCGCGCTCCAGCGTGTCGAGGAAGCGGTCAGTGTCGTCGGGCAACCAGCGCAGCGCATCGCCGCTGGTCAGCCGCAGTGTCCGGTTGGCCAGATGCCGATGGCACGTGCGCCTGACGCCTTTCCACAGAAGCCAGCTGATTATTCTCCAACCAAGGGGAGTGCGTTCATCCGCTATAGATTGTTCAGTCATGAGATACCCGCTTTCTGCGCCGGTCCCTTACCGCTACGATGACAAGAGGTGTTAGCGTCAACGCACCCAACCCGATGGCGGCCCAAGCGGCACGCCCTAGTTCTCCACTGACGGCTTCATTGCCGAAATGCGCCAGAACGAAACTGGCTGGAATGATCCCGGCAAGGGTAGCCACCGCAAAGCGCCACAGGTGTAGACAGCTGAATCCGGCAGCGTAGCTGACGATGTCGAAAGAGATAAAAGGCATCAATCGGCTGGCAAAAACCGTGAATGTCAGCAGGTTTTGTGAACCGAGCCAGCCCGTATCCACCTTCTCACCCAACCATCGGGTGAGCACGTCGCGCCCCAGAAACCGAGCCAGCCCAAAGGCGACCAAGGCGCCGATTTCAGCGCCGATGACAATGTAGATGGTGCCCAGTATATGCCCGTATGCGGCACCGGCTGCCAGAGCGATCGGTGCGCTTGGAATCGGCGTGGCCACGATCGCAATGGACATAAGCGCAACGATAAGGATCGGTCCCCAAACACCAGCGGCGTTCACCCAATCGGATATGCGCTCGCCGTTCAGGTTTCTGATAAGATCGGACAAGGGGCCGACGAACAGCGCCACAGCAGCAAGGACGAGGACAGCTGCGACGGCAGCCTTTGCGATCATTCCAATCGAGAATCCAGACGTCACTGAACTCTCCTCACGGGAGATAAAGAACAAGGAGAGATGCAACTGCGAGCAGACGAAAAACGACGCAGAACGACCCAGAACAGGATATACCCTTTCGGAACTGGCGCGCCGAATACCCCTTTGTGGTGCAGAAAACTGTGGTGCAGAAAACCCCGAACGGCATATGCCGCAAGCCCCAGCGGCAAGGCAAGCGGGTTCCGGAGCAACCCAGCAAGCGCCACGGCCCCGTAGAATATGGTGACCCCAAGTTCCGGCCAGAAGGTCGTCATTGACCTGGCCGAAGCGCCAAAGCTGATATTGGCACCCGCGATCAATGCGAGCGCCAGTGCGCCACCCACAACAAAGAGTTCTTCAGCCTCCAACAAGTGGTTCGGCACAATGGCACTGAACCGACCCACTCCAATGGAATTTTTACCAAGGTTCTGGACGGGTGCTAGGGACTGAGTTCCATCGTCTGACATGTTGCGAGACTTCCCTCGTCCAGCCGGTTTCGCGTTCGATTCCCGCCAAGCCTAATGATTCCATTCGCTGGAAGGTCAAGGTATTGTCGAAAAGCACCTCTCTCATGCAGCATCAACAGCCGTGCGCATCATGTCGCGCACTTCGCCCGCAACCTTGTGCAATTCGTCATTGTCGATGGCCTGCATCGAGGCCACCGGGTCGATAGCGCTTATCTCTGTGTCGCCGTCCACTTTGCGCAGGATAACATTACAGGGCAACATCGCGCCCACGCGGGGCTCGATCCCTATGGCCTTGTGGGCCATTTGCGGGTTGCAGGCGCCAAGGATACGGTAAGGCTCCATATCGGCGTCGATCTTCGTTTTCATCGTCGCCTTAACATCGATCTCAGTCAGTACGCCGAAGCCGTTTTCAGCCAGAGCATCACGGATGCGCATTTCCGCGTCGTCAATTTCAACATTTTTCAGGATGCGGTCATAAGTATAAGACATTTCACTTTCCTTTCGATCAATTGAGTGGGGATTTGACCAGCGCCAGGATCGCCAACATGACCAATATGGAGATGAGCAGCATCCAGATGCTGCTCATTTCGAATATCATATTGACAGGTGCCATTCATGTAGGACGGTTCTAGCGTCGGCATCTTGTCGGTGCCTAAATCCTCAATTGTCGTTCATCTTGGCGCCATCACCCATACCCATGCCTTGACCGGGCTGACCCTGCATTTTTCCTTGACTGGCGCGCATCTTCTGCATGCGCTCCATTTTGTCGGCAGGCGCGGTCATTTCGTCGCTTGTGATTTTGCCGTCGCCATCCGCATCAAGTTGCTGGAACCGATCCACCATCATTTCGCGGATCATTGCGCTATGCAGAGTTTCGAACTCGGAAATCGATAGTGTGCCGTCGCTATCGCTGTCATATTCGGTCAGCTTGGTTTGCATTTGCTCGCGCATCTCCTGAGGTGTCACCTTGCCATCCCCATCGGCGTCGAACATCTGCATCATGACGCCGCCCATGTGGCCCATTCCGCCCATCATGCCACCGCCCATCTTGTTGCCATGCATGCGCTGCATCATGCCCGACATGCCATCCATTTTGCCCATCATGCCGGAGCCGCCGTCTTGCATCATCATGCCTGATCGGTCATTCGGCCCGGATTGACCTTTGTGCCCGTGATGGGAATCTGCGAATGCCGCCCCGCCGATGGCGGCTACAGTCAGAACGGTCGCTGCGAAAAGAGTTTTGCGGTTCATGATGATTACCTCGTGATCTGGTTGCGATGGATCACATATGGCAGCGCCAAGTCCCAATGTAATGCCGGGTGAGCAGCCGATTTGTATCACTCGGTCGCAAATGCCTGCTTTGATACACTTCGTGACAAATCTCTTCGGGAAAGCCGCGCGGTAATCATTAGAAGGAACACCATGACTGATCAGCCCCATATTCTCGTTGTGGATGACCACCGCGAAATCCGCGATTCCGTGACACGGTATCTGGAGAAGAACGGCATGCGCGCAACGGCGGCACGCGATGCCGTCGATATGGATGCGAGGCTGGCGAACGGCCAGTTCGATCTGATCGTGCTGGACGTCATGATGCCCGGAGAAGACGGCCTTTCGGTCTGTCGTCGTCTCTCGGCCAAGGGCACCATGCCCATCCTGATGCTGACGGCGCTCGGCGAAGAGACGGACCGGATCGTCGGCCTCGAGATCGGCGCGGACGACTACCTCGCCAAGCCGTTCAACCCACGCGAGTTGATCGCCCGGATCAAGGCGATCCTGCGTCGGGCTTCCCGGCCAGAGCTTCATGCGGGCTCCCTGTCTGGCCGCCGAATCGCATTCGCGCATTGGATCCTGGACGCCGACAGTCGGTTACTCACGCCGGAAGACGGTGAGCAGGTCGATCTGACCGGAGCCGAGTTCAAGCTGCTCACAGTCCTGTTGGAGCGTCCTCGCGTCGTGCTCAACCGCGATCAATTGCTCGATCTAACGGCGAGCCGGGCAGCCTCAGTCTTTGATCGGACCATCGACAATCAAATTAGCCGGTTGCGCCGCAAGATTGAGCTCGACCCAGCGCGGCCGCGTCTCATCACGACAGTGCGTGGCGGCGGGTATTGTCTGGCGGCCGACGTGGAAGTGCTGAGCTGATGCCTCGGATTTTTGACAGCCTTCGGGTCCAACTGGTCCTCCTGATCATTGCGGCACTCGCAGTCGCCCAAGCGGTCAGTCTCTGGCTGTTTGTAGACGAACGCAGCCTTGCCGTGCGCGCCGCACTCGGCTTTGAGGCCGCGGGCCGCGCCGCCAATGTGGTGCGTTTGATCGAGGAGGCACCCGATAGCCTGCAACCAGCAATTCTGCGGGCTGCAAATTCGCCGCTTGTCCGGTTCGATCTGTCGGATGCACCGACTGTCGACCATAAAACCCATGCAGACAGCGGTGCTGTTGAAGCACGGGTGCGTGGTCTACTTGGCCAATCGAACCGCCGAGAAATCCGTGTGGAACTGCATGAGGTCGAACACGGCATAATGCCGATGCCACATCTCACCCCCGAAATGGCTGAAATGCATCTGGCGATGATGCGCGGAGACCTGTCCGCGATCGAAATGCAGCTCTCCATCGCATTGACCAATGGGCAATGGCTGAACGTCGGAACGCGGTTTGAGCGACCGCCACTTCAATGGCCGTGGATTTCGTTTGTCAGTTTCGGGATGACAGCTGCGATCATCCTGGTGGTGGCGTTCTGGTTTTTGCTCACACGGTTGACGGGGCCGCTTCGGCGGGTCTCGCAGGCCGCCGACCAGCTTGGGCGCGGCGAAGACGTTAATTCCCTGCCGCTGATTGGCCCGGGTGAAGTGCGCGATCTGACCCGTGCGTTCAACCGAATGCAGGACAGGCTGACCCGCTTCATTGCCGACCGAACACAGCTTCTGGCGGCCCTGGGCCACGACTTGCGCTCGCCGCTGACGGCATTGCGGGTGCGTGCCGAAATGGTCGAAGAAGACGAGACGCGCGACAGCCTGATCGTCTCCATAGAAGAAATGCAGGAGATGGTGGACGCAACCCTTGCCTTTGCACGAGGGATGGCCAGTGCAGAAAGCTATGAGACGGTGGAACTGGGCGCATATCTCGCGCGCCTTCGATCAGACATGATGGGTGCCTTCACGCTGGAGGATGATGGCACAGCGCCCGTGCGCCTGCGTCTGCGGCCTCAATCGCTGCGACGTGCCCTGCGCAACATCATCGAGAACGCGCAGCGTTACGGTGGCGCGGCCCATGTCGCCTTCGGACAGGATGCCGACCACGCCTTGATCACCGTTTCCGACGACGGCCCCGGTATTCCCGAAACCGATCTGGAACAAGTGTTCGAGCCGTTCTTCAGGCTCGAAAAATCCCGATCGCGTGAAACTGGCGGCACAGGGCTTGGCCTGTCAATTGCCCGGACAATCATCCGTGCGCATGGCGGTGACGTGAGCCTGTCGAACAAAAGTGCCGGTGGCCTTGAAGCGACCGTGACACTGCCACTCGAACTGCAATCTCAGACAGATGAAAGGAAACAATCATGAAAACTCGCATGTTTATCGCCACACCTATCCTCCTGTGGTCCTTAACGGGCCCGGCACTGGCGGACAGCGACCGAGGCTTCGGCCATATGTGGGGTGGCGGATACGGTATGTTTGGTGGCCTGATGATGGTGGTTTTCTGGGGGCTGATCATCGGATTGATCGTGCTCGCAATCCGCGGATTTTCGGGCCGTTCCGACACTGGCGCAGGACAAAGCGCCTTGGACATTCTCAAAGAGCGCTATGCCCGCGGCGAGATCGAAGAAGACGAATATGAGCGGCGGAAGGCGAAACTGGAAAGCTGAATAAAAATTATAACGCTGAGATTGTTGCAGACTGTAGCATCCGCCCCCGCTGCGACAGAGCGTTACACGATAGGTCGTGTGCCAAGGTTGATGAAATCGCATACGTGGCTAGCTTTGAAATAACGCGCACGCTGAATATGAAAGGACGGAGCATATGAGACTAACTCTACTGACGCTCACCGCCGCACTGATGGCGAGCAGCGCCGCATTGGCCGACGTTTACATTCCGGAGGGAGAACCCGGCACGGCGTTGCATCTCGATAGCAACCTCAACGTCGTCGATCGTATCACTGGTCTCCACAATGTCCACGGCATGGCAGGTGCACCGAAGCGCGGATTGCTGGTTGCGGGCAGCCTATCGGCTACCATTCCGGGAGAGGTGGCCAAGCCGGCCGCTGTTTCTGAGGAAGACCACGCGGCCCATCATGGCGGAGCTACCAAGCCTTCCCCCGCGACCGCGAGCCAGGTGACGCTGGTCGATGCCGAAAGCCACGAGATTTTGCGCCGGATCGAGGTTCCGGGCATCGTTCACCACGTCGAGGTTTCGACCGACGAACGCTATGCGGTTGTCACTCATCCTGGGCTTGGCGCGGTCTCCGTGATCGACCTCGAGTCCGGCGAAGTCCCTGCAACCGTCATGACCGGGCCGATACCGGAATACGCCGTTGTAGACCCGGTAACAGGACGTTTCTTCGTTTCGAACGCGGGCAACAACACGATCAGCGATCTCGATCCCGAGGACGGGATCGTGACGCGGAATTTCAGGCTCCAGGGAGCGCCCAAGCACATGCAATTGGATGCCGAAACCCGTATGTTGATGGTGAGCGAAGCAGACGCCGGTCGTGTCAGTATGATTGACGCGGACAGCGGTGAAACCGTTGACCACATCAACATCGGCGGCGAATTGCACGGTATCGCGGTCGACGGCAACGCAATTTGGTCGAGTGCGCGCGAGCGCAACAAGGTCGTTCGGATCAACCGTGGGACCGGTGAACGCCTGGAAGCCGACGTGGGCCCCGAACCCTATCACATGGCGCGCGTTGGTGACGCCCTGCTCGTCAGCAGTGCCGCCGAGCCGGTAGTCTGGGTGTTGGACCCGAACACGCTGCAGCTGCGCAAGACCATACAGGCTGATGATACCGCGCACCAATTAGTGAATATGCCATAGCGCATTGCGAACCACCCCGGGGCGAACGACAGGCTGTTCGCCCCGGCAAATCCCGGTCGACCAAGAGCAATCATGTCCGAAAAGCCCCCAGATCTACAGGCCGCACCCCCGGTTGTAGCCATTGCCGAAAACCGGGCGAGAGTAACCGCGCCGACCGGAAGCGGTCCGGCCGTCATCGCAAGCGTGATCGCACGCTGTACTGCAGCCATTGACCTTCCCATAACGGAGGGTGGCAATCACTTCGACAATAATCAATTCATTGGATTTGGCATATGATACCGGAAATAGGACAATTTGCACTCGCGCTCGCTCTGTCCATCGCTGTGGTTCAGGGTGTCGTGCCCATGTTGGGCGCTGCGCGTGGTAACATCCTGTGGATGCAGTCTGCGCGGACTTCCTCGGTCGCGCAGTTGATCTTCATCGGCATCGCATTCGCGGCCCTCATGCGGTCCTTTGTAGTCAGCGATTTCACCGTGGCCAACGTGGTCGAAAATTCGAATTCGCTGAAGCCGATGTTGTTCAAAATCGCAGGCACCTGGGGCAGCCACGAAGGCTCCTTGCTGCTTTGGGTGCTGATCCTCGCGGCCTTTGGCGCAGCTGTGGCGCTTTTCGGATCGAACATTCCGGATGCGCTCAAGGCCCGAACACTGTCGGTTCAGGCATGGATCAGCACTGGGTTCCTGTCGTTCCTGTTGCTCACCTCCAACCCATTTGAGCGTGTCTTTCCGCCGCCCCTTGACGGTAACGACCTCAACCCGCTCTTGCAGGATGTCGGACTGGCATTGCATCCGCCGCTGCTCTATTTCGGCTATGTCGGTTTTTCTATCGTCTTTTCCTTCGCGGTTGCAGCGCTGATCGAAGGCCGCGTCGATGCCGCTTGGGCCCGCTGGGTCCGGCCCTGGACATTGGCCGCTTGGATGAGTCTGACAGCAGGGATCGTCCTTGGATCATGGTGGGCCTATTACGAACTCGGCTGGGGCGGCTGGTGGTTTTGGGATCCGGTCGAGAATGTGAGCTTCATGCCCTGGCTTTTGGGCACCGCGCTACTGCATTCAGCCATCGTTACGGAAAAGCGCGATGCGTTCAAAAGCTGGACGATTCTGCTGGCAATCCTGACTTTCTCTCTGTCTTTGCTGGGGACGTTCATTGTCCGGTCGGGACTTTTGACATCGGTCCACGCTTTTGCCGTCGATCCCGAACGGGGGCTCTACATTCTTGGTCTGCTAAGCCTCTCCATTGGAGGGTCACTGGGCCTTTTTGCCTGGCGGGCTCCGGTGATGGAGGGTGGTGGCCTTTTCAGCCCGATCAGCCGCGAGGCGGGGTTGCTCATCAACAACTTGTTGCTGGCCACCGCTACGGGCACTGTCCTTTTCGGAACGCTTTATCCCCTATTCATGGAGGCTGTTGCCGATGAAAAGATCTCGGTCGGCCCGCCGTTTTTCAATGCGACATTCATCCCGATCATGTTGCCGCTTGTACTGCTTATGGCCATCGGTCCGTTCCTGTCATGGAAACGTGCCGATTTTAAGGGCGTTTTCCAGCGGCTGCGGTTTGTTGCGTTGCTGGCGGGGTTGGTCGGGCTGGCGGTCTGGTATCTGACCGAAGGAGGCCCGGTTCTCGCGTATCTCTCTATCGTTATTGCCGCATGGCTTTTGTTCGCAACACTTAGCGAATGGGCAGGCCGGATCAGACTTTTCGACATTCCCTTCCCGGATTCCATACGTCGGGCGCGCAACCTACCGCGCGCGTCATACGGCATGACACTTGCGCATGCAGGTCTCGCTGTTGTGATGTTCGGATTTATTGGATCAAGTGCATGGAAATCCGAAGAAATTGTTTTTGTGAAACCCGGAGACAAGATTATGATTGCCGGGTTCGATGTGCGATTTGACGGTGTCGAGCAGCTGCGCGGCCCTAACTATGTTGCAGATCGTGGAACGCTCGTTGTAAGCCGCAATGGCAACCCGGTCACCACATTGTATCCAGAGCGTAGGTCGTATCCGGTTGCACAGAGCAGCACGACGGAATCAGCTATCCGTTCGACCCTCGCAGGCGATCTCTACGCATCCCTCGCCGAACCGGCGTCCGAGGAGGCCGCCGATCATGGGGCGTGGACATTGCGCATTCTATACGAGCCACTGGTTAACTTTATCTGGATCGGTTCGGCCTTACTGGTGCTGGGCGGCGGCCTGTCGCTTTCCGACCGCAGGCTGCGTGTCGGGGCGCCCCGTCGTGTCCCCCGCGCTGCGGTTCAAACGACACCAGCGGAGTAAATGGACATGAAACGCGCCATAGCGGCCCTTCCCATTCTGATTGCGCTGATTCTCGGTGCGTTCTTTCTGTGGGGGTTGAACCCTGATCGCGATCCAAACGCCATTCCATCGGTGTTGATCGCACAACCCGCCCCCGATTTCGATCTTCCCACTGTAGACGGCGTGGACGTTCCGGGTCTTTCCCGTAGCAATCTAATAGGAAACCCTACGCCGGTTGTGGTCAATGTATTTGCATCCTGGTGTGTGCCATGTCGCGCTGAACATGCGGTTCTGACCCGGATGGTGGAGCGCGATAGCGTTCGGCTTTTCGGCATCAATTACAAGGATAAGCCCGAGGCCGCACGAGGCTGGCTAGAGGATCTTGGCAACCCTTACGAGAGGATTGGCTCAGATCTGACTGGCCGCGCCGGCATCGAATGGGGAATATCGGGCGTACCTGAAACCTTCATTGTCGCCGGAGACGGAACTGTCCTTTACCGTTATGTCGGCCCGATTGTCGGTTCCGAGGCGGAGGAAGAATTTGCGCTGGCGCTTGCCCAAGCCAGAGCAGCAAATGGAGCAGGAACAGGAATATGATACGTAAACTTCTTTTCATGACCTTGTTTTTGAGCGCGATGCCGTTTGCTGTCTACGCTGTCGAACCCGACGAGATGCTGGCTGACTCGGTTCTGGAGGTGCGGGCGCGCGAGGTCTCCAAGAAATTGCGTTGCGTCGTCTGCCAGAACCAGGACATCGACAGCTCCAATTCGGGGGTGGCGCGGGATTTGCGCATTCTGGTTCGTGAACGATTGACCAAAGGCGACACGAACGCGGAGGTTTTGACATTTATCCATGCGCGCTACGGCGACTTCGTTTTGCTGAAACCGCCTTTCAAGCCGGAAACCTATGCCCTGTGGCTGGCTCCGATCATCCTGATCCTGATTGGCACCGGTGGCGTGATCGCGGTGCTGTCGAAAGCAAGTCGGCTCACGGCAATAACGGCGCTGAATACGGATGACGAACGCGCGGTTGCCGACATGCTGGCACAAGACAAGAAAGATAGGTCGTAATGCTCTGGATCATATTTGCTACATTGGCGGTTCTGGCCGCTACTTTCATGGCTCTACCGCTGCGGTTTCGGGCGCAAACCGTATCCGACCGCAACGAGGGATCGGTTTCCATTCTTGCGGATCAACTGCGCGAGGTCGAGACAGATGCCGAACGTGGCCTGATTTCGGAAGGGGATGCGCGGGCGGCACAGATCGAGATCAAACGCCGCCTTCTGGCACTCAGTCGAAGGGGTCCGCCCGCCATCCTGCGTCAATCCGTTCGCAAAGGGCACGGGGTATTATGGGCCGCGGCAATTGCCGTCCCCCTGGCGGCAGGGGCGCTCTACGCACAGCTCGGCTCCCCCGAGATCCCCGGCATCGCCTTTGCCGAGCGGCAGGACGAGCGCGATGAACAAGCTCAGATCACAGCACTGATCGGGCGGTTGGAGCAGCGTCTGCAAGACGACCCGGCTGGCGGCCCAACCGAAGGCTGGATGCTGCTGGGACAAACCTACATGCGCATGGGCTATTATGGCGATGCGGCAGCGGCGATAGAGAATGTGATCGACCGCGCCGATGCAACCTCGCCGGTCCTGTCGCAATACGCCGAGGCTCTGGTCGCGTCTGAGGATGGCATCGTCACTCCCAACGCTCGCGCCGCCATCGCCCGCGCGCGAAAGATGGACTCGTCGAATCCTGCGGCCGCCTATTATGAGGCCATCGCGCTTGACCAGGCGGGTGATAGCACGGAAGCGCATAACTTGCTGCTTGCCCGGCTGGATGACGCAACAGGGTCGGAATCCTGGGTGGAGCTTTTCGTCGCACAGGCCAATCGCATCGGCGAAACGCTTGGGCGCGAGCCTATCAGTCTTGCCTCCTTCGCTCCGATAGTTGACGAGCACATACCCGGTCCGACGGCGGTTGATATAGCTGCGGCTGGTGACATGAGTGAGGCGGATAGGAGCGCGTTCATCCAGACGATGGTTGATCGCCTTGCGAACCGCCTGACCGAGACACCCGAGGATCTGGACGGCTGGATGCGTCTTGCGAGTGCCTATAGCGTTCTTGGGGACGTTGGAAACGCACGGAACGCATACAGGACGGCCGAGCGACTTGCCGAGAGCTTGCCGACAGACGACCAGCGCAGGCAAACCATCCGGCAGGCACTGTCCGAACTTGATTGATGAGTGAAAGGAATGGAACATGAGGCGGCGGGAATTTCTTACCGGAACAACGGCAGCAGCAGGAATGACCATTGCCGCGGGCGCCGCCATTGCGCATCCGCCAAAACGGCTGCCGGACTACAATCTTCCGGAAGACATGCTTCCCCAGGTCGTGCCTATCGCCAAGGGGTTCCTGCCGTACGAAGTTCATGTCGACCCGGGTCAATTTGCCCTCTACTGGACGCTTCCTGAGGACATGGCCCTGCGCTATGTCGTCGGCATCGGGCGACCGGGGCTTTACGAGGCAGGCGAATTCTACGTCGGTGCCAAGAAGGAATGGCCCAGTTGGAAGCCCACCCCGGGAATGTTGCGCCGCCAGCCGGAGCTATACGGCCAGTGGAAGGACGGGATGCCCGGCGGGCTGAATAACCCGCTTGGGTCTCGCGCGCTCTATCTGTTTACGCCCGAACGCGGCGATACGTTTCTGCGGATCCATGGCACGAACGACCCCTCCACATTGGCGCGCCGTGTCTCTAATGGATGCGCGCGGCTGGTGAATGACCAGATGATCGATCTCTATGATCGCGTGCCGACAGGCACACGAGTGGTGCTTTATGCGCCACAGGCATGATTGGCCAGTATTGGCCAATCAGTTCCGGCTAGTGACGAGGTCCAGTCCCCGTGCGTCTTCAAGTGCCTGCACAACGGCGTCCGCCGTCAGAAGTTCAGGTAACACGATGCCGTCGGGCGCTGCCGGACCATAGACGGCATTGAATGGTATGCCGTAACGTCCGAACCCTTCGAGATAGCGTGATATGGTCTCGTCAGGACGGGTCCAGTCCGCTTGCATCGAGATCGTTCCCGGTCGGCGCAATAAGGAGATGACGGGTTCACGGTCCAGAACGATTACCTTATTGGCTTTGCAAGTGAGGCACCAATCGGCGGTCACATCGACGAAAACCACGTTACCCTGCGAAATTTGGCGGGCGATTTCCGAGCGATCAAAGGCGGACCAGTTTGTCGCAAATTTCTTCGTTGGAAGGTCGGATTGGGACATGAGACCAGCGAGCATGATTGCCACACCCGACAGCACGATCGCCCCCATAACACGAGCGAAACTCGGTAGTCGCCTGAGAGACAGGAAGACCACGACAGTCAAACTCATTCCAGCAATCCATAGCGCGGTTTGCTGGCCGGCAACACCGTTTAGAACCCACATAAGCCACCCTGCCGTTCCCGCCAGAGCCAGGCCCAGCAAGATTTTCAGCCAGATCATCCAGCGGCCCGGCTTTGGCAATCGCGTGACCATTTGGGGGAAGGCTGCGATGATCAGGTAGGGCAATGCCAGCCCCAACCCGAGCGCTGTGAAGATGACGGCGATATCGACCGTCCGCCCAGCCAGTGCAAAGGCGACGGCAGTGCCGAGGAAAGGAGCTGAACAGGGGGTG
The DNA here is from genome assembly GCA_021555075.1 of Rhodobacteraceae bacterium LMO-JJ12. NCBI lineage: Bacteria > Pseudomonadati > Pseudomonadota > Alphaproteobacteria > Rhodobacterales > Paracoccaceae > Rhodobacteraceae bacterium LMO-JJ12. The sequence goes on from JAKGBX010000002.1 coordinate 346,679, forward strand.
GCGAGAATGGATGCAAAGGCGCCGGTTGCGAAGTCGCCACCATATCCCTTGCCGCCGCCAGCGCGAACAAGCTGGGTCTGAAGCGAGGATGGGAGGGTGAATTCAAACGCACCAAACAGATTGGCCGAAAAGATGACGAGGATGACAAACATCACTGTCAAAAACACCGGATTCTGAAATTGCAGGCCCCAACCGACGGTCATCCCAAAACTGCGCGCCACTAACGTTGCGGCCGCGAGTGCCCACATGAACGCCAGAACTCCGAGTGCGGAGACTGCAAAGCCCTTGCGGATACGTGCCGGAGATTGATCGGGCGACCTCAGGGCCGAAGAAAGTTTAATCGATAGCACGGGAAGAACACAAGGCATGACGTTCAGGATCAGCCCGCCGAGCAAGGCTATCACGGCGATCCAGGCCAATTCTGCAAACCCCGTCAGCGTCTGGTCTATCCTGAAAGGTGGCACCGCTGCACCTTCAGACAAGTCAGGTGTCAGCGTCGCAGCACGATTGCCATCGGTTACGGTGATCTGCAATGCAGTTGGTTCATTGGCCGATGTCAAGATTGGCAGCTCCACCCAAAGCAGACGATTATTATCACCCAACCGGATATCGGGTTTACCAAAGGCCGTGCCTTCGCCCAGCTCCGGAAAAACATCCGGATTAACGAAACGCTGATCGCTGCGGGCCGTCAGCGTCAAGGCCGTCATTTCGGGGTTGAGGTAGGCCGTTTCAATCGAGATGCCGCTGGAGACACCATCGTCGGGCACCTTGTCTGCGTAGGCCGAGATGAGCGCCGCCGCGGCATCGTCAATTCCACTTGCCCTAGGCAGTGTCAGCGAAAGGTTGAAATCCTGCGGCACACAGACCGTGGAGCAGATCAACAGATTTACCCGCGCAGACAATCGCGCAGGTGCGCCGGGCTCGGACAGCGTGACCCGGAGCGGAAACACGACCTCGTCATGGTAGCCGAAATTCTCGATACCGAAGGCGGTGAAACGTTCCGGCGCTGGCCAGAGAAAGCTGACATCTGCCACATTCTGTGAACCGGCCCAATCGATCGAAGGCGGAAAGCCGACTTCTCCCGGCGAGCGCCAGTAGGTTTTCCAGTTTTCTCCCAGTTGCAGATGCAGGCCGGCCGACAGGGTCGTCGCACCGGGCGTGACACCGTTCTCAGCGGTTATCAAATGGGCTTCGACCGCCGAATCGGCGAAGCTTTCCGATGTGGCTGCATTCAGCGAACCCGTGAGCGCGACAAAGACCGCCACTAAGAGGGCGAGGGATACAATCAACCGACGAACCGCGTTCGGCGTTTTAGTGATCATGTGACAACGTATGTCGATGCCCATCATTCTTCTTTCTCCATGGCGGCAACCAGCAGCAGTGTATTGTGGTTAGCATCACCTTGAATGACTGCACAACCGATCAGCGTATTGCGCAAGATCATCGTCACGTCGGGGAGCCCATTCACTCACTTCCCATTGAGCATTTGAAGTTTCCAGTGTCGATTGGGAGAGACACATACCGAAACTCTTATGTGGGCGGTGTCGTTTCGAACGAGAAGCCCTCGCGACCGTCCTGGCACTCAAGAACCTTCAGTCCATTCGCCCCCAAATCCTTCGCAGTACAGCCCTCCGGCACCAGGGCAGATCTGGCACTTGTCGACACTCTCGTGACATCGCGTTGAAGACATTGCTGGGGAGATTGGGAACACGCGCCAAGAATAAGAACGAGCGAAAGTGCGAGGAGCCGCCGGAATGCTGTGCAGCTCCGGCAGAAGCTACTCAGCTGCAATCTCTCGGTCTACCGGAATCGGCGCTTTTTCGGCAGCGATATCGGTATCCTTCGAGGTATTATGGCACGATTTTCCCATGAAACGATGCATCACAAAATGAGCACCTACGCAAAGGAGCAATGGCGCAAAAACGAAGATGTTGCTGGTTACTCCAGCCGACAAACCGCCCGCAGCAAAATAGATAGCGATTGGTACGAACATCACGGCGCAGCAGGCCCACATGCCGTATTTCATCAGATTGGCTGGGGTACCGCTTTGTGACCTCACTACGACTTCTTTCATTCGAATTACATCTCCAATAGTTCAACCTTGTTCCTAGCGGCGTTCCTAGCGGCTTCCCGAACGGGAAAGTCAACGATACAAACCGTTACAAAAATCACTGTTTTGTCAGGCTGCCGTTGCTTGACCCTCCCGTGCGGGAAGGTGATTAAAACTCCGACAACAGATAAACAAATCAGGACGCAGGCTATGGCAAAGCAAACTCTCAAGCCGATCGATCGGCGCGGGTTCCTTGTTGCATCGGCAGGCAGCATGATCGCGCTGGCGAGCCCGTCGGTGCTTCGCGCGCAGGAGGAAGCGCCAGTGCGCAGAAATGTATCGTCTTTCCGGTTACATGAATGGCAGGACCATTTTGATGCCTTGGGAAAGGGTATTCTGTTGTCAGACACCACGACCATGGTGTTGCAACACTGGACAGCGGATGGCGAGATGAATGTTTATCCAACATCAGTGCCGCTGACCGATGAATTGACCCGCCGCGGTTATACCGAGGTGATCAGAAAGGTCGATGGGCCAAGCTGGGCGCCGACGCCGTCAATGAAAAAGCGCAATCCCGAATGGCCGGATTTCGTAGGCCCAGGCCCCGACAACCCGCTGGGAACGCATGCGCTATATCTTTCATGGCAGTACTACCGAATCCATGGCACCAACGACACGCGCAAGATTGGCCGTAAATCCTCGAACGGCTGCATCGGACTCTACAACGAACAGATTGAAGAGGTTTTCGACCGCACGCCTGTCGGAACGCAGGTTAAACTAATCTGAATTGTTTGTGAGACACAAGAGGACAAATGAAAACATGAACAAAATGCTTTTGGCGATCATCGCATTTTTCGTGCTGGGTGGCGTCGCTTTCTTTTGGAATGCATCGCAACCCTCCGCGCAGGGTGCTGGCCACTCTATGGTACCCCCCGATACGAGTGCGTTGGCAGAAGGCGCACCTATCGCGCAGGTGACGCTTCCGGCCGAGCTGTCGGCCAACGCCGAGATGGGAAAGCGCGCATTTGAGGCGAAATGCGCGCAGTGCCATGGCGAGGACGCAGCTGGCCAGAACGGTGTCGCCCCTCCACTGGTTCACATATTATATGAGCCGAACCACCATTCGGATATGGCTTTTGTTATGGCGGCGAAAAACGGAGTTCAGTCCCATCACTGGCGCTTTGGCAATATGCCTCCCGTCGAGGGCTTAACCGATGCCGATGTGAAAATGATCGCGCGCTATGTGCGCGAGCTTCAGAAAGAAAACGGCATCTTTTGAGAGGTGAAAGACCTATCGTCGAACCAATTGTTTTGCTGCGCGCTTTTCACTTTTGGCACGGCGCCACAGTGTGCTGTGACGCAGGCTGTTGCGTCCGGTATCCGAGCCAAAATTCGACCAACTAGGCGGTGCGGCCTGCCCCGTCCCGTCAAACCCCAGGACACGGAATACAATGACGACACGGCGACACTTCCTTATGCAGGGCGCGGCAACCGCCGCAGCCTTGGCATTGCCCAGATTGGCTGGCGCCGCAACGCCCGGATTTGTTGAGATCAAGGCTCAGACGGCGGCTGTCCAATTGGCACCGACGTCCTACCCAAGGACGGAAATTTGGGGCTATGGCGGCGTGATGCCCGGCCCCGAAGTGCGGTTGGCGCAAGGGTCGCGCGTGCAACGCTCGTTCCGCAACGAAGTGCCGCAGGCAAGTTCCATCCATTGGCACGGGATTCGCACCGACAACTCGATGGACGGGGTTGCTGGCTTGACTCAACTGGCCGTCGAACCCGGCGAGAGCTTCAACTATGATTTCCTGGTACCCGATGCTGGAACCTATTGGTATCACGCTCATAACCGATCGGCCGAGCAGGTGGCACGTGGCCTCTACGGCGCGCTGATCGTGGAGGAGGCCGATGCACCTGACGTGGATAGCGAAGAGGTATTAATCTTAGATGATTGGCTGCTTGATCCGGAAACGGCACAGATCGACACGGATTTCTCTTCGCGCCACGATCGCAGCCATGCAGGTCGCCGCGGCAATTTTATCGCCACAAACGGGCGCTTTGACCATTCGCGGGGGGTGCAACAGAACGAGCGATTGCGCCTCCGGCTCATCAATGCGGCGAATGCGAGGATTTTCGTGCTGACGTTTTCGGGGATGGAAGGCTGGACCGTCGCGCTCGACGGGATGCCATTGAGCCAACCGGAACCGGTGACCGAGACATTGATCCTGGGCCCGGGCCAACGCGCTGATCTGATCGTGGATATCACCGCAGAGCCGGGCGAAGCGGCACATCTTGTTCGCATCGAGGACCAGGAAGGCGTGTCGCAAGTGGCCTTCCCCGTCAAAGGTCGGGCTTCAACTGCCCGCCGTGCCGAGCCTTTGGCCTTGCCGCCCAATCCCAGGATGGTGGTGACGGGCCTCGATACCGCCACACATGCGCGTCTTAACATGCAGGGCGGTGCAATGGGAACGCTGGATTCTGCCATCCTGAATAGTGAACGCAAGAGCTTTCGCGAACTGGTCGAGGCGAACGAGTTCTGGGCCTTCAACGGAACAATCGGCATGACCGATACACCGCTCTTGAGTGTCTCTAAAGGCGAGACTGTCGCGCTTGAGATATATAATGACACGTCCTTCCCCCATGCGATGCATCTTCATGGCATGCACTTTCGCGAGATCGGTAAAGACGGTGGTCTTGGCCCGTTTCGCGATACACTTTTGATGTTCGGAGGCGAGACCCGGACCATCGGGTTTGTCGCTGACAATCCGGGGGACTGGCTGTTTCATTGTCACATGCTCAGTCATGCGGCGTCGGGTATGATAACTTGGATGAAGGTAACGTGAAGCGAGGATACCTGATCCTAACCGTTATTCTGATTTCAACTGCCAGCCTTGGCGGCTGGCTGATAACGCACGGGAGCACCCAGATCCACGACGCACCGCAGTCGTTTGATCTGGCAGAAGGCGAACGGCTTTACCAGAGCAGCTGCGCTTCCTGCCACGGCGCCAGTCTTGAAGGGCAGCCCGACTGGCGCTCACCCGACCCAAATGGCGTTCTTCCTGCCCCACCCCATGATGAAACCGGCCACACATGGCACCACGCCGATAGCATTTTGTTCGACTACACCAAATTGGGGGGCAAAGCGGCCCTCGCACGTCAGGGTGTCGATTTTGAAAGTGGCATGCCGGGCTTTGGTGATCAACTGAGCGATACGCAAATCTGGAACATCCTCGCCTATATCAAATCCACTTGGCCGAACCGACAGCGCGAAGTGCAGGCTGAACGCAGCGCCGCTGAGACCCAGAGAGAAGGAAATTGACAATGCGCCCTATACAAACCACCGCCCTAGCGCTTGGCCTGGCAATCACCCCGATCGCAAGCTTCGCCCAGAATCTGAGCGATGCACGTATCAAAGAACTCACGCTGGAAGCCATCCGAGAAAACCCGCAGATCGTTATGGAAGCGGTGCAACTGCTTGAAATGCAGCAAGCGGTGGATCAGGCCACAGCGCAAGCGGATGTTCTGGAAAACCAGCGCCAGATGCTGGAACATGACCCAAACGCGCCCGTTCTGGGGAACCCAGAGGGTGATGTGACCGTCGTGGAGTTCTTTGACTACAACTGTCCATATTGCAAACGGGCCATGCCCGAGGTTCAGGGGTTGTTGGACGCTGATCGGAATATCCGGCTCGTCTATCGCGAATGGCCCATCCTTGGGGACGGTTCGGTATTTGCGGCCAAAGCTGCCCTTGCCGCGCGGCAACAAGGCAAATACGAGGAATTTCACTTGGCACTAATGGGTTTGAAAGGACGCGCAGAGGAAACGTCGGTTATGCGCGTGGCCGAGGAAGTCGGGCTCGACATTAAACAACTGCGCGCCGATATGGAAGCGCCCGAGGTGCAGCAACATATTGACGTTTCAATGCGCCTGACACAGGCACTAGGATTCAACGGAACACCGTCTTTCGTGATCGGTGACAATCTGGTTCCGGGCTTTGTCGAACAGGAACAGCTAGAGTCACTTGTCGAAAAGGTTCGGGACAAAGATTGATCTCATCGATCACATGAAGTGTTGAAATTTGCGCCGGAGTAGTCGGCGCCATTTCTTGTGTCAGGTCGCCGCCGGCGTTCTTACGTCATAACCGGCATCGCGGATTGCTTCGGATATGGCTCGCTCGCTCAGAAAGCTTTCTACGTCGACAGTGTGCGCGCCGAGATCACAGGAAATCTTGGCGGTTGGATCGATCGCCATGATCGCCTTCTCGATTACAGCGGTGCAGTGCCCGCAGCTCATGTCCGGAACGTTCAATCTGGTCATGTCTATCTCCTTCGAACTTGCATTCAGGTGAGGCGTTCCACCGTGAGAAGGTCAAGAGTCGACGGAAAATATTGTGACCTTATTGACCTTCCATTGGGTGGAACCTCTATCTAATCTAAAGGTAAACAAACTCAAGAGTCGTCCATGCCAACCCCACTAACCCTTCGAATTTCGGTGCAGAACATGTCCTGCGCGTCTTGTGTCGGGCGGGTCGAGCGGGCTCTGTCTGTGCTGCCGGGGGTCAGTAACGTCAGTGTCAATCTTGCCAGTGAAACAGCGCAGGCATAGATTGATGCGCCCGGTCGCATCTCCGAAGCCATAAAGGCGCTTGACGAGGCGGGCTATCCTGCCCGGACTCAAAGCGTCCGGCTGAACGTGGCGTCGATGACCTGCGCCTCTTGCGTGGGGCGCGTTGACAAGGCCCTGGGGGCTGTGCCGGGTGTACTGGATGTGAACGTGAATCTCGCCTCCGAGACTGCGACGGTCACCTATGTTGAAGGTGCGGTGGATCTGGCAGACTTGCTTAAGGCGGCGAAGGATGCCGGCTATCCGGCAGAGTCCGCGCAGGACACTGCGCCCGAAGACCACAGCGCCCGCAAAGAGGGCGAGGCGCGTAAGCTGGCCCGAAGACAGCGTTGGTTGCGGCGCTTGCCTTGCCGGTGTTCCTGTTGGAAATGGGCGCGCATATTATCCCAGGCATGCATGATCTGATCGGTCGCACGATCGGCCATCAGACCAGTTGGATGATCCAGTTCGTGCTGACCACAGCTATCTTAGTCTGGCCCGGTCGTGCCTTCTATACGAAGGGCTTTCCGGCGCTCTTCAAGGGCGCGCCGGACATGAACAGCCTTGTCGCGGTCGGCACCTCGGCTGCCTATCTTTATTCGCTTGTGGCGCTGTTTGCCCCCGCACTTTTGCCCGAAGCCTCGCGTGCTGTCTATTTTGAAGCGGCGGCGGTGATCGTGGGTCTGATCCTTCTGGGCCGCTGGATGGAGGCGCGTGCCAAGGGGCGCACCGGGGCCGCGATCCAGAAACTGCTTGGCCTGCAGGCGCGTACCGCGCGGGTCTTGGTGGGCGGCGACACACAAGACGTGGCAATCGAACAGATTCGCACGGGCGATATCCTTGTCGTGCGCCCGGGCGAGCGGATCGCCGTGGACGGTGAGGTGACCGATGGTAGCGCACGGGTTGATGAAAGCATGATTACCGGCGAACCGGTGCCCGTGGCCAAGACGACTGGCGATCCTGTTACCGGCGGCACGGTCAACGGCACAGGGGCCTTCCAGTTTCGGGCAACCCGCGTCGGGGCCGATACGACCCTGGCGCAAATTATTCGGATGGTCGAAGAGGCGCAGGGGGCCAAGCTGCCAATTCAGGGCATGGTGGACCGGATCACTCTCTGGTTCGTGCCCGCTGTCATGATGCTGGCCGTTTTGACGGTGATCGTCTGGTTGCTGGCCGGACCATCACCCGCTCTCTCCTACGCATTGGTGGCGGGCGTGTCTGTGCTGATCATTGCCTGCCCCTGCGCGATGGGACTGGCCTCGCCGACCTCGATCATGGTCGGTACCGGCCGGGCTGCCGAGATGGGCGTGCTGTTTCGCAAGGGCGACGCGCTACAACAGCTGACGAGCGTCGATGTCGTGGCGCTAGACAAAACCGGCACGGTAACTGAAGGCCGCCCCGAACTGACCGATCTGGTTTTGACCGACGGGTTCGACAGGGCGGACGTCTTGGCGCTTATCGCAGCGGTGGAAGCGCAGTCGGAACATTCCGTCGCCGACGCAATCGTTCGGGCAGCGCGTGCAGAGAACGTCGCGCGGCATAACATCGAAAACTTTGAGTCCATCACCGGACACGGTGTCCGCGCAGAGGTGGCTGGACGCGATGTCCTAGTCGGGGCCGACCGCCTGATGATACGCGAAGGGCTGGAAATCGGCGTGCTGGCCGATGAAGAACGGCGTCTCGCGGAACAGGGCCGCACCGCGCTGTTCGCGGCCATCGAAGGGCGTGTGGCCGCAGTGATCGCCGTGGCCAACCCGGTGAAACCCGCCAGCGCAGCGGCGATCAGCGCGCTGCATGATCTGGGGCTGAAGGTCGCCATGATAACGGGCGACAAACGTGAGACCGCAGAGGCCATTGCGCGAGAAACGGGCATCGACCACGTGATCGCTGGCGTCTTGCCGGACGGTAAAGTCGCGGCGCTGGACGAATTGCGCGGGAACGGACGGCGCATCGCTTTTGTCGGTGACGGGATCAACGATGCTCCTGCGCTCGCTCATGCGGATGTGGGGATCGCCATCGGCACCGGGACCGACGTGGCCATCGAATCCGCCGATGTGGTCTTGATGTCCGGCGATTTGCGTGGCGTCGTGAACGCGTTCGAGGTTTCGACCCGCACCATGCGCAACATTCGTCAGAACCTGTTCTGGGCCTTTGGCTACAACGTCGCCCTGATCCCCGTGGCGGCAGGCGTGCTTTACCCGGTATTTGGCCTTCTGCTCTCACCGGTGCTGGCCGCGGGAGCCATGGCGCTCAGTTCCGTTTTCGTCCTGACGAACGCATTGCGCCTGCGCCGGGTTCGTCCGGCGATGGATGAGGCGAAATTGGCCCAGCCTTCCGCGTCCCTGTCACCTGAACCAGCCGAATGAAAAGGAATAGACGATGAACATCGGAGAAGTGGCCAACTTTTCGGGCGTACCCGCCAAAACGATCCGCTACTATGAAGATATCGGGCTTGTGCAGCCCTTGCGCAGTGCCAACGGCTACCGCAGTTTCCGGCAAAGCGACGTGCACAAGCTGGCATTTCTGAGCAGAGCCCGTGCCTTGGGCTTTACCATCGAGGACTGTCGAAACCTTTTGAAGCTTTACGCTGACACTGACCGTGCCAGCGCCGAGGTGAAACAGATCGCAGAAGAGCATCTTGAGAGGATCGACCATAAGATAGTGGAGCTTAACCAGATGCGCGCGACGCTCGCACATCTGGTTAACGCTTGCGCGGGCGACCACCGTCCCGACTGTCCAATCCTGGCCGATCTGGCGAGGGAGCAAAAAAAATAAAGAACAACTGAAAGAGACCGGCTAGAGCGGCAGTCCGCTATGGGTTGGGCCGCGATACTGGCAGTCGTACTCTTCGGTCTGAGCGGGCTTTTGCATGTTCGTGCAGTGTCTTTCGCCATGGAAAGAACGAAGCTGGTGGCATCACGCAATGGCAGTTTGCTGGTCGCACTCTAGTGCTGGCGCCCGCTCATGTGATCGAATCCGGGTTCTATGCCGTCGGCCTGGTAATCGGCGAATCGATGGGTCTCGGTGGCTTGGTCCAAGAAAACGTCATTTCGCCCATGGACGTCTTCTATTTCTCAGTCGTGAACTATACCTCACTGGGGCTTGGCGACATTTATCCCACAGGGCATCTGCGCTTGCTCGCAGGGGTCGAGACGCTGAACGGTTTTCTGCTCATCAGTTGTTCCGCTTCGACGATCTTCTTGATCACGACACACCGTGACGATTGAGCAATCCGGCCACATGCCAAACATTTCCGGACAAGATGGAACATTCCAGCGCTGGAGAGTTGTTCCCTACAACAGTAAATACATTTTCGATACCGGAGATACTCATGTCATACGGACGTTTTTTTGCGATGATTGCCACCTCTACGGTGGTGATGTTCATCCTGATGTATTTGAACACCTTTCTCTGGACCCACGTATTTTGGTCAGAGACGCGCGCCTACATGGCGCTGCTGATGGGCGCGACGATGGCGGTCATCATGCTTGGTTTCATGCTGTCCATGTATTCCAGCAAGAGCATCAATGCCGCCATTTTTGCCGGAGCCGTCGTGGCCTTTGCCGCCTCGCTCTGGCTCGTCCGCAGTCAGGTTACGGTTGGGGACACCAGCTACATGCGTGCGATGATACCGCACCACTCCATCGCGATCATGACGTCAAGCCGCGCCAATATCTCTGATCCGCGCGTCAGAAAACTGGCGGACCAAATTATCTTTGCTCAGGATAAGGAAATCGCCGAGATGCAGTATCTTGTGAACGACATCGACGCGAATGGTGAAGCGACCGAACAGGGCAAGGGCAATAGTGAACCGGCCCAGATTGTCGGCTTGGACGAGGCGCTTTCATCCGCCGAAATAGCCATCCTCGATCTTGAATTTCTGACCGACGAAGACATTGCACAGTTGTTTCCCAGCGGTGCCACCTGCACATTCAACTATACGACGACCAGCAAACCTGCGCTTGTGGTTGGCGAAGTGGGCGGCAGTGCGGCGGCCCTCGTCAAGATCAGCGGCGATCTGGTGCGACTCGACGACGAGAGCAGCGGCAACAGCCCGATAACGACGTGGAACATCGACGGCATGTCTCTGCGGCTGATCACGCCGGACGGGACCGATACCCTGGAGATAGGCAATCGCGAGATGCAGGAAGCCAACCTCGTTCTTGAACTCGATGTCGGCCTGCGGGCAGGGTATCGCGGTTTTTATGACTGTGGTGCCTGAACCTGAAAGCGGAGGGAGTTTCGTGTCCAAGAACACACCTAGTACAGCCGAGCTTTACCGGATGGTCATGCCCGATCATCTCTGCCCCTATGGTCTCAAATCGAAAGACTTGCTCGAACGTGAAGGATACCGGGTCGAGGATCACCATCTGACCACACGTGAGGAAACCGACGCTTTCATGGAAAAGCACGGCGTCGAAACGACACCGCAAACCTGGATCACCGGTGAGCGGATCGGCGGATATGACGAATTGCGGGTTCATTTCGATATCGACGCACCCAAAAATGAACGCGCCGAGACATCCTATCAACCGGTGATCGCGATCTTCTCCGTCGCATTCCTGATGGCGCTCGGCCTGTCGTGGTTCAGCTTCCAGGCCTTATTCACCCTGAGGGCCATCGAGTGGTCTATTGCAATTTCCATGTGTTTCCTCGCCGTGCAAAAGCTGCAGGACGTAGAGAGTTTTTCAACGATGTTCCTGAATTACGACCTGCTGGCGCGCAAATGGGTACGCTACGGCAAGATTTATCCGTTCGGCGAGGCATTCGCCGGTATCCTCATGGTCGCCGGCGCGCTCACCTGGCTGTCGGCACCCGTCGCTTTGTTCATCGGAACGGTCGGCGCGATATCGGTTATCAAAGCGGTCTATATAGACAAGCGCGAGTTGAAATGCGCCTGTGTTGGCGGGGAGAGCAATGTCCCGCTTGGTTTCGTCTCGCTCACCGAAAATGTCATGATGGTGGTGATGGGTCTCTGGATGCCGATCAGAATTTTCGTGCTGGGCTAAGAGATCAGGAGCATTTGCGCTGCACGATCTTTCCATTTCTTGTAAAAGTGCAGTATCTGCACTCAATCGCAAGTCTGACACGAACGGCTCGATTTTCGGACCCGCGTACGCGATATTTAACATAACTCTCATTGTACGTATTACATATGTAGCCGCAAAGCGATAATGTCACCCCTGCGCAATTCAGGAATGTCACTCTCCTCGAAAAACGATGTGAGGATAAGCGGACTGTCTGTCGTTAGGGTTTTTGGCACCAATGGCTGCGTAAACTAAGAGAGAGTTTGGCTCATCTGGTTGGTTTGATTATGCGGTGCGTTGCCTGTGATGCAAGCGTCGCGCTTCGAGTGTCTTTCGTTTGATCCTTTCCCTTTGCTGCAGAATGGCTTTGTCACGACCGAAGTAGACGTCGGCAGGCGTGACGTTGTTCAGGCTCTCGTGATATCGCTGATGGTTGTAGTGATCGACGAAGGCTTCGATCTGAGCGTCGAGGTCTCCGGGCAGGAAGTAGTTTTCCAGCAAGATGCGGTTCTTCAATGTCTGGTGCCAACGCTCGATCTTGCCTTGGCTTTGCGGGTGATACGGTGCGCCGCGTGAGTGCTTCATCCCCTTGTCTTTCAACCAATCGGCAAGGTCGCCTGAGACGTAACTGGAGCCGTTGTCGCTGAGCAGCCGTGGCGGCCCGAAAACACGCAGGTCTCGATAGTCCGCATGAGCTTCTGTCGCATATTTCACCCCTCGGATGGGCGCATATCTTGCTCACAGGCGAATACAGGTGGCCAAAATCGTGATCAAAAGAGCTTATGATACGATTCCGCCCCCAGCCGGAGTCGACCCCTTTGCCGGCGGATCACTCGCCGGAAACGATTCATCCGAGGCCTCGTCAACCTCATCCCACCTCCGGGGCGGATCGACCATTTCGCGCCGACCTGTGACGCGAACTCGATCGGGCGTAGCGGGGGGAGACGAAGTCCGCCGACTTGCCCCGAAAATGACTGCCGCCAACCCAAATCCGATGAAGAATGGGATCAACTCACTTCTCAGCATGACAGATTCCTCCCAAGAAACAGCTACGCGGGACGAACCCTACAGTACAATTCTGGTTCCCGATCGAAACCTGCTTTGGGCATGGAGCGGCCCAAGGGGAACACCTTTGCAGAATGTCAGTGGAATCCGAAGTACCAAACTGCCATCGGTACACCCGATAAAAGAAACAACGCGCCCACCATCAATGCGCCGTCGCGGGTCAGCAGCGCGGCCGCGAAGAGCGCGATGACGGCAGACGCGATGGAGCCCGATGTCGGAACCAGTTCCATGAAAGGCATGAAAAGCGTGAGCGCCATGATCAGCAGTAACGGCAGGTAAAAGCAGGGACGATGAAACAGGAAGGTAAGCCGTTCCTTCAGGAACCGTTCAACGAAGTGCAAAGGCTTGCGGAGCCATCCGATCCCCTTGCAGAGCTTGGCGGTCGACAGACGTCTGCGAGTGATAGAGCCAGGCAGCCAGAGGTGGCCGCGTCCGAGGATCATTTGCACAACCAAGAGAAACGTGATGGCGGCAACCACCGCGGTGATGCCCGGTATCGCACTGGCGGGTGAGGTGGAAATGAGCGAAAAAATCAGCATGACGGACGCGAACGACCTTCGTCCAAGCCTTTCAATGACTTCCTGCACCGTGATCTCATCTCCATCGACGGCGGACTCCAGTCGGTCAAGAACATCGCTGAGCGCGTGATTTTCAGTCATGCCCCGGGTCGCTTTCGCTGGCAGGCAAGGTGGCGTAATAGGCGACAAGCGCGCCGATATCGCTGTCGCTCAGATTGCGGGCCGCCTTGCGCATCAGCTCCGCCCGCGCACCACCGCCCCGTCCGGCGTCGCGCCACAACCGCAGTTGCGTGCTGAGATAGGGGGCGGGCAGGCCGGACAGGACCGGAAACAGCTCGGAGGTCTCGCTGGCGTTCGGGCCATGGCAGGCGGCGCAGGCGGGCACGTCGGGATCGGCGGTAGCGGCATGGGCCAGCGCGCGGCCCTGTTCGGCAAGCTGTGGCGACATCTGCGGTGCTGGGCCGGGTTCGGGGGTCTGCTCTGCGAACCAAAGCGCCAGGTCGTTCAGGGCGTCGGGGGAAACCCGGCTCACCGACTGCGCCATGATTCCGCTGGCGCGGGTGCCTTCCAGATAGGCGTGCAGCGACATCTCAAGGTAGGCGGCGCTTTGCTGCCCGAGGGGCGGCACATGGGCGCTGCCACCTTGCCCGTGGCAGCCAAGGCAATAGGCTTGGGGGGCGTCGCCCTTTGGCAGGCGGGTCAGGGCGGTGTAGTCGGCACCATCCATTCCCCGCTGTACCGAGGTCAGAAAGGCGACGACCGGCCAGACATCGTCATCCCGCGCGGCGGGCCAATGGGGCATCCCGCTCATCTTCACGCCATTAGCGACGATCCAATGCAGATGATGCGGCTGCCAGTCCTGCACGGCGATCTCGATATGGGGCGGTGCCGGCACCATCGCCGCCATGGTGGCAGTGCGGGTCTGGCCGGGGGCGGCATGACAGGTGCGGCAGGCGGTATCGTAATGGCGCGCGCCCAGTTCGATCAGGTCGGGATCGCCCAGGTCCGGCATGTTTGCGGGTTTTTCCGCGCGCAGCCGTACCGAGTTGCGGAACGTGGTGTGCAGCACCCAGGACACGCCCGGCAGATGCCCCATCCGCGCGGACACGTTGTAAAGCCCGAACCCGACGACCGCGCCGCCGACCATAATACCCAGCACCGCCAGAACCGTCAGGGTCTGCCAGATACGCCTCATGGGTGCGCCTCCATCTTGCCGAGGGCGCGCCCGGTCAGGAACAGCCCGGCCACCAGATAGACCGGCGTGCCGATCGCAAGCATCAGCAGCCCGCCCAGTTGCTGCGCTGAAAGGTCAGGCGCCACGCCACAGATCTCGGCGTAAAGATCGCGCGGCGACAGCACGATCAGCGCGCCCAGCAGCGTCATGTGCATCGACGTGAGCAGCAATCCGCCCGCGCCCATCAGCGGCTGATCGGTGCGCAGACAGCCGGCCCAGACAAGCAGACCCGCAGCCAGAAAACTGCCCTGTTCGGCCACGAAGCCGACGTCGCTGAGAAAGGCCAGCCCATAAGCGCCGGGCAGATGCCAGGCCCAGACCAGCACGAATTCGATGGCCGCGGCGATCATCGGCGGCAGCGCCACCCGGTCCGCCCACCCGGGCGCGCCTAGTACCAGCAGCGGCGGTATCACCGCGACCAGCATCATGTGGCGCAGCATATGGGCGGGAAACGCCGCGCCGAACCATGCCTCCAGCGGGGCCGCCCAGATGAATGCGGCCAGCACACACGCGGATATCAACGCCGCGCCCCTCATCGGCAGGTGTCCAGCAACAGAACGGGCAGGGTGCCATAGATCACGCCGATGGCCGAGATCAGCGCCAGCAACACCGCCGCATGGCCGAGGAACTGGTGCCGGTCCTCGGACACGCCCAGGGCGTTGGTGTAGTCGCCGGTATTGCCAACGTCCCATTGCCGCCAGGCACGCCACCCCAGCCACGCGACCACCGCCAGCGCGAGAACCGTGGCCAGCATCAGCCCCAATCGGGCTGTGTCCAGCAGGCCGGGCGCCTTGGCACAGATCACCGCAGCAACGGCGTAGCTGGTCACGAAATGCGCGGCCCATATGACCGGGGCAAGGGTGATGCGCCACAGGCTCTCGCGCTCTTCGCGGAATTCGCGGCGCTCTTCGTCGGGGCGTGGCTGGTGTTCGCCAGTCATCACAGAACCCCCGGTGCAAGGCCGATCACCGCGCCGGCAACCAGCACGGTCAGGCACAGGAAATGCCAGAACAGCGTGATGTTCCACAGGTCCGCATCATGGCGCGGCGTCAGCTTGCCGGTCAGGCTGCCCGCCAGGCAATAAAGCTGCATGATGATGCCGACCAGCGCATGGGCCACGACCCAGATCATCAGCGCCCAGATGATCGCCGGATAGACATGGCTGGACGGCTCAAGTTGCTGCACCGACAGGATCAGCGCCGCACAGCCCCCCGCCGCCAGCAAGGGCGCGCCAACCAGCGCACCGCGCGCCGCGCCCAGGCGCCCCGCGCCATTCCAGTGCCGCGCGCCCAGCGTCAGCGCCCAGGACAGGGCCAGCGCCGCCACTGCAAGGCCCACAAGCACCGGGGCGGCATGCACTGCGCCTTCGGGCGGGAAATCCGACTTTGCAGTCCAGTAGAAAAAGAACCCGAACACGACGCTGGCGAATGCGGTGGCATCGCCCAGCATGGTGATCCAGACCGCCCACCAGCCGACCGCCTTTGGCCCCGAGGCATAGGTCGGCAGAGACAGTCCCAGCCCGGCATCGCGCATGCCATGTTCCGGCGGGCGGGCGGTGGACGTCCAAAGCCAGTAGAGGATGCACACCACTGCGAAGGCACCCGAGACGATAGCGGACACGTACATATGGAACGTCGGAAAGATGAACGCGCCGCCGGTAAAACCAGCCGCCCAAAGCGTGATCCATGTGGGGCCGGTCACCCGCTGGGCCAGTTCGGGGCTGGCATCGATCACGCTGGTCACCAGCGTTTCACGGTGGCCATGCGGGCTGTCGGGCAGGTAGTAGCGCCCCGCATCCATCCGCTCGACCAGCTTGGGGTCGTCCCAGAGCGGATAACGCGACGTGATATGCGGGATCGACCGTGCGCCCCAGAATTCTGCCGGAACGTTATGGCTCCACTCCAGCGTGCCGGCATCCCACGGGTTGCGCGGCACCTGTTTCTGGTCACCCTTGGGGCGCAGAAGGTCCCAGACGAACACGGCGAACCCGGCGGCAATGACAAAGGCGCCAAGGGTGGAAATCATGTTCAGCAAGCCCCAGCCCGCCGCCTCGGGGTAGGTGAACACCCGCCTGGGCATGCCCAGCAGGCCGGTCAGATGCATCGGCAGGAACGTCACGTTGAACCCGGTAAAGATCAGCCAGAAGGCCCAGCGGCCCAGACGTTCGCTCAGCATTTTCTTGCGGATGAAGGGGAAGAAGTAATAGACCCCCGCGATCACCGGAAACACCATGCCGCCGAACAGCGTGTAATGCAGATGCGCCACGATGAAATAGGTGTCATGCACCTGCCAGTTGAACGGCGCGATCGCCAGCATCACGCCGGTCAGCCCGCCGGCGATGAAAATCGCCAGTGCGCCTGCGATCCACAGCATCGGCAGGCTCATCTTCACCCGACCGACAATCAGCGTCGCGGCAAAGGCGAACAGCTGGATTCCGGTAGGAATCACCACCGCCTCGCTTGCCGCCGAAAAGAACCCCAGCGAAATGTTGGGCAGCCCCGTGGTGAACATGTGATGCACCCACAACCCGAAGGACAGGAATCCAGTGCCGACGGCGCTCAGCACGATCCACGAATAGCCGACGATGGGCCGTCGCGCGACGGTGGGGATCACCATGGCGGCGATGGCGATGGAGGGCAGGAAGACGATGTAAACCTCGGGATGACCGAAGATCCAGAACAGGTGTTGCCACAGCATCGGGTCGCCGCCGCGCGTGGGGTCAAAGAACGGCCAGTCAAAACTGCGCTCGAGCTCGAAGAGGAAATCACCCGCGATCAGCGGCGGAAAGGCGAACAGGATCATTCCGCCCACCACCAGCACATACCACGCATAAAGCGGCATGATGTTGACGCGCATCCCCGGCGGGCGGCATTTCAGGACACCGACAATCAACTCGACCGCAGCGGCAATCGACGCGATCTCGATGAAGCTTAGGCCCAGCAGCCAGATATCGCTGCCCGGTCCCTCGTCCTGGGTAGCCAGGGGTGGATACATGAACCACCCGGCGGTGGGGGCCGCGTCGAACAGCAGCGAGCCCATGACAAAGACGCCGCCGATGACGAAACACCAGAACCCGAAGGCCGACAGGCGCGGGAACGGCATGTCGCGCCCGCCCAGAAACGCCGGCAGGATCAGGATCGCGATGGCCTCGAACATCGGCACCGCAAAGAGGAACATCATCGCCGAGCCGTGCATGGTGAAGAACTGGTTGAACCGGTCGGCCGAGATCAGATCGTTCCCAGGCACCGCCAGCTGCACCCGCATCAGCAACGCCAGGATCCCCGCCAGCAGCATGAAGCCGAAGGCGGTCAGCGCGTACCACAGCCCGACCTCGGAGTTGTTAACGGCGGTGAAGTAGCGCCAGCCTTTCGGCGGCTCCCACGCCGCGCGCAACTCTGCCGCAGTGCGGTCCTGTTCGTCCTGCGGCACGGGTTCGGCCAGCATCGCCTCGGTTGGCGGATAGGGGCCGCTGGGGCCGGTCTGTGTGGTGTCGCTCATTCCAGCCCCTTCAAAAATTGCGCCAGATCGGACAGGTCGGCGGTGCTCAGATGGTCATAGCCGGGCATCTCCACCTCGGGCTTGATCGCGCCGGTATGCGTCACCCACTGCTCGAAATCCGCCAGTGTGGTGCCCAGCGTGCCGGCACCGAGGCTGAGGCGGCTGCCTACATGGGTCAGGTCCGGCCCCACCGCGCCGCGCGCATCGGTGCCGCGCACTGCATGACAGGCGCCGCAGCCCTCGCGCGCAAATACCCGCGCGCCGCGTTCGGCGGCTTCGGTTTTCGGTGCGGTGGCGGGGGCGGCCTGCGCCTGCAACCAGTCGGCGAAATCGTCGGGCGGCATCGCCACCACCTCAAACGCCATCAGCGCATGGCTGGCACCGCAGAACTCGGCGCATTGCCCGCGCCAGCTGCCCGGCGCTTCCGGCAACAGCGACATGCGGGTTTCGCGGCCCGGAAACATGTCCATCTTGCCCCCGAGGCCCGGAATCCAGAAAGAATGAATGACCCGTGCAGATTCCAGCACGATCTCGCTGCGCCGACCTGCCGGCAGGCGGATTTCGTTGGCCGCGACAATGGGAGCGTCGGCCCTCTCGGGCCAGTATTCCACCCGCCACCACCATTGCTCGCCCGTCACCCGCAGCGTCAGCCCTTCGCCCGGCGCGCGCTGGTCGGGCATGATCGACAGCCCATAGGTCAGCAGCGCGCCCAGAACCACGGTGGGGAAAACCACGCCGCCGCCGACGATCAGCCCGTTGGCAAACCGGCGCGACATCGCCGCGCGGTTGATCCGGGTGACATAAAAGAACAACCCGTTGACCAGCAGCCACAGGACAACCGCGCCGACCAGCATGACCCAGAACAGATCGCCCAGCACCCGCGCATCGGCCCCGCCCGGCGACAGCACCGATTGCCGCCCGTCGCAACCGGCAAGGATCACCGGCACGAACAGCACCATACCCCGACCTGCGCTTCCCGGCGAACGGGCGGTGTGGTGTCCGTGGGTGGTGCGTTTCATTGACCCTCATTGCCGTGATTGCGGGCGCTGTGCTGCGTCAGCCCGGTGTGTCCGTGACCGCCTCGACCGACAGCGCCTGTTCGTGACCACCCCATCGCTGGCGCAGATAATTGACCAGCGCGGTCAGCTCTGCATCGTTCAGCCTGTCCTTGAAGGCGGGCATTTCCTGCATTCGCTGGTACCCGGTCAGGTGGCGCGCCGGAATTCCTTCGCGGATGATGCGCACGAGGTTGAGCGGATTGTCGAACATGGTGCTGGTATTGCTGCGCAGAGGAACCGAGCCATAGGGCTGTCCTTCACCGTTTGCACCATGACACCCGGCGCAAAGGCCAAGGTAATGGTTGTGACCCTCGGCGTTCTGCGCGATGGCCTCGGGGCGCGGTTCAGGCGACGTTGGCGCGGGCGCGTCTTGCATCAGATAGGTGGCGACAGCCGCGATATCCTCGGGCGTCATGTATTTCGTCGAATGGCTGAGCACCGGGAACATGCGGAAGGTCATCACCCCCTGCGGCGACAGGCCCTGGCCAAGGAAACGCTCCAGATCCTGCGTGTTCCACCCCCGTCGCGCCAGACCGGCAGGCGTGATGTCGGGGGCCAGCGCATCCTCGATCACATTGCCCTGGAGGTGTGCATCGGCCTTGCGGGCATAGGCCAGGTTGCGCGGCGTATGGCATTCGCTGCAATGGCCCAGCACCTCGACCAGATACCGCCCCCGGGCCAATTGATCCTCCTGCGGCGCAGTGATGCCGTGAACCGGCTGGTCCGGCGGATCGGGACGATAGATCAGGTTCCAGAACGCCAGCAGCGGGCGCAGGTTGAACGGAAAGATCAGTTCGGCCGGCCGGTTGGGCCGCTCGACCGGTTCCTGCGCCATCAGCCAGACCCAGAGCGCATCGTTGTCGGCGCGCGAGATCGCGTGATACGAGGTATAGGGCATCGCCGGATACAGGTGCGAGCCGCCCGGCGCGATGCCGTAAACCATCACGCGATACAGATCGTCGGCGCTGTATCCGCTGATGCCATGATCGCGCGACGGGGTGATGTTGCTGCCATAGATCGTGCCGAACGGCGTTTCCATCGGCGTGCCGCCCGCCAGCGACAGCCCGTCGGGCGATTTGTGACAGGCCACGCAATCGCCGGTGCGCGCCACATACTCCCCGGCTTGCGCCATCTCGGCGCGTTCCTCGGCGGACAGGTTTGCCAGATCGCGGCTGGCGGGCGGGATTTCGCCGGGGCCGGTGAAGGCGACATAGACGATCACCGCCGCCACAACGACAAATGCCAGCAGACCGGCGAGGATCAGCAGTGCCCGCCTCATGTGGCGGTGTCGCTTGCCGCGACCTCCCCAGTGGTCAGACCGGGCGTGTTCAGGATCACGTCGCGCGTCGCCTTAAGGTATCGCACATAGCCGGTGCAGCGGCAGATGTTGTCGTTCAGCGCCTCCAGCACGACATCCTCGACATCCTCGCGCGCAACCGGCCCGGCTTCCAGCCGTTCGACCAATGCAGTGGCGGCGGCCACGAAACCGGGGGTGCAATAGCTGCATTGAAACGAGAAATGATCCAGAAACGCTTGTTGCACTGGCAAAAGCTGCGTCACGTTGCCCTGTTCGTCGCGGGTTGCATGTCCCTCAACGGTGCGAAAACTGCGCCCGTTGGCCCAGGCCACGCCGGTGATGCAGGTGGGCACGACCTCCGGTCCGCCGGGCGCGTCGTGGATGACCGCGCAGGCGTGGCAGACCCCCTGACCGCAGCCATAGCGCGTGCCGGTCAAGTTCAGGTATTCCTGTAGATATTCGAGCAACATTAAATCTTCGGGGAGATCGACGGGGTCGGTGTCCTTTCCGTTGATCCGCATCGTGACGGACAGCATGCGATCGCTCATGACAGGGCCTCCTTGATCCGGTCGGGCGTCAGCGGCGTTTCATGGAACCGCACCCCGATTGCGTCGTGAACCGCGTTGCAGACCGCCGATACCACGGGGATCATCACCACCTCGGCGATGCCCTTGGGCGGGTCCGTCGCTGACAGGGGTGCTATGACATCGCCTGTCTGCGACCAGACGGCGACATCGCTGGCGCGGGGCAAACGGTAGCGGTTAAAATTCCATGTGCCGTTTCCGGGGCCGTCCTCATACAGCGGCATTTCCTCGTAAAGCGCGTGGCCGATCCCCATCGCGATCCCGCCCTGCAACTGTCCCGAGACAAGTTCGGGAACGATCATGTTGCCACATTCCATCCAGGATTTGTGCGACAGGATCTGCACCTCGCCCGAACCGGTGTTGACCGACAGTTCCACGATCGTGGCGACCGGCGCGTAATAGACCACGGAAGCATTGTTGCGTTGCACCGGCGGGTAGGTCACTTTTGTCCGCGGCTGAAAGGCATATCCAGCGTCGCTCATCCGGGCTTTTTTCGCAGCGGTCGCGCCATCGCCCCATTTTACCGAAAGGGCATCAATGGCCCCCGTGACAGCGATGCCGTCCACGTCGAATTCGCCAGTTGCCCATGCCCAGCGGTTGAAGGTGTGAATCGTGACGCCGGTGATCAGCCCTTTTTCATGGACGCGTTTCGCAAGGTCAGCAAAACTCAGCGGTTGCAATCCGCTTGCCACCAGATGCCCGTCGCGCCATTCGGCCTGATCGCGGCGTATGGCCAGTGGACCGGCCTGACCGCCGCCGATGCCCTCCTGCCAGATGCTAAGTGCGGCCTGCCACAAGCCGAGGTCAAACAGCAGGCGCGCGGCCTCGCTTGTGGCATGGCTAAAGTAATAAGCGGAGTTCGACGCGCTGCGCGGAGATGTGATGCGCGGCACCCAATGGGGATCTTGCTCTGCCTCGTCCTGATCCGCTTGCGACATGGTATAGGGTTCGTTGTTGCTGGTCAGGGGCAGGCTTGGCCAGTCGATCACCGCGAAATCGACACGGTCGGCATAACGACCCAGATGTCGCTCGGTCATCAGCATCTGCGACGTGGTCGACCCGCAGCCGATTTCCGACGCAACGTGCCGCATATGCAATTCGCCCTCGGGCGTGATCTCCAACTGGACCAGCGCCGCCTCGGCCCCGGTGCCATAATCTTTTTGCACGCAGGACACGCCGACACCATGGCGATAGCCGGGATTGTCGGCCTCGAACTGTCGTTTGCGCTCGGCCCGCCCGGTCCAGAGCGGATCGGCCTCGGCCGCGTCCAGCAATTCGCCGGCGCGCATGGTCCCCGCAGGGATTGCGCCCTGGGTATTTTTCATGCCGCTGTGCATCAGATTGCGCCGGCGCAACTCGATGGGGTCGAGTCCCAGATCCTCCGCCACCTCATCCACCAGCAATTCGAACGCCACCATGGATTGCAGCGTGCCGTAGCCGCGCATCGACCCGGCGGTGGGGGCGCGCGATGCCTCGACCACCACCGACAGGTCGGATTTCGGAAAGTAATGGATGCCCTGCAATGCGCTTGCCGCCACCTGACCGACCGAAGGGCTGAAATTCTTGACCCCGCCGCCGTTGGCCCGCAGATCCGCTGCCAGCGACTGGAACAGCCCGGTCTTGCGGTCCACGGCAAGCGTCATCTCGGTGTAGATCGGATGCCGCTTGATCGCGCCCTGAAAATGCGAATAGCGGTCCAGCGCCAGCCGCACCGGCCGCCCCTCGCCATAAAGCGCCGCCAACGCGACATAATAGGGCAGGACGTGGTGTTCCTTCTGGCCATATCCAACGGTATAGCCGGGGTGCAGGTGCAGTTCGTTCAATGCAAACCGGCTGCGTTGCACCATCTTTTCAATGTGATCGGCATTGGTATAGGGTGACTGTGTGCCCACGACGACATGCAGCGCGCCGTTCTCGGCATCATACCAGGAATTGCCATTGTCCGGCTCAAGTGCTGCCGGATCGACGAATTGCGACGCATAGCGCCCCTTGTAGACAGCCCAGCCTTCGGGCGGATTGTCCAGTTCCGCGCGCAGATCGGCGGCATGCGCCATGGCGCGGGCGCCGGTGTCGCCCTGCGGGTCGGCCTCGGGCCAGGGCGAGCCGCTTTCGAAATCCGCAAAGACCAGCGTGTCGGCCAGCGGCGAGAACCGGTCGGGCGCGTCGGGCGTCGCGCCGCCGATCCGCACGAAGCGCGCACCGCCATAGGGGGTCAGGTCGGGCGGTGGCACTTCATCGCCCCAGACCAGCGCCTCCGCGTTGAATAGCAAAAGGCGTCTGGCGCGGCGGAATCGCGCATAATCATGATAGATCAGCAGCGCCACCGGCTGCCCCAGATAGCGCGGCGCTTCACCAACGGGCAACAGCAGGCGGCCATAGAAATCCTCCTGGGTCATGGTCACGCCGTCGCGCTGCACCTCGGGGTCGGTGATCAGAACATCGGGGCGCAGATCGTCGGGCAAAAGCGTCTCGTTTACCCCCTCAAACCGCCGGTCGGCCCTGTCGGCGCGCAACAGCAGCGCGTGGGACTGCGTGTCGGGCCAGCCGGGCATGTCGCGCGCGCGAATGTCGATGGCGAAAACCTTGTTGCCGGTGACCTTGGGGATGCCGTCCTGGCGGAACCTGATCTTGCCATCGCGGATCCAGTTCGGCGGTTGATGTTGGGGTGCGGTCTGCAGATCCGCCAGCGCCTTGTGGAGCGGTATCACATGAATTGCGACAGCAGTAGAAACCGCCGTCCGAAGAAAACCACGACGCGAGAATTTCACCATGAACTCTCCCTCCTCTTTCGGAGAACGAACGAGATCGCAAAACGTTCCCTGGAAATTTCCCCGTGATGGCTTCAAGGTCGATCCGTATCATCGCCAAGCCCTCTTTCTCCGTCGGATCGACACTGGGCACGGTCATATTTCCACGCCACGGATTCGATGCCGCTATTGCTGTGCGCCCTCTACATGATCCTCCCGCGCCTGCGCTTCGATGAAGATGTTGGTGATGGTCGGAAACTGCTCTTTGATCCTGCGTTCAAGGCTTCGGACCGTGCGTTCCACATCTGCAAGGTCGGAGCGGTCACGGAAATCAAGGCTGAGCGCGACAAGGACGTCGCTGGGTCCGAAATGTAAAGTCTTCAGATCGTTCAGCCCAAGCACCGCAGGCTCCTCCAGCGCCATTGCGCGGATTGCCTTGGTCGTCGCGCTGGCCGCAGCCTCTCCTGTCAGCAGGCTTTTGGTCTCATAGGCAAGCCCGAGCGCGGTCAGCGCCAGGATGATTCCTATCACGATAGATGCGGCGGCGTCTGCCCATTGGATGTCCAGATATTGAACTGCGAGCAGCCCGACAAACGCGGCGACAAGCCCCAGCATCGCGGCGCTATCCTCGAACAGGACGGTGAACACCGTGGGATCCTTCGAGCGACGCACTTCCTGAAGGAAGCCGCGCGTTCCGCGGACGCGGTTGAATTCACGGTACGCCAGGGTCCAGGCCGTTCCCTCAAAGATCAGCGCGAGCCCCAGCACGATATAGTTGACGGTGAAGCTGGTTACCGGATGCGGATTGGCCAGCTTGCTGAAACCTTCGTAAAAGGAAATGCCGGACCCAAGCCCGAAGATCAGAATGGCTACGACGAAGGACCAGAAATAGACCTCCATGCCATGGCCGAACGGGTGGGCCGCGCTGGCCGGTCGTCTGGAGCGCGCGATGCCGAGTAGCAGGAGCCCCTGATTGGCGGTATCCACGACGGAATGCACGGCCTCCGACAGCATCGCGGACGACCCGGTATAGGCGGCCGCCGCGAACTTGGTCACGGCGATCAGCGCATTGCCCGCAAGTGCTGCGTAAATGACCGTCTTGGATCCGCTTTTCGCCGCCATGTCGCCTCCTGTCTTGCTGTTGCCGATTAGGTTTGGCCAGCCCAATCCTGTAACCTGTCGATGACGCCATCGGTCAGCGATTGCAGGTTCTTTTGCTGCTCCAGCGCAGGGCACGGCGATTTCAGCCGCGCGTCCATACCGTTCATGCGGAAACTGTTGGCGGCTTTGAGCCTCTCCAACTCGTCCCATGTCACCGGCAGGGCGACCGGTGCCCCCTTGCGGGCGCGAACCGAATAGGGCGCAATGGCCGTCGCGCCGCGTTCGTTGCGCAGCCAGTCGATGAATATGCGGCCCTTGCGCTTTTTCTTCGACATGGTGGCGGTATAACGGTCAGGCGATTTATCCGCCATAACATGCGCAAAGGTCTTGGCGAAAAGCTTGACGGTGTCCCATCCCCGCGTCCGCCTGAGCGGCATCCAGACATGGATGCCCTTGCCGCCGGTGACCATCGCCCCGGCCTTCAGCCCGAGCCGCGCCAGCATCTCGCGCACCTCGAAGGCCGCCGCGTGCACCTCGCTCCAATCCAGCGCCTCGTCGGGGTCGAGGTCAAAGACCAGCCGGTCGGGCCGCTCCAGCCGGTCGGTGCGCGCGCCCCAGATGTGAAACTCCACCGTTCCCATCTGCGCTGCGGCCACGAGGCTCTCGGGCCGTGTGGCATAGAGATAATCGGCGCGATCGCCGTCGCTCTCCTCGATCTCGATATGAGACAGCGCATCGGGCATCCCACCGCCGCCATGTTTCTGAAAGAAGCACGGTTCGCCCAGTCCGCCGGGACAGCGAAACAGCGACAGCGGCCGGTGGCCCGCCAGTTCGATCATCCGGGCGCCGACCCGTTCATAGTGACGCGCGATATCCAGCTTGGTGCAGCCCGCATCGGGAAAGACCCGCCTGCCGACGCTTGAAATCGTGACGCCAAGCACGGTTTCGGCTATGTCATCCTCCTTGGGCGTTTCGATCCTGACCGCTTTGGCATCCTTGTCGCCGCGCAGCCCCAGATAGCTGCCGTGCCGCACGTATCCGTCGGCGGTGAATTCTGCGAATTCCACCTCGGCCACCAAGTCGGGGCGCAGCCAGTTCGCGCCGCGCGCGATATCGTCCGGCACATCGTCGAATGGCGAGGTTTTCCGCGCGGTCATCGCGGCCTGCAACTGATCGAAATCCGCCTCGGCAAAACCGGTGCCGACGCGTCCTCGATAGCGCAGCCTGTCGCCGTCGTAAGTGCCAATCAGAAGCGATGCAAAGGGGCGCCCCGCCTTGTCCGACGGGCTGAACCCGCCTATGATGAATTCCTGCCGCCGCGAGCATTTGATCTTGCGCCAGGCCTTGGTCCGTCTGCCGCGATAGGGGGCGTCGATCCGTTTCGAGATGATGCCCTCGGCCCCTGCCTTGCACGCGTTGGCGAAAATTTCCGGCCCGCCGCCGACCACATGCTCGCTCAGCCGCAATGCACCGTCCTGCGACACGCCGGACAGCAATTCGGCCAACCGGTCGCGCCGATCCGACAGCGGCGCACCGGTCAAGTCCTCGCCATCCAGCGACAGCAGATCGAACGCGTAGAACACCAGCGGCGCACCCTCTGACAGCGCCACCTGCAACGCCGAAAAGGCCGAGCCTTCGATCCGTGCCGCCATCACCTCGCCATCGATCAGCGCCGCCTCGCAAGGCAAGGGATCGAATGCACCCGCAAGCGCCCCGAACCGGTCGGTCCAGTCCTTGCCCGACCGGGTAAAGAACCGCGTGCCGCCCTTGCCAAGCGCGGCCAGCGCGCGGTAGCCGTCGAACTTCGTCTCGTGCAGCCAATCGTTGCCTTCGGGCGCCTCGTCATAAAGAGTGGCAAGCTGAAGCGCGTGGAAACCGGGGCGTTTCCCCTTGCGCGTCGCCTCGGGCGCAGGCGGATCGGTGGCTTTGGCACCCTCGGAAATCGCCGCCATATCGCGACCCGTGGTGATGGATGTAATGGCGCTATCGGTCAGCCCTTCCGGGTGATCCGACGCATATACGTCACGGTGCTTGATCAGCAGCCAGTTCTCGCGCTTTTCCTTGCCACGCATCCGCACCAGTGCCCAGCCGCCCTTCATACGCTCGCCCTGAAGGGTGAATGACAGCTTGCCGTCTTTCAGTCCTTGATCAGGGTCGCCCTCCGGCTGCCATGTGCCCTGATCCCACAGCATCACTGTGCCGCCGCCATAGTCGCTCTTGGGGATCGTCCCTTCGAAATCGGCATAGGAAAGCGGATGACCCTCTGTCCGCACGGCAAGGCGTTTCTCGCCCGGGTCCGCGCTCGGTCCTTTCGTCACGGCCCAGCTCAGCAAAACGCCATCCCATTCCAGCCGGAAATCGTAATGCAGGCGGGTTGCGTCATGTTTCTGCACCAGAAACTTCAGCCCGGTCCGCCGGGCGCGGCCCAGCTTGCCCGCCGGTTCGCCGGTACTGTCGAAGTCGCGCCGGGCATTGTATTCGGCCAGCTTGTCCGCCGCCTTGGCCATCACGACGCCTTCTTCTTACGGGTCTTTTTCTTCTCGGCGGATTTGACGCTTTCCTTCAGCGCCGTCATGAGATCGACGACATTGTCGCCCTTGTTGTCCCCCTCATCGCCCGAAGTGGAAACGCGCGGTGTCTTCTTGTTCTTCTGCTTGGCCTCAAGCAGAACGCGCAGCGCGTCGGCGTAGCTGTCGGAGTAGCTGACTGCATCGAACGGCGCTGTCTTGCGCTCGATCAAAGTGGTCGCGACCTCAAGCAAGTCCTTGTCCGATTTGGCATCCTCGATCTGGCTGAACATCGGCTCGGCATCGCGCAACTCGTCGGCGTAGTGCAGCGTTTCGAGCAGCAAACCATCGCCGCAGGGACGCACCGCCGCCAGATATTCCTTGCCGCGCAGGGTCACCTGACCGATTCCCACCTTGTCACTGGCACGCAAGGCATCGCGCACCACGCGATACGCATCTTCGGCCAGATCATCGGTGGGCACCAGATAATAGGGTTTGTCGAAATAGATCGGTGCGATCTCGCAGGCACCGACGAACTGCACCAGTTCCAGCGTCTTTTTCGTCTCCAGCTTTACGGCGTCGATCTCGTCGGGGTCGATCAGGATGTACTCGTCATCGCTAACCTCGTAACCCTTGACGATATCATCGGTGTCGACGGGGCCGATGCCCTGCACGGTCTTTTCATAGCGAATTCTCTTGCCCGAAGGTTTGTGAATCTGGCGGAAAGAGATTTTCGCGGCGCTGCGCGTTGCCGAATAAAGCTCGACCGGGATCGACACGAGCGACAGTCGCAACTGTCCTTTCCAGAGCGCACGCGCCGCCATTCAGAGACCTCCCATTGTCAGCTGCTTTGCAGGTTACCGTAAGTGAAACGCCATGTTCGTCCGGAAGGTTCCGACAGGCCATCCCCAGACCTCGGCCAAGTTCGTCACACCGTCGGCGCGTTTGGTGACGTCGCTCGGCCGCAAATTGCCTATCTTCACGAACTTCGTTTCGGGACCGGAACGTGAGTGGTGTCAACGGTGTTCACCTGACGGGAAATCCCCTCGCCAACCAAAGGAGCAATCGAAATGACCAAGGTAAAAACGCTGAAGGATCTGTTTCACGACACCCTCCGAGACATCTATTTCGCCGAAAAACAGATACTCAAGGCTCTGCCAAAGATGCGCCGGGCCGCGATCAACGAAAAGCTGCAGGAAGCATTCGAAAAACACAAGGAACAGACAGAAGAGCATGTATCCCGTCTGGAACAGGTGTTCGACATTCTCGGAAAGCCCGCCCGCGGAAAGACCTGCGAAGCAATCAAGGGCATCATTGATGAGGGCGAGGAGATCATCAGTGATTTCAGCGGTACCGCCGCTCTGGATGCTGGCCTGATCTCATCCGCTCAAGCGGTGGAACACTATGAAATCACCCGCTATGGAACACTCCGCAGATGGGCGACGGAGCTCGGAATGTCCGATGCCGCGAAGCTGCTCGAAAAAACGTTGAAGGAAGAGACGCAGACCGATGAGGATCTGACCGACCTTGCTGAGAAGACCGTGAATGTGGCCGCGAAGTCAGCCAAAGCTGCCTGATCGGATATAAACCAGGGCGGCCAGATGTTGCGAATGGTCGCCCTGCACATCCAGAGCTAACCGCCGCTGATATCTTGTTTCTGGATAATGAGGGCGGGGGTCCAGGTTGTATTCCCGCAATTGCCGCAGGCGTTCGGCGTTGAGTTTGTGTTCCGCGGCAAGACGTGGCCGCATTTGCAGCAAGCCAAAGGCTCGGACCTATCGACAAGAGTTCCTGGTTCAACCGTTTGAGGAGGCTCACAATCCCATGCGGGTTCGATCGGCAGGCCATAAAGCGGTTCAGCGGTCGGAAAAACACTGAAGCGACCTGACGTTTCCAGATAGGCCCTGCGGATTTCGCCCAGACTACTGTAACCTTGCTCCCGCAACGCTTCGAATACCTCGCTGCGTCCCAGTTTATGGCGACGCAATGTCTTGAGAACGATTACGCCGTCACGCACGACCTCGGCCGTGACCCCATCTACCGCCTTCTCGATAGGCCGAAACTGAAAGATGAGCGTGTCGATTCCCTTGTTGATCAGGACAACTGCTGAAATCACCAGCATCGCGTGAAGGATCGGCACTTCGGGATAAAACATGGCGTCACCAACAGCCGATCCCAAGGCAATGACCAAAAGGAATTCGACCGTGGACATCTGCGCGATGCCACGACCGCCGACCCACCGGATCAGCACCAACGCGTAAAGGTAAATGACGCAGGTCCGGAAAACGATCTCGAGATAGAACAGGGCAGGATCGGTGCCAAAAAACATGCGCATCAGGTCGAACGGGACGACAGGTTCGTTCATGACAAGCCTCCGGGTGCAACGGGACCGAGCTGAAGGGCCATCTGGTCAGGGTCTTCGTTCTCGATGTATATACAATGGCATGAAAGACATTGCCTGGATCAACAGTTCCGGAAAATAACAAACTTTGTCCGGGCAACGTTTTCAATGGGAGAACAGACAGCGCATCCATTTACAATCTCGAACACCACGGTCTTTTAGATACTTCTTTTTCCATCACCTCCAAGTTCGATGGTTATGCGAATTCCTTGATAATCGACCGTGTAGTTTGCACGGCTGAGTTGAGGCCGACCTCATCCACCTTCTCAAGGCCGAGTTGCGTCAGATCCAAAGTCAATCGCGTCCCCTCTGTCATTCCCGCAGTTGTCACTGAGCGGGCGGCACGACCACGCGCGCGGGAAGATATGGTCTCATCAGCCTTCCCGTCTTCCGATGCCGCCGGCGCTGGAAACTCAATCTTCGTTTTCTTCGTTGCATCGGCGATCCGCACCTCCACCAAGGGGTCTGATGCCGGAGAGTGCGGAATCCTACGCTAAGCACTGAGAACTCGTTTCCCGTAGTCGCGCAGATTACCGTTCGGGTCGACATATCGGTAGAGTGTGACCGGTTTGACGCCCAGTTCTTACAGAGTTCAGAAACCGAAGTGTCGCGGCTGGCCATAGCGGCCTGGGCCATGCGGACCTGCGCTTTCGTCAGGGCAAATTTTCTTCCACCTTTCCGACCACGGGCGCGGGCTGCCTGGAGCCCGGCCATTGTGCGTTCTCGGATCAACTCGGTTTCGAATTCAGCCAGAGCTGCAAAGATACCAAATGAAAGTCGGCCTGCCGCAGTTGTTGTGTCGATCTGCGCGCCTTGCCCCGTGAGCACTTTGAGGCCAACTCCGCGCTCGGACAGCATGCTGACGGTCTTGACCAGGTGATGCAGACTGCGGCCTAAGCGGTCGAGCTTCCACACAACCAGAATATCACCGTCACGCAATGCTTTGAGGCAGGCCTCCAAACCGGATCGGTCATCCTTCTTGCCGGACGCCAGATCCGAGTAAATCTGTTCTTCTTCGACGCTCGCCGCGATCAAGGCATCCCGTTGCAGGTCAAGGGACTGGCTGCCGTCGGCTTTCGAGACCCGTGCATAGCCGATCAGCATGTTTCACAAACGTTCGTTTGAGTTGTTCTGAAGAGCGGCATGCTTTCAGCCATCAGAATAATTCCTTATTCAGTATCTTAATCATCAATAAGCAAACCATATTCCGAAAGCAAAAGAAACATGGCGCACCGCACTATCCTGACCGAGCGCCAGCGCTCAGCACTTTTTTGATCTTCCGACCGATCGAACTGTGATGCTGCATCATTACACCTTGGCGGACGACGATCTGGAAATCATCCGTGTGCGTCGCCGCCCACACAATCGTTTCGGCTTTGCTCTCCAGCTTTGCGCGTTGCGCTACCCTGGTCGCTTGCTGACCCCGGGTGAGGTCATTCCACTGGAAGTCACGCGTTTCCTGGCAGCGCAACTTGGGTTGAAGGCGGACGATCTGGCGGGATACGCAAGCCGCGAAGAAACGCGCCATGAACACTTGGCGGCCCTACGGGAAAATTACGACTACAAGATGTTCACTGGCCGCGGATCACGCGACCTGAAGATTTGGCTGGAGAGCGAAGCCGAAACCGCCCGGTCGAATGAGGATTTGGCGCGACGCTTCGTGGAGCAGTGCCGGGCGACCCAGACAATTCTGCCGGGGATCACGGTTATCGAACGCCTTTGCGCAGATGCGCTTGTCGCTGCCGAGCGACGGATCGACGCGCGGATTTTTCACCAGCTGGATGATGAGACGCGTAGTCGGCTGGATGCCCTGCTGACGGAAACTGCAGACAGCTCCGTCACCCGTTTTGTCTGGCTGCGCCAGTTTGAGGTGGGCCAGAACTCGGCCGACATGAACCGCCTACTTGATCGGTTGGAATTTTTGCAGGGCATAGTCGTGGACAGATCCATTCTGTTCGATGTGCCACCCCACCGCATTGCGCGCCTTCGACGGCTAGGCGAACGATATTTCGCGGGTGATCTGAGGGATATTTCAGGCGACCGTCGCCTTGCCATTCTCGCGATCTGCGCTTTGGAATGGCATAGTGCCATTGCCGACGCAGTGGTTGAGACCCATGACCGTATTGTCGGAAAGGCATGGCGTGAGGCAAAACGCGCATGCGATGCCCGGGCGGATGACGCCAAGGCGGCCTTGAAGGACACTTTGCTGGGCTTCTCAAATCTCGGATCAGCGTTGCTGGTGGCACATGAAGATCAGGCGTCCCTGAGTGACGCTGTTCAAAACGCTGGTGGCTGGACTTCGCTCAGGGAGCTTATCGCCACCGCTGCCCAACTCACCGACACATTGACGGCCGATCCGCTGGCACACGTTGTTCATGGATATCATCGCTTTCGACGTTATGCGCCGCGCATGCTGCGGGCGCTCGATATTCAGGCCGCCCCGGTTGCCGAACCTCTGCTGGGCGCCGCCGCTATCATCGCGGGGACGGAAACCACCGCCGACCGTTCCCTCACCTTTCTGCGCCGCACCTCTAAATGGCATCGGCACTTGAATAACGATGACGGGAACCGGCTTTGGGAGGTGGCCGTCTTGTGCCACTTGCGCGATGCATTCAGGGCTGGCGACATCTGGCTTGCCCATTCCCGCAGGTATGGCGACATCAAGGACGCGCTGGTTCCGGCCGAAGTTGCCAGGGCAACGCTAAGGCTGGCCATGCCATATGAGCCAGAAATCTGGCTGGCAGATCGTAAATCTCGTTTGGCTGAAGGCTTGCAGCGTCTGGCCCGCGCCGCCAGGGCGGGTGCCATTCCGGGCGGGTCTGTCGAAGACGGCGTGCTCAAGATCGACCGTTTGACCGCAGCGGTTCCTGAAGAGGCTGACGCCATGGTGCTCGATCTTTACAGCCGCCTGCCAGAGATCAGGATTACCGACCTCCTGATCGAAGTCGATGACGAGATCGGATTCACCGAGGCCTTCACCCACCTGCGCACGGGCGTCCCGTGCAAAGTCAGGGTCGGTATGCTGAATGTGCTGCTGGCTGAAGGACTGAACCTCGGCCTCAGTAAAATGGCTGGGGCCACCGACACCCACGACTATTTCCAACTGTCGCGCTTGTCGCGATGGCATGTCGAAAGCGAGGCGATGGCACGCGCATTGACCATGGTGATCGAAGGCCAATCTGCCTTGCCGATGGCCCAGTATTGGGGCGCCGGCACCAGCGCGTCCAGTGATGGGCAATTCTTCCCCACCACGCGCCAGGGCGAGGCGATGAATCTGATCAACGCCAAGTATGGTCATGAACCCGGCTTAAAAGCCTACACCCATGTCTCTGACCAGTTTGGACCCTTCGCCACCCAGACCATCCCGGCTACGGTGAACGAAGCACCCTACATTCTTGATGGCCTGTTGATGACCGGCACCGGGCAAAAGGTCCGCGAGCAGTATGCCGATACAGGCGGCTTTACCGACCACGTCTTTGCCGTCACTGCCCTTCTGGGCTTTCAGTTCATCCCCCGCATCCGGGATCTGCCATCCAAGCGCCTCTACCTCTTCGATCCGGCATCTTGCCCGAAGGAACTGAAAGGATTGATTGGAGGGAAGGTGAGGGAACCCGTTATCAGCTCAAATTGGCCAGATATCCTGCGCAGCGCGGCCACCATGGTGGCGGGCGCAATGCCGCCAAGCCAACTCCTGCGAAAGTTTGCGGCCTATCCCCGGCAGCATGAGCTTGCAGTCGCGTTGCGCGAAATAGGTCGGGTCGAACGGACCCTGTTCATCATCGACTGGCTGCTCGATGCTGACATGCAGCGCCGTGCCCAGATCGGCCTCAATAAAGGCGAGGCCCACCACGCCCTAAAGAACGCCCTGCGCATTGGCCGCCAAGGCGAAATCCGCGACCGAACATCCGAAGGACAACATTTCCGAATGGCTGGGCTGAACCTGCTCACCGCCGTCATCATTTACTGGAACACCAAGCACCTCGGTCAGGCTGTCGCAAGCCGCCGCCGCAATGGATTGGATTGCTCACCCGACCTTCTGGCGCATATCTCACCCCTCGGATGGGCCCACATCCTGCTCACTGGCGAATACAGAGGTTCTGTCGCAAACTTTCTAGAATATGGGCCTGCTTACCAAGCTGTGATAGGCGCCGACCTTTGAATTCGAAGGTGAGTATCGGAACGTGAAGATTGACTTCAAAGGCAGCCAGTATCCGAAAAACGTCATCCTGTACGCGGTGTTTTTCTATGTCCGATATGCGGTTTTCTATCGCGATTTGGAGGAGATCATGGCGGAACGAGGTGTCGAAGTTGACCATGCTGGCCTGAGCCGGTGGGTCTTGAAATATGCCCCGTTGATCGCCGCAAACGCCCATGCCAGGAAGCGACCAACCGCCGTTTCCTGGCGGATGGATGAGACTTACATCAAGGTCAAAGGCAAGTGGGTCTACTATTACCGAGCCATCGACAAGTTCGGCAAAACCCTTGATTTCATGCTTTCGGAACACCGGGACGAAGCAGCGGCAACGGCATTCTTCACCTAGGCAATTGGAAACAACGGCTTCCCCGACAGGGTTGTCATCGACAGAAGCGGCGCAAATCTCGCCGGGTTGCAGAACATGAGCTGCCTGCTGATCTTGAACGGTTGGTTCTGGTTGATCGAAGTCCTGCAGGTCAAGTATACTCAACAGTATCATTGAGCAGGACCACAGATTCATCAAGAAGCTGACACGACAAATGAAGGGGTTCAAATCCGTCGTCTCAGCC
The DNA here is from genome assembly GCA_021555075.1 of Rhodobacteraceae bacterium LMO-JJ12. Lineage (NCBI taxonomy): Bacteria > Pseudomonadati > Pseudomonadota > Alphaproteobacteria > Rhodobacterales > Paracoccaceae > Rhodobacteraceae bacterium LMO-JJ12. The sequence continues at coordinate 381,132 of JAKGBX010000002.1, forward strand.
TCTGCGACTCTGGACGGCATCGAAGTTGCCCACATGATTTGCAAGCGACAATTCGAGACGTCAGGACAATCCGCATTCCAGCAATTTGCGGCGCTTGCTGGATAACTGTGTCCAGCGTCAGCTATGAATCTGCAATTTGCAAAACTTTGCGACAGAACCGTCAAAGATGCCAGACACCGGTGATTGATGCGAAAAGAAGCGCGCCTGATGTCTGACAAACTGAACACACGCGGTCAATTTGATCAGATAAGGTCTGAGCATAGAGCGTTGGCCCTACTGCGCCTTTTGGACATAGTGCACGAATATCGCATCAACAGCCAAATCGCTGTCGAATGGCTCAGAAAAATTGCTCTTGCCGGGACCACCGAAGAAGTGGTTGAGACTATTTCGGCCTTGGAGCGATTGGATCTAATTCGGACAGATCAAGCGGAAAATCTCACGATCATAGAACTTACTGAGATGGGCCAAGACGTTGCTCTAGGTCGGAACGTTGTTGATGGGGTTCTCAGGCCAGTTCCGGACTGTCCATACTAAGATTGTCAGGTCTGCGGGAAAAGCTAATGCTTGTCCTGGGAGTTACGATAAGGATCGGCTTTCTTAATCGGAAACCTTCCACTTGAAGCGAGTTCCGGTGGTAATGATAATGGCCCCGCTTATCCTACTTCCATCAATAACCGATACGCGCTGCAGACCTTCGCGGCGCCATGCACCAAGGTCTTAGATGCGGACATTACCGACTTTTGACTTATCCTCTTTGCTGACGCAGCATTTCGTTGCACATGCGGCGATGTTCTCGCTGCGCTGCGGCCTATGGAAGCGGTCACTAGGTGTGGTCAATTAGTGCCAGATTGAAACGATTTTTTTCCCTGCGTGATGGAGGAACAAGGTGGGAACGGGCTGAGTGGATATCTGTAGCAACGACTCTTACTGAAGCAGAAAACTCTCTAACACTCGACATGGATTGTCCTGCATTGCAGCAAAAATCATCAAGCGGGCCAACATTACGCCCTTAGTGGTGTTCGCAACCTACCGGCTTTTGGTCATACCTGTCAAAAACCATTGACAGGTCCCGTGCCCAACAAAGTTACCATCGTGCCGACGTGACGCCGATTTTACAGTTTAAAACTTCGCATATGGTGTCAAATGTTAGTTCTGTATATAGTAGGAACACAATCTAACAACTTTACAATGAGGGTAGATTTTAAGTGATCACAGGTCTGAAGCTGGCTGTAAGAAATGGAGTGATTTTGCGCTCTCTGAAAGTTGCCATCGTGGTTGGCACTGCGCTAAATTTCATCAACCAATACGATGCGATTTTCGGGAACAGTAGCTTCAGTATCCTGAAAGCGGTTTTGACATATTGTGTGCCGTTTTGTGTCGCTACATACGGTGCCGTGATGGCGATGGAAGCCGCGGAGACTTGAGATGCAGGATAAAGGTTTGATCAAGATTGGCGATCTCGCGCGCAGTAGCAACCTGAGCGAAAGGTCGTTACGCCACTATGAAGAGTTGGGTATTATCACCCCCACCCGCACCAAAGGCGGGACCCGCGCTTACACGCAGCAAGATGTCGCTGTAGCAAAGCTGGTTCAGCGCATGCGGGATATTGGCATTTCGGTTGACCAAATATCCTCTATCGCGACGGCACGCTCGAAGCACGACACTGGGGCTAAGTCCGCCGCGGCTGTGCGGCGGCAGCTTTCGCGCCTGTCTGAGAACTTGATGAAAATGGCACGTTTAGCCATCGAATTGGAGAGCGAAGTTACCGAAGTCATCATGGCAGTGGATGCGTGTCTGTCTTGCGAAAACAAGGCGTCCAGCATTGGATGCCCGACGTGTCCGATGAATGAAGTTTCTAAGGACTCGTCTTTGGCGGACCTTATTTGGCGGGACTAAATCGAAACGCCATTTATCCTCCTGAGGTGGCAGGGATAGTCTTGCGTGCGCGAACTTGAAACGGTGTCATGCCGTATTCGTCCCGAAATGCTTTCGACAATGAATTAGAAGAAGAAAAACCGGTTGCCAACGCGATTTCCAAGACGCTTAGAGGGGTTTCCTCGACCAGTATGCGGGCTTGTTTCAAACGCGAGTTCTTGTAGAACTTTGCGGGAGTTGTGCCCAGGTTGGCGTTGAATTTCCGCTCAAGTTGGCGAGTTGAAATCCCGATGCGCCGTGCCAAATCCCCCACAGGAATTGGCTGTTCAATCTCTTGTTCCATGATCTTGATCGCCTGACTCAGGTTTCTGTCAAAACAAGGATAGATGTCGGCAATTGAATTTGGCTGTTCAGCTCGGCTATTTCGGATGCTCGGCAAAACCAGACGATTGCCGATTTCGGTCATTTCGGGCGCACTAAGAACGTCTGCCAGCAATTCAATCACAAGTTCGGACGTTGACCCAACACCCGCGGCAGTAATGATGTTCCCGTTTCGCTCAGACAAACGATTGGAAATTTCTGAACGATAACAGGTTTCCCGCAGTACAACGTGATCACACCAATGCGTTGTGACCGTAGTGTTCGCGGGTTTGATTGCCTTGATGTAGGCGGATGCCGCAGATGAAAGAAGCACGACAATCAGACCGTCTCGAGTCATGCTGCGAAGGCGCGGCAGCCATTCGTGTGGTTTGCTCACAAGGCCGCCTACCACGATCATATGGTCAGAAAAATTGTGACCTGGGACAGCAGGAACGGCGCGGATGATTTGCCCGCCTGCGCCCGTCAAAAAGCCCGGCGTGTCTGAAACAAAGCTCCAATGACACAAATCCGATTCAATGACCTGATTAACAACCTGAAGCGTGTGGGTTATGGCTGCGACTTCCAATTCAGAAAAGCCATGCTGCACGAAGATCTCAAAGCTCAATTCCTCAGGAAAATTGCGATGAGTTTTCCCCACATCTTCAAACGTCTCGGAAGCAATGTTCAGCATTTCGAACCTCGTTCTAACTGGGGTCTATTTGCGTTACGAATGCACGCCCCACCACGGGCCAACTGACCTCAAACGAAACGTCTGTCGCGGTTTTCTGGTGGTTTATTCTTGGCAGCGACTTGCCCGCTGCTTCCGCATTCCGCGATGCGCTCAAACCCGAGATGTGCCGATCAAGATCGCTATATCGCATTGTTTTCTTCATATGTGCCGTAGGCAGGGGCAGCGACCGCCCTGCAAATTTCAGATCGCCGTATCCGCCAACAACCCACCGTCTCTCGGGTTCCCAGTAGGGTTCCAGCATTTGCACGGTCTTTTCATATTTGCGCGCAACCGATTGGGGCAACTGCATCTCACCCCAGCTAAGGGCTGCAAACACACCACCAGGTCGCAAGACACGGCTTGCTTCTGTCAGATGGCGTTCCACGTCGAAATGGTGGAGTGCCTGCATCGAAATTACCAGATCAACGGACCGGTCATCGAACGGAAGTGTTTCTGCAGGAGACGACAGGTAGGTGAACCCGGCTTTCTTGGCTAAAGCTGCGGCACCTTGCGGGGGATGCAAGTCAGTCGCGGTCACTGTGTGGAAGCGCGGCGCGAGGAAAGCGGATATTTCCCCTTTCCCTGCACCGCATTCCACACAATGGACCGGAGTGGTGCATTGGTTGGCGAGCCAGCCGATCAGATCGGCTGGTCCCAATTTTGTTGCCAAACTCATGGCACTCAGCCGACAGATTCCAGGAACTTGGCGAGTTCGCCGTCATGCATGTTATGCGAGAGTTCCGGTTTCGGAAATTGCCCCCCGCTTGCGGCCTTGAAATAGGCTGCATACGCTTTTTCCATTTCCCCCCAAACATCCCCGAAAACCTCGCGTTTCGGCGGAATCGGGAAGACGGAACACCCGATGATGTCGCTGGAGACGTGGAAGATACCGTGAGCATGTGGTCCCGAACCAAGGCTGGCAACTGCAATGGGTAGGTTCTCGTAGCAGTATTTGGTCAACTCAACCGAAGTATGCTCAAAAAGGGCGGCAAAGATTCCTGCGTCAATCGAAGCGTGTACCAGTTCCAAAATTGCTTTTGCCTCTTCTGCAGTCCGACCGGCAGGGGTGTGACCGGAATTCATCACGGCCCTTTCGCCTTGCACGCCAAAATGCCCGACAACGGGTATACCTGCGGCTACGATGGCACGGATGTGTTCGACAGTGCCAAGTGAGGGTTCGATATGTACTCCATCCGCGCCGAGCTTCACTACTTTCGCGGCGTTGCGCACGGATTGCTCGATTGAAATGCTGGCCGTAGTGTTTGGCATGTTACAAATGATGAACGGCGAGGATGCCCCCCGAAGGACGCCTTCCAGCATGTAAAGCTGTTCTTCAAAATCTACGGTCGCCATAGATTTGTGTCCCATTAAGCCCATGGGCCCCGGACTGCCGCAGCACAGAAGGTCCATTCCGAGTTCTTCTGCCATAATGGCGCTTGGCGTGTCATGACACTCCATGCCGATGATACGTTCGCCCTTCTGAACCTTTTCTCCGAGGTGCTTGAGACGCGTTTTTCTACGTTTAGCCATGTCTTCCTCCCAAAAAACTGTTGAGTGCGACCTCCCGCCGCACCCTCACTATCTGACAGTTATGTTAGATAAGCAATAAAAAAGAACTTGCTTATACTGGGCGTTTCTTCCAGTTATCTGATTTACTAGTAAATTTCTGGAACGAAAGCCCTGCAGTTCAGGCCGATGCCCGAAATCTACACAATCTGTGAATTTGATGCCTGATCTTTGCTGCGCCATGTATAATTGACCGGTTCTTTTGCAGCGAAGCAGCAACTCACTTCTCGCTCACGCAACAGTTTCCACGCCGCAAGAGCGCGCAGCACACCATGCAAATTTACAGTATGGGCTCCAAGCAGTCGTTCTCTGCGAGTTGCAGCAGGTCACGAACGTCTGGATTACTCAAGCGGGCCAGCGGATCTGACATGAAGGTCAATTTGACTGCTTTTCACAACACGGCGCCGGACGCTGCTTCACACCGCAAAAAAGTTCCGGTTTCATGAACAGGGACGGTCAGGGTCAGACCCGAGATGCCCGAACCCAGATCGAGTCAAACAAACAGAACGAGCAGAGTTTCATTGAGCGCAAAACCATCGCAGGCAAAAGATGACCCATCATGGGCCCGCTCGCGCGCCACAGCAACCGAGCTTCGCGCGGACGGTCATGCCGCCGTGAGCGCCTTCCTTCACCCGGCGGGCGTCTGACCCTTTGAGATCGTCTTCCACAGATGCGTGTAACGATACTTGCGCCGCATCTCGTCGGTCATTTCCGTGACGCGAACATGCTTCTTGATCCCGGCCCCTTCCAGTATCCGGTTCATGAAATTGTAGAGGGATGTCACAGAGATGATGTCGAACAAACCCTCTTCCGAGAATCCAGCGTCATAGATCGCCTGAGCGTCTGACATGCCCACACCCGCAGGATCGACGGTCAGCCGACGCGCATAGGCCAGCACCGGAAGCATCCGTTCGGGAATGCCTGGGTGGTCCAGATCGACCTGCACATTGCCGAACACCTCCTCCGGTATGCCCCAGGCCTTTGCATGATCCCGATGCGCCGAAAAACAGTAGTGGCACCCGTTGACGGAGGACACATATGCCGCGATCAATTCCCGATCTCCGACGGAGAGTTCGCTGTCATTGCGTAGGATTGCGTCGTGATACTCGAGCAGGGGAAGGATGCCTCGCTCGGGGAATTTGCGAAACAATGCGAGGAGTTCAAGGTTCGGGATTGTGGGGAAATGTGACAAGGGTGCAGGCTCCTATTGCAACGTTTGCCCAATGGCTCAGGCAAATTTCTGTCAGTGTAGCGTCCTTCGGATGCATTGCCATGTACCACCAACTGACGCTCAAGTGATCGGCGCTTCAAGAAAAATCTGTAACGTTTTCGGATTTCATCCGTCCTCACGACAGGCTTGGGCAAGAAAAGGAACAGGTTCCTGTGGCACGAAACATTCCAACGCAATTCCTGCAACACGTGATCGCCAGCCAGCGCCGATGAAAAAGTCCCTTCTTTCGGGCGCCCTGACAGTGGTGGCTCTCGTCCTCATTGTCGCCCTGGGTCACCAGAACATTGACCTCGAGACGCTCCGTATCTGGTTCGCCAATGCAGATACCTGGCGCGAGGAACGCCTTGTCACCCTCGCAGTTGCGTTCCTTGCCACCTATGTCATGGTGACGGCTTTGTCCTTGCCCTTTGCCGTGAACCTTTTAATGGGTCTGACGCCAATTCGCGTCGTCACCTTTTGCCTGATGTCGCAGTTGGGGATGTTGGCGGGCGAATGGCGGCGCGCACATGCGAACTCGAGGGTGCTGGCTTTGGTGAAACGATTCCACGATTGGAGACGGGGATGATTGATGCGGCGATCCTGCCGTTGCAGCGGCGCATCCTGACGCCGCCCGGCCGGTGGCTGGCCGAATGCGGTATCAGCGCCGACCAACTCACGCTTACAGGCTTTGCGCTGGGCGTGCTGGCTGTTCCGGCATTGGCTCATGGTGCTTTTGGTCTGGCGTTGACGTTGCTGGCGTTAAATCGTCTTGCCGATGGGCTGGACGGCACTGTTGCGCGTCTGACCGGAGCTACGGACCGCGGCGCGTTTTTGGACATTGCTCTCGACTTTGTCTTTTACGCGCTGTTTCCGCTGGGTTTTGCGCTGGCAAATCCAGCAGTGAACGCCTTGCCTGCTGCCGTGCTCATTGCAGCGTTCGTGGGGACGGGGTCGTCCTTTCTGGCATTTGCTGCCATCGCGGCCAAGCGTGGAGAAAACGCTGCGGCTTTTCCGTCCAAGGGAATCTATTACCTTGGGGGCCTGACAGAAGGGTTCGAGACCATCGCGATCTTCGTGGCGATGTGTCTGTTCCCACAGGTTTTCCCGATCCTTGCCTATGGCTACGCTGCCGCCTGCGCCTTGACCACGGTTCTGCGTTGGCGTCAGGGCTGGCAGGTCTTCTCGACACGGGAATGATGAGCGATAAACTGTAACATAAACGCGGCGATCCCAATCTTCCCCGAGGAGTTATTCGCCAAATACTGGAGATCACATGAAACTTCCTTTCCTCTTTGCTCTGACTTTGCTTGCAACTCCGGCCCTGGCCGATTGGCAGCTGACCCTGGACGCCGCACGTGGCCAGACCGTTTATTGGAATGCCTGGGGTGGTGACGCGCGCACCAACGCTTTTATTGCCTGGGTCGGTGATCAGACCGAGGCGAAGTTTGGGGTCAGTGTCGAACAAGCCAAGTTGAGCGATACGGCAGAGGCAGTGACGCGCGTGATTTCTGAAAAGACAGCCGGTCAGGATGAGGGCGGGAGCGTGGATCTGATATGGATCAACGGGCCAAACTTTCTGGCAATGAAGGAACAGGGGCTGCTGCACGGGCCGTTCGTGGCCGATCTGCCTAATGCAAAGTATCTGGATCTTGGGCCGACGTCGCCTGCGTCGGTGGATTTTACTGTTCCGGTGGAAGGTATGGAGAGCCCGTGGCGGCTGGCGCGGTTCGTTTTCAACTATGATTCCGCTCGCGTGGATGCCCCGCCGCGCAATATGGCGGATTTTGTGGACTGGGCGGCGGTTAATCCGGGGCGTATGACCCATCCTGATCCGTCGAATTTCATGGGGGCGACGTTTCTGAAACAAGCCTTGATCGAACTGACACCCGATGCGGGGGTATTGCAACAGCCCGTCACGGACGCGGCTTTTGACGCGGCAACCGCGCCGCTTTGGGACTGGTACGATGCACTACGCCCCAACCTGTGGCGCGGGGGCGAGACCTATCCGACGAACGAATCCGTGCAGCAGCAGTTGCTGAACGACGGGGAGGTCGACATTGCGATGACGTTTGATCCTGCCTCTGCCGCCGCCGCCATTGCGGACGGTCTCTTGCCCGAAAGTGTCCGCGTTTTCGTGCCCGAAAGCGGGAGTATCGGCAATATCAGCTTTGTTGCCATTCCCTATAATGCGGCCAATGCCGAAGGGGCGAAGGTTGTGGCGAACTTCCTGCTCGATCCGGCGACGCAGGCGCATATGCAGAATATCGAGGTTCTGGGGTCGTTCTCGGTGCTTGATCCAGCGCGGCTGAATGATGACGCCAAGGCGAAATTCGCCGCCCTGCCGAGCGCCCCGGCGCTGCCGACTTTGGCAGAGCTTGGCCCGACACTTCTGGAACCTCATGCAAGTTGGATGACCCGGCTAACCGAGGAATGGGCGCGGCGTTACGTTAAATGAGCCAGAACGGCCGTCTACTTCGCGCTGTTGTCTTGGGGGCGGTTGGGCTTGGCCTGATCGCGCCCATTGTTATTGGTCTGTGGCAGACGGGGCGGGCCGCTTTTGGCATTCTGCCCGCGTTGGGGCAGAACATGTTTTCGCTTGAGCCTTGGGGTGAACTGCAAACCATGCCCGGGTTTGGCACCAGTCTGCGACTGACGTTGGTGACGGGCCTTGGCTCGACCGTGCTTTCACTGGTGTTGGCCACCGGGTTTTGCGCGGCGGTACACGCCCGGATGAACCCATCGGCAGGGGCGCGAATGCTGACACCGTTCTTGGCGATCCCACATGCGGCGATGGCGGTGGGGCTGGCCTTTGTTCTGGCCCCGTCGGGCTGGATCGCGCGGATGGTGGCGCCTCTTGCAGGGTGGGACCGCCCGCCCGATTTCTCAACCATCAATGATGGCTGGGGCTTGGCGCTGATGCTTGGGTTGATGGTGAAGGAAGTGCCGTTCCTTTTGTTGGTGATCCTGTCGGTGCTAAGCCAGATTCCTGTGGCGGGCCATATGGCGGCGGGGCGCGCGCTCGGCTATGGCCGCGGAATTGTCTGGATCAAGATCATCATGCCGCAGGTCTGGCCTCTGATCCGGCTGCCGGTCTGGGTGGTGCTGGCCTATGCGCTGTCGGTTGTGGATATGGCGATTATCCTTGGCCCGTCCAATCCGCCGACGCTGGCCGTGGCGGTCACACGCTGGTTCACTGATCCTGACCCGACGATGATCCTGCCAGCGTCGGCGGGGGCTATCTTGCAAGCGGTAGTCGTGGGTCTTGGGGTGGTTCTGCTGATGGTCATTGAGACGGCAGGCAAGAGGCTGGGCCGCTGGTGGATAAGACGCGGTGGGCGCGGGTTGTCGGCGGAGCCGGGGCTTTGGGTGGCCAGCGCGGCGGTGATGGCGCTGATGGCGGCGGGTCTGCTTGCGATGGTTTCGCTTGTCGTCTGGTCGCTGGCGTGGCGTTGGTCGTTTCCGCAGATCCTGCCGGAAAGCTGGTCGCTCAAACCTTGGGGCGCTGCTCAGGATGGTTGGATGCGCGCTCTCATGAATACGCTGTTGTTGGCAGGTGCGACTGTGGGCTTGTCTCTGGCGTTGGCGATTGCCTGGCTTGAGGGTGAGGATCGCGCCAGTCGCACCCGTGCGCCCTGGGCCGAGGCGCTGATCTATCTACCGCTGCTGATTCCGCAGATCGGGTTTCTCTATGGCCTGAATGTGGGGTTTTTGCAGATCGGCCTTTCAGGCGGTATCTGGGCCGTGGTCTGGGCGCAGGCGCTGTTTGTGTTTCCCTATGTGATGATTGCGCTGTCGGACCCTTGGCGCGCCCTCGACCCGAGGATGATCCGTGCCGCTGCAGCGCTTGGAGCTGGGCCGGGACGTAGGCTATGGACGGTCAAGCTGCCCGTTCTTCTGCGCCCGATCCTGACCGCCACCGCCATCGGCGTGGCCGTTTCGGTGGCGCAATATCTGCCGACCCTTTTCATGGGCGCGGGCCGTGTTGCGACGCTGACCACCGAAGCGGTGACCCTTTCTTCGGGGTCTGACCGCCGGGTAACCGGGGTTTATGCGACACTGCAGGCCGGGCTCCCCTTTGCGGCCTACCTTGCTGCATTCATCATTCCTGCAATGGTGCACCGCAACCGCCGCGCCTTATCTGGAGTCTCCACCACATGAGCCTTGATCTTGACGCGCTTTCCATCCGTTCGGCCAATGGCACTGCGCTGTTCCAGCCGTTAACGCTGCATGTTCCTGCCGGCGGTGTCGTCACGGTCATGGGGCCGTCGGGTGTGGGGAAGTCGACGCTGCTTGACGCCATTGGTGGGCATCTCGGGCATGGGTTTCACCTTTCGGGCACGGTGCACCTGAATGGGCGTGACATGACGGGCCTGCCCGCCGAAGCGCGGCGGATCGGGTTGATGTTTCAGGACTCGCTATTGTTTCCGCATTTGTCGGTCGGTGACAATCTGGCTTTTGGTTTGCCTGCCGGTCTACGTGGGCGTGCCGCGCGCCGCGCGGCGGTGGAGGCTGCGCTGTCTCAGGCGGGGCTCACAGGGCTTTACGAACGCGACCCGGCCACGCTGTCGGGCGGGCAGCGTGCGCGCGCGGCGTTAATGCGCACTCTGCTGGCTGACCCTGCGGCGCTACTTCTGGACGAACCCTTCTCGAAACTCGATAGCGGGCTGCGCGATGACATGCGGCGTTTCACTTTCGAGCATGTGAAATCCCGGGCCGTCCCAACCCTGATGGTCACACATGACCCCGACGATGCCGCAGCCGCTGGCGGACCAGTGGTTGCATTGAAAGAGGTCATCGCGCCATGAGCGCTGACGCCGCTGCCGCAGTGACTGGTTCCTGCATCATGATGGCTGTCTTCGCGCTACGTCAATGATCCGCCCACCTGCTTCGGGTCAGAGGCAGGGTCGACGGACCATTCCAGCATATGAGGATCGAACCCTTCGGCCAGATGTGGTTTGACGATCTGGAAATACGGCGACAGGTCAAAATCGCGTGGCGCAAACAGTGAGTGGTGGCGGATGTGCAGAATTTCCCGCCTTGCGAAGTTCGATCCCTTCCGCGCTTTTACCGCCCGTGCATCAGGCAGGATCGGATAGCGGACCGATTGGAATGCCCGCGCAATCAGCGATGAACAGATCGCCCGAGTCGGATCGCCTGATCCGAAGGCCAGCATGCGCCTGCGCCAGCGCACCGGAACAGGCGGCGTTGGAAAGAAATAGCGCAAGAGATCGAAGATGTTGCGCAGATCATATTTCAGGCCAACGCGCAGGGTCATGAAATCGGTCACTGCCCGGCGCTCCGTGGGCGTCAGGCCGATGGGGCGGCAGATCCGTGTGTTGAAACGTGCGTATTTCGACAACGGCGCTGATACGCAACCTTCGCCCAGATTGACTTCAATCAGCCGGTGAGGCTCGGCGTCGCCCGGCGTCGCTGGCAAACTGTCACCCACATACATCGCAGCATGCGACCATGTGGATTGGGTCAAATACTTGATGGCATTGGAAACCCGTTCCTGCCCCTCAACCAGCAACACGTCGCCGGGTTGCAGTGTGCGACACAGGGTCTCAAAATCCGAAGGTGTGAAGGGGGTATAGCCGACACTCGGGCGGTTCAGGTAATCGGCCAGTCGTCGGCCGATCTTGCTCAGGACTGAATCGCAGCGATTTCGTAGTGTGACGGACATCCAGCGCCTCCATTTGATACGTCTTGGCCATGTAAAGAGGACTCCGGGTGCGGTGAAATGTTACAGACTGGCGCGGCAAATATCGCCTTCGCAAAGGATGGTGGGGATCGGGCGACCGCTCGCGCGTCTCAAGGAGAGGGCCAGCGCGACGCCGATGATGATCGCCAGCCAGCTTGGCAGTGCATGAGGTGAGAGGGCGGGCAGGCCGAACAGGATCAGCCCGTCGTTGCCCCCGGGGATCAGCGCAGCGCCCATTCCCATCATGACCCCAGCCATGCCGTGGCGCAAAGCGGCCATGAGACGGAGGCGGTGCAACCGGAACGATCCGCGCAACACAGCCGAACCGACCATTCCCAGAAGCGCGGCTCCTGAGACCAGCCACAATGACGTGCTGTTGACGCAGCCGGACAAGGGCGCTGCCTGCACTGTGCAGAGCAATGTCGAGGTAAAGGACCACGTTGATCCCAACGCCAATATTCCGAAATTTGCCATCGCGACCAACGTCACGGACAGGGATAAGGGCCACTGCGTGGCACGCAATTGCCCCCATCCTTCGGCGTGCAGACGCCGCAGGATGTGCAAGCCGTGCCACGCCATCCAGGGCCCGATGGCGACCAGGAACCAAGCCGGGGCGCCGGGCGCTTGGACTGGCGGCTGGTGCAGCGCGGGCCATAACAGATGCACGCCGAGCATCCCAAGAGGCCAGCCCGCCAGCGTGAACAGCATGGCGACATGCCCATCGGCCAATCGCACCAGCGTGGAAAAGCTGCACGCTCCGTTCGCCCCGGCTCCAAGACCGAAGATCAGGCCGCCCAGCACAGCGCTTGCACTCATCGGCCAGTGCCGCAGGGCAACGCCGTCACTCAGCGTGCCCGCAATCGCGGCGAAGCCGAATACCCACATCGAGGCCTTCAGGAACGACCACAAGATCCAGCCGCGGCCCGAAGTCATCACCTCTGCCACCGCTTTGACGGCGCATAGCCCGGCCCGATGCGCCGAAACCCCAAGGATCACGCCCATGAGCAGGGACAAGGGCAAGATGTGTGACATGGGACCTCGGCGCGGGCTGGCTCACTCTGGCTTAGTTCGCCAGGTGGTCAGAGGTGAACACCATGTCGTCGCCCGCAGCCTTGTGACAGGCGATGCATCCCTCATCCATGCCTTTGGCCACCTTTCCGGCCATGGCCATGCCATTGGGCGTCTGGTCCAGTGATCCATCGGGCAGGTATTTGACCCAGAACCAGTCTCCGTCTTCGGGATCATATCCCGCCTCGCGACGAAACATGATGGTATAGGCGGCCAGATGGGTATCGGGGTCGCGCAAAACCTCGTCCTCGCTCACGCCGACGGGGCCGAAGTTGCGTTTCACGATCAGGTCGCCCTCATGCCCGTTGATCGTGGCGGTGGTATAGAACGTCTCCAGCATCATGCCATGCGGGTCGGTTCCCTCATAGGGTGAGGTTCGGATCATGCCCGGCCCGACCAGCCTACTCTCTTGCATATATGCCCAGATATCTCCGGCATAGTCCGCGTCTGCGGCAGAGCCGAAGGGCATGTCCTGAGCCATGGTTGCAGTGCCACCCAGCAACAGCGTCAGCGCAGCGGAAATCAGTGAACGTTTCATTGGTATCCTCCCGTTTATTGTCTTCTGGTGACTTGCGAGGGCGCCGAATGTTACGCAGCCACGCCTCACTCTTTCGTGAGGGTCGGGCCGCATCGAAGAACCTCGTCAACCGCGTTCACATTGCCGGGATACCGGGGGCTTTTTCTTTACTTCCCATCCACGGGCAAGACACTGGTTGCGGAAAGGGAGGTGACCATGAAGCGCTCTGTCCTGTGCCCGGTTCCTGCCGAACTTCCGCAATTTCCGCCGGTCGTGTCTGAATTTTGCACAGGCAACGCCGCAAGTGGAGAAGGGCGTTACACAGACGGCGAACCTGTCGACGGCATAGTCATGGATCGTAAGAGGCCGGGCAGCTCAAGGGCTGCCGCCGCTTGTTGCCGTTTTCTTAGGGGGTCGCATGGATGAGCTTCCCGAAGTGCCACAAGGCACCACAGGCGCCCGCGTATTCCGGGTCGTGCTGCGCCTGACCCTATTGCTGATAATGGTCTATTGCGTCCATCTGTTGGTCGCTTGGTTTTCAGCGCGCACTGCGGACATCCATCCCGGCGCGCAGGTCGGTATGTTGGTGGCGCTGCTCATGGTCTATGCGCTGCTGATTGCCGTCCCGTTCGTACCGGGGATTGAAATCGGCTTGATGCTGCTCGCAGTTGAGGGGGCATGGATCGCTCCGTGGCTCTATTTTGCCACGACAGCGGGTTTGTTGTTCGCCTACGGGGCGGGCGAGTGGGTGCCATATGCGCGCCTGCACCGGATTTTGGCCGATTTGCACATGCGCCGGGTCTGCACGTTGCTCGAGCGCATTCATCCGCTCAGCCGCGAGGAGCGGGTCACTCTGCTGCGCGACAATGCGCCCAAATGGCTGCGCCCGTTCATTTCCCGCTATCGCTACTTGTTCCTGGCCGGGGTCATCAATCTGCCAGGCAACGCGGTGATCGGCGGCGGGGGCGGCATCCTGTTCGTTACCGGCCTCAGCCGACTCTTCAAGCCAGCCGCCGTGGCCCTGACGGTTGCGTTGGCTGTGATGCCGGTGCCGCTGGCAGTCTGGATATTCGGTATCGACATAATCCCATAGCGGATTGCCAGAGCGACAATCTCTTTGCCCTCAGGTTACCCCTGATGCTGCGGCCCTATTCCCTGAAATATCTGGCGCAGATCCAGGGTGCTGCGTATGCCGATATCGGCATGGATCCGCTCCAGCTGATAGCGGGCCTCGTCCAGCCTGCCTCTTCGATCTGCCGCCCCACGAAATCGATGGCCCGCAACTCCTTGAGAAGGCTGGAGTTGAAGCTGATCTCGTTAACGCGGTTCTGAATTTCCTGCGCGGTTCGCGGCACGCCCTTGCGTTTGCTGGGATTGATCTGCACCACCACGATGTCGCCGGTGTCGGATCCGGCATGGAACGGAAACAGCGCCGGGTTGCCGATGTAACCACCGTCCCAATATGGCACACCGTCAATGATCACCGACTTGAAGATGTTGGGCAGGCAGGCCGGGGCCATCACCATATCCGCCGGCAGTAGGTGACTGTCGAATACCTTGACCTTTCCGGTTTCCGCATTGGTGACAGAAATGTAGAGTAGGATGCCGTGGCAGCTTTGCACGCAGGTGAAATCAACGCAGGATTCCAAGTTGTCTTTCAGCAGGTAATCCAGCACGTCTCAGGTAAAGGCGCCGTGGGCACCGCCCCCTTGTAGGGCCAAGTTGATCCGCTTGGGTTTCGCAGCGGGTGTTTTGCGCGGATGGTTCACAATCTTTGCCATCACTGCACTGCCTCGCCATCGGCCAAAGTGGCGCCGTTCGCGCCGGGGAAACGGTGCTTCTTGCTATACATAGCATGTCTCCTGTTGAGGGTTCGGGCGGCAGGCGTGCCTGCCGCACCGCTACAGTTCAGGAATACGCCGGCTTGGGTGCGACGAGCATGCGAAACACGATTCCCAGCACGGCCCCGTAAATGACGTGCAGCACCAGCGTCATCATTGGTCCCATGATCCCGAAGGCCATTCCGAAGAGTCCGGCTCCTGCCATCGGCATGACCATGATCATCATGCCAAACCAGGCGGCAATGCCGAATACGATGCCCTTGATCAGCGCCGAACCACCCGGGATCAGACCGTAAAGCAGCACAAACCCGCCGCCCCAGGCCACCGTGCCAATGATGAAGTGGCCCAGCCACCCCATTGCGGCGGGTGCACCCATCATGGTGCTGAGCATGGCGATAACATCGAGTTCCGGCATGACGCCCATCATGCCCTTGGCAAGCATCATGACCGACAAAACGACGGTCGCTACGAAACCGGCGACGAGGCCGGCTGTGATCTTGTTCATGGTATGGTTCCTTTCGCGGGGGCCTCAGCCGCCCTTTTGCTTCCCTTCGTGAAGCTGGGAAAGGATAGCGCTGATGTGGTCGTCATCGGCCTCATCATGCGTAGCGGCTACAGGCAGGCTTTCAGTCAGATTGCGGGTCGTCCGCATCTGGCCGATGAACCGGCCGCACCCTTTGCACATCGCAAGATGTAGTTGCATCTGAAGGGCTTCCCATGTGCTCAGCTCTCCGTCGATCAGGGCGCTGGCGCGGGCTGCTACTTCCTGGCAATTCAACATTTGGCGGTGTCCTTTTCACGTGCCTCACATGAACAGGACAAACGAAACCCCGCCGCGTTACACGTGTCTGAAAAATAGTTCAGTCCCGGCGACATGCAAGACCTCATGTCACATCAGGCCATCGAGAGCAGCGCGAACGCCCAGACGTGCCCGGTGCAACAGAACCCGCATGTTACCTTCGCTGATACCAAGGATGGTGCAGACTTCTTCGGCCTCCATCCCCTGTTGTGCGCGTAAAATGATCACGGAGCGCTGGCCAGGCGGCAGAGTTTCGATCGCAGCATTCACATGGTCCATCACGTTGCGTCCGGCCAGAATGCGCTCGGGGGTCAGGGTTTCCCAAAGTTCGGGCATATCTTTCCAGCGCCCCCGGCCATCAAAGGCCGCCGTCAGATTGTCGTCCTCGCCCGCACCATCAAACGAGACGATGCGCCCGTCGCGCTTAGCCCGGCTGCGGGCCTTGTTCATGAGGATCGAGAAGATCCAGCTTGCCAGTGAAGAGCGCCCCTCAAAACCTGAGATGCTTTTCAGAACCGCGATCCAGGTTTCCTGGGCTACCTCTTCAGCCGTCGCGCGGCTACGAACGATACCTGTCGCGACGCGGATCAGGGTTGTATTATGTTTGCGGTAAACCTGCTCGAATGCAGCCCTGTCACCGGTGGCAAGCAGTTCAACCAGCGCCGCTTCCCTCTTCCGTGCAGTCGGCATCGCAATCTCCCCAAAGTTTTATTTCACTAAGCAGAACAAACGCTCAGAAAGTCCAGCGACGAGTGGGCACGCTCAAAGTATCGTGAAATCCTGTGTCTTGAATTTGGTAGATCCGCCAAGCAGGTGTGAAGCGTCGGTCGCTGCCTGACAGGGGCATTGGCAGGGCGCTGAACCATCCGCAGCGATCGGCACGAAAATCTTATTGCCCAGTTCATGGGTGAATGGCGGCGAAAACCCCGATGGGCTGCCGTAAATCTGCACCCTGCCGTCTTTATCGGCAACCTACCACCTCGTGACGCAGACAACTACGGCTCTTGCGATCATCAGGTGAGAGGCGAGCAAATGAAGCGAAGTCTGGCAGCCGCCACTTGTACCGCTGACAAATGCCACATGAACGGCCCCCACGTTGCGAAACTTGCCTGACCGGTTTGTCGCTGCGTTGCAGCTGTCCGAACCAGCCATTCATGATAGTCGCAGCATTCTGGTTGGGTTTAGGCAGGGAATATCGCCAAGCGCAGGTTGCAGCGCTCCAGATTGAAGAGTGGGTTGAACGCGATTAGCGGATGATATCAGCTACAACCAAAGTGGCCGCTATAAGTCGAAGCTTCGTGCTCGCCGTGTAGCCGAGCTTGTGAGATTCAAGACTGTGCTGAGGCTCCTCTTGTGTGATCACGGGAGTTTGAGGCCCTTGTTGTGTGATCCCGGTATTAGTGGGGCCCCAGGTAGTGTTAATGTGGGCACTGAAAAAAGGAGCATTCAATGAAACATTACATCGCCGCAACCATCATCGCACTTTCGACAACGGCAGCATGGGCAGAAGATATGACCAAAGCTTCCCCATTGTCGGTCAATGATACCATCGACAGCCTTGAAGCTGCTGTAACAGGGGCGGGCGCAACGGTTTTTGCGCGCGTTGATCACGCAAAGGGTGCAGAAAGCGTGGGTAAATCAATCCCGGATGCGACGTTGCTGATCTTTGGAAACCCTGCATTGGGCACATTGGCGATGGAAGCGGATCTACGTGCCGGTTTGGTATTGCCGCTGCGTGTGCTGGCTTATCAGGACGCCGACGGCAACACCCAGCTTGTGTGGTCTCCTGCCGAAGATTTATTTGATGGCCTGAATATCCCGGCAGACTCAGAGATCATAACCAAAGTGAATGGCGCGCTGAAGGCGCTGACGGACAAAGCTACGTCAGCAAAGTGACTTGGCGCTGTCTGTGGGTTCGGTGAAATCCGGAAATAATTCTCACGAAATATGAGGCGGCTTCGGGGCGCGCGCGTGTGCCACGGCGTGCCCGGAGGCGCTTTGCGATGCGGTAATGCGGATTATGGACTAATCGTTTCAGCTTGGCAGAAACCGTCGAGCAATATCGTGAGCGATCCGTTCTGGCCGACGGGTGAGTTACAGGCCTAAGGGTTAGTACCTCGATCCAATAGGAAATCTGGCCGAAGAACATGAGTCTATCTGTTTGATCGCAATTGTCGTTCGCAGAGAAAAATCCCAAAAATGGTATGCCAAGACTTCGGTGTTGTAAGAAACCAGCATAGATCTCGGTGGTGTCAGGCCCCCGCAACCAGTTTTAGCGCACTTTTGGTGACAAATGACTCTGCCCGAGGCTGAGCCTGTCCCACATGGGCTGTGATATTACCGACAAATTCGATCTGAACACCAATGTCAAACCAGGTTGGTGTGGAACCGTTTTTCGTATCAGATCCGCGAAGCCGTCGTCGAGTTCGCGCTCGACCATTAGGGCCTGAGACCGCACACAATAGATATTGGTATTTGTATTACCTATTAGGCTCCTGTATAATCGGCATTATGAATACCAATTGGTGGAGGCACACATGCGTCTTGCGGCTTATGCCGACTACGGGTTGCGGATAGTGATGCGACTGACTGACCAACAGGCAGGCATCGACGATGCCGTGCCGACTGTGCAGATCGCCAGCGAATTTACAACCGCCGAATGCTTCGGTACCGATGACGGACACTGCCTGTTGAAGCTGCGTTGCGATCTGGAACCGCAAATCGCTGCTGACTGAATTTCAGATGACGAGCTTGGGTCGAAGGAGAGGTCGATGTTGAGAATTGCACTTCCGGCTGACAGGACGGTGATTGATATGGCAGCCGTTGCCAATGCTTTTGGCATTAGCGTCAAAGATCTGCAGGATGGAATACATATCGGCACCATCAGCCGATGGTTCGAAGTGGGTGAAGGCAGTGAGGATAACAAGCCTCAGCGGATTTTGGCCTCAGAAGAACTCGGAATTCGAGTCGATGTGGATGAATACGGCAACGTGCGATCCGCCCGCAAAATTGACAATAACTTGGGAAAAAATCATGCCTGATCAACTAGACTCGACCAATACCGATGCAACCGCACCGCGCCGCGAATCCGTATCGGACGGGTCGCGCTCCGGGCCCCATGGGAATCTGGGACGTATGATAGCGATCGCAAGCGGCAAGGGCGGGGTGGGCAAGTCCACAGTTACTGCCAACCTTGCGGTGATGCTGGCTCAACGCGGCCTGCGCATCGGGCTGGTGGATGCCGATCTCTACGGCCCCTCGATTCCTGGCATGCTTGGCATCCTTGCCGACAAGCCTCCGGCGATGACGCCCGAAAAAAAGGTAATTCCCGCCGAGGCGCACGGGGTCAAGGTGATCTCGATGGGAATGCTCACCGGCGATGATGAACCGGCAATCCTGCGGGGCCCGATGGTGACAAAATATCTGCGGATGTTCATCACGCAGGTGGAATGGGGCGAGTTGGATATCCTGCTGCTCGATCTGCCGCCGGGCACAGGCGATACGCAACTGACGCTGGCGCAGGCGTTTCCTTTGACTGGTGCCGTCGTTGTTTCCACGCCCCAAGATGTCAGCCTCAAGATCGCGCGGCGCGGATTGCGGATGCTGGAAAAAGTAAACGTGCCAATCCTCGGGATTATCGAAAACATGAGCGGCTTTACCTGCCCTTCCTGCGGCGAGGTCACGCATATTTTCCATAAAGGCGGGGGCGAGCTTATCGCAGACAGTCTCGCTGTACCCTATCTTGGCGCCATTCCTCTTGATCCGGCGATTGTCGATGGTGGTGACAGCGGCGTGCCGTTGGTGGCGACCGCGACAGACAGCCCGGCGGCTCGGGCTTACGCCGCTATTGCCGATGTGCTGATCGGAGGTACGGGACAAGACGCCGGTTTGCAGGTGCCGTTCGACTGGAACATCGCGACGGGAGCCGGTCATCCTGCACCAGCACCGGAAGGCACCGCGACGGACCGGCCGCTGGCATTGGATTATGACGCTACGGGCCTGACGATAAGATGGTCCGATACGGTCCAGAAGATCGACCCGCGTGACCTGCGATTGTCCTGCCGTTGCGCGGTTTGCCGCGATGAAGTGAGCGGCAGGCCGCTTCTGAACCCGGACACACTTCCACTGGATGTGGCCCCGACCAGGATCTGGAGCGTCGGCAACTATGCGCTCGGTGTGGCCTTTAGCGATGGGCATAATTCGGGGATTTATAGCTATCCCGCGCTGCGCGAGATCGAAAGCGCCGAGGTCGAGGATGTCTGACACAGGACCACGGCGGCGCATCCGGGCCCAGGTTTCGCTGCGTGATCCGGCCACAATGCGCTTTATCCTCGACGCACCGGTCCAGCAAGGGCGCGCGGCCAGCTTTGATGCGCCGACGGATGAGGCCCCTTTGGCGCGGGATCTATTCACAATTGACGGTGTGATGCATGTGCAGGTGACGGGCGAGACGATCCTTGTGACGCGCGCAACCGGCCACGACTGGCAGGTGCTCAAAGGTCCCATCGCCGCAGCGATCCGCACGGTTCTGGACAGCACCGACCAGCCACTCGGAGACGGAGCGGCGACACCAGCCACTGCAAAACGCGACGCCGAGCTTTTGTCCTCAATCACTAAATTGCTCGACGCCAAGACAAACCCTTCGATTGCCAGTCATGGCGGCCACGTCAGCGCAGAGAGCGTGGAGAACGGCACCGTTTATCTACGTATGTCCGGCGGCTGCCAGGGCTGCGCCTCTTCGGCGGTGACGCTGCGCCAAGGTGTCGAGACGATGTTGCGCGCCGCCTTGCCGGCAATCCGCGAGATTGTGGATGTGACCGATCACGCCAGCGGGCAGAGACCGTATTACCGAGGCACATTGGGGCAAAGCCCACTCTTTAAGCGCCCGGTTCCCCCCGATGTTTTTTCCTGGGAGGGAGATCAGGTGAGGATCGCCCCGAGCTATCTTGCACCGCGTCTCGGGCTGAAAGCAGAAGATTTGCAGGCCGGTTTTTCGCGCGGCGAGATTGTCATCGAAACCGGCCCTGGCCCCCAACCGGAGGCGACTCGAGTAGTTGTTCGCAGCGCTCAGAGGGCATGGGCGGCCGACATTGCGCCCGACGGCACCGCACAAGAAGTTCCGCCGCCACGACAGCCATCGGCAGCAGGACGCACGCCGTCTCTGCCTGATCGGGTGCGGGCCTACCTTGAGGACCTGTCGATCGAGGAGGTGCCAATTGCTTATGGGCGTCTGGCACGCAAATTGGGGATGTTCGCGCCGGGCTCGATCCGCAAGATCACTGACGCGCTGGAGGTCACAATGCGCGAGGATTGCGAGGCAGGCAGGCCGTTTGTCGCGGCGCGTGTCGTAGGCCGTGGCCCTGAACGGCTCCCCGGCAATGGGTTCTTTGACCTAGCTGACGCTCTGGGGCGGGGGCCGCATTCTGGTGAGACGAAACAGGCCTGTTATCACAGGCTGCTGACGAGCAGCTTTAATCCGGATTGACTTAAAAGCAATCAGCATTGGCGTTTCTTAAAGTGGTATTGACAATGCATATTTTAGTGCGCATTAATAGGTATTACAAAATCCAATTCAAACGATGTGCTGACCGTATGCAAATGGTCTCGCCCGGCCAGCGCGACAGCGGAGCGTTTCATGTCCTGTGATCCAGACCAGTCTTGCACTCGGCCTGTTGGCAGCATTGTTCCGACACTGGCGGGCATATGGGCTGGGGTAATCGGTTTTTGCCGATGGTCCGAATCTGATTTTAGCGGCCATGGCGGGATTGGACAGTATCTGGACCGGCCTGGCCGTCTGGCCCATGCTTGGGCCCGTGTTGGAGCGGTGCGTGTTTACCTGAATAGCAATATCTATTTCTCGCGGTTCGAAGCCATGCCGCACAACTGACTTCAACCGCCCATCGAGATGGGAGGATCCGATGCACGAAACAACAGTGAACCAGGGCTACAACGAACGTGGTTTCTTCATCAGATGGTTCATGTCGACGAACCACAAGGATATCGGAATCCTCTATCTGTTCACCTCTGGGGCCATCGGGGTGGCTGCGGCGTTGCTGTCGGTCTTCATGCGCCTCGAACTGATGGATCCGGGCGTGCAATATCTCTGCCTGGAAGGCATGCGCTTTTGGCCGTCGGCCGCGGAGTGCACGCCCAACGGGCACCTGTGGAACATCATGATCACCTATCACGGCTTGCTGATGATGTTCTTCGTGGTGATCCCGGCGTTGTTCGGCGGCTTTGGCAACTATTTCCTGCCGTTGATGATCGGCGCGCCCGACATGGCATTTCCGCGGCTCAACAATCTCAGTTATTGGCTGTTCATCGCCGGGGCGACGCTTGCTTTCGCCTCGTTTTTTGCACCCGGCGGTGATGGCTCGCACGGGGCCGGGGTCGGCTGGACACTCTATGCGCCGCTTTCGGTGCTGGATGGCGGCATGTCGATGGATCTGGCGATCTTTGCGATCCATCTATCGGGAGCCAGTTCGATCCTCGGCGCGATCAATATGATCACCACCTTCCTCAATATGCGCGCACCTGGCATGAGCCTGTTCAAGGTGCCGCTGTTTGCCTGGTCGGTCTTTGTCACCGCTTGGATGCTTCTTATGGCCGTGCCGGTGCTGGCCGGTGCTGTCACCATGCTGCTGACCGACCGCAACTTTGCAACCACCTTCTTTGACCCCTCGGGCGGCGGCGATCCGATGCTTTATCAGCATCTGTTCTGGTTTTTCGGCCACCCGGAGGTCTATATCGTCGTGTTGCCCGGTTTTGGCATTATCAGCCACGTGGCCGCGACCTTCTCCAAGAAACCGATCTTCGGCTATCTGCCGATGGTTTGGGCGCTGATAACCATCGGTGCAGTGGGTTTTCTGGTTTGGGCGCATCACATGTTCACCTCTGGCATGTCGATCTCCCAGCAGAGCTTTTTCCAGATTGCCTCGGTCACGATTGCGGTGCCGACGGGCATTAAGATATTCTCGTGGCTGGCAACGATGTGGGGCGGGTCAGTCGAGCTCAAGACGCCGATGCTTTTTGTCATCGGGTTCATTTTTCTGTTCACCATGGGCGGTGTAACCGGCGTTGTCATAGCACAGGCCAGCGTAGACCGGGCCTACCACGATACCTATTATGTGGTGGCGCATTTCCACTACGTGATGAGTTTGGGAGCAATTTTCGCGCTGATCGCCGGGGTGTATTACTGGCTGGCCAAGATGTCGGGGCGACAATACCCGGAATGGGCCGGCAAGCTGCATTTCTGGATGTTCTTCATCGGTGCCAACCTGACGTTCTTTCCCCAGCATTTTCTTGGCCGTCAGGGCATGCCGCGGCGCTATGTCGACTATCCGGAAGCTTTTGCCTATTGGAACGAGGTGTCGAGCTGGGGCGCGCTCTTGTCTTTCACGTCACTGCTCTTATTCATCGGAATCGTGTTTTACACCCTGCTGGCGGGCAAGCGCGAGACCCGGGCGAATTACTGGAATGAATACGCAGATACGCTGGAATGGACGCTGCCGACGCCGGTGCCGGAACATACCTTCGAGCAGTTGCCTCAACCGGAAGATTGGGACCTGCGGCCCGCTGAATGATTATCAATTTCTAAAGCCATGCGTCCGACGAGCGGACCTCTCTGGCGTGGGTGCGCACGGTGGTGGGGATCGTCGGATTCGGTCTGGCGGCTGCACGATTGTCCGATCATCCCAGCCCGCTGTAGTCTGAAGTGTTGATGCTCGTTACTGGGGCTGTGGTGATTCTGATCGCCTGGCTTCGGATGCGGCGTGTGCACCATCGGATCGACGATCCCGATCGTTTGCCTGACGATTCATCGCTGGCCGATTTATTCCTGTTGCTATTGATCCTGGCACTTTTCCTCCTGCTGGGGAGCTTTGTGATCAATGTCAGGTGGCGCGAACATGGTGTCGCGGGGGAGTGCGTCGTAAGGGGCGCGGTCAAGCCGGATGGTCGCGGTGCGAGCGTCTGGCGTCTCAGAATTCCTCTTCGATGATCCGATCATCCGGAACGCCCAGATCATGCAGTGCATCGCGGATTGCATCCATCATCGGCGGCGGGCCGCAGAGATAGCAACGGCTATCGTCGCTTACGAATTGGCGCAGATAATTGCGATCGAGCCTTTGCTGCGGCACACTGGCACCGGGTTCGTCAACCACGAAGGCAGTGGTCAGACCCGTCATCGTCTCGAACTTGTCGCGCCAGATGATGTCGGCCTCGGACTTGTTGGCAAATACCAGCGTGGATCCTTCAAGCGTGCCGTGATCTTGCAGTCGCTTGCGCAGCACCGCGATCATTGGTGTGACACCGGCGCCACCGGCAATAAATACTCCCGGCCCCTGATCCGAGATGGCGCCG
This sequence comes from Rhodobacteraceae bacterium LMO-JJ12, assembly GCA_021555075.1. NCBI lineage: Bacteria > Pseudomonadati > Pseudomonadota > Alphaproteobacteria > Rhodobacterales > Paracoccaceae > Rhodobacteraceae bacterium LMO-JJ12. The sequence goes on from JAKGBX010000002.1 coordinate 405,160, forward strand.
AACGGGCCTTTCATTTCCAGGTCGGCGCCCGGCCGCAACTTGCTGATCTGCTCAGTGACGCCGTGATGCTCGGGGTAGGATTTGATGACAAATTCCAGGTTCGGTTCACTCGGCAATGAAACCGGTGTGAAGGGGCGGCCTTCATCCTTCCAGCCGTCCTTGAGGACAAATAGTTCGACGCCCTGACCGGGTGAATAGTCAAACTCGTCGGGGCGGTCGAAAACCAGATGATAGGTGTCATGGGTGACAGGCTCGATCTGTTTAAGGGACAAGTGATGTTTCATGGGAGGACTCCTTTGTTTGTCAATCCGCGCTTTTGCTATCGGATTCGGCTCGGATAGTTGTCGTCAGGCATACGAACCCATTTGTTCAGCTATGCTCCTCTGCGCTGGTGGTCACCGGCGGGTAGACCACGGTGCCATCGGGCCGCCGTTTGGCACCGGGCGTTAGCCTTGCCGGGTCTTGGCGGCCTGGCCCCATCAGGTGAAACACCTCGAGCCCATCCAGCAGGAGATAGTCGGTGATGATGCGCCTATGACAGCGCCACCAGACGGCTTCGGCGCACATAATCGCGACGCGACGGTGGCTGCCAAGCGCAAGCAGGTTGGCATAGGCGCGTCGGAAAGGTTCGGACAGAGCGTAATCGGCGTAGTTCTGAAAGCTACGGTTGTGCCAGAAGGCGTTGAACGAGTCTGGCACATCCTGCTGTATATTGCGCCGCCCGCCAAGATCGGGAAAGTGGCGGTAGCCGATCTGATAGGTGTTCAGCTGATCGGGAAGACTTTCGATATTGAAGGCCGGGTAGTTTCGCGAATGTGGAAAGCTGCGTACATCGGCGACGGACTGCACCCCCGCCTGATGTAGAATGTCGGCGAACGTGGCAAGACTGCGGTTCGAATGCCCGATTGTGCGGTACCCACACTGCATCACTTGATCTTCGTGAGCGCGCTTCCCTTGTGGGCGGCTATATGGTCGGTTTTGTCGCTTGCGATCTCGTATTGTGGATCATCTTTCGACGCGCGCCGCTTGTGGCCCTTGTAGTCGAAATCGCTGGTGTGGATCTTGGTGATTTCGCCCGTCACGTATCCGGCTTCGGAATTCCATTTGACATGATCACCCATCTTGAAATTGGTCATTTCTGGCCTCCTTTTCAAGTCAACTGTTTTGCGGGCGCGCGAGTTCCCCGAATGTGGCGATTTGTCGGAGGTTTTTCGGGGTGTGGTTCGAGATCCCTGGCAGTCTTTGTTGGAAATCTGTCCAGCTGTTAACGGTTTTTCCAGCGGCGCGAAGGTGTGCGCGTTGGGCCTTAGGTGCGGTGCAGGTAAATTGCAGATCGACTAATTGCGGAAACTGCCCTTTTGCAAACCTCATTGATGTCATATGTTGGAGTTGCTGTCGTCCTTTCGCCCATGGAACCGTAAGGAAACTCGTCATGCCCACACCACTCAGCCTGCATGTCCCCGAACCGGAGGTTCGCCCTGGTGGGGTTCCGGATTTCACCAAGGTGCATATCGCGCCAGCCGGAGAGGTGGACTGCCCACCCGTCGACGTCGATCCGAGCGAAATCAGGGACATGGCGTTTTCCATCATCCGCGTTCTGAACCGCGAGGGTGAGGCGGTTGGTCCCTGGGCGGGCTCGCTGAGCGATGAGCAACTGGTCGAGGGGCTTCGCCACATGATGCTGCTGCGCGCATTGGATGCCCGGATGATCATTGCGCAGCGGCAGGGCAAGACATCATTCTATATCCAGCATCTGGGCGAAGAGGCTGTCAGCACTGCTTTTCGCAAGGTTCTCAAAAAGGGCGATATGAATTTCGCCACCTACCGGCAGGCAGGTCTACTCATCGCGGATGGTTATCCGCTGGAGACCATGATCAACCAGATTTATGCCAATTCCGAAGATCCGCTCAAGGGGCGGCAATTGCCGACACTCTATTCGGTGCGCGAACAGGGGTTCTTTACCCTGTCGGGCAATCTGGCGACCCAGTTTCCGCAGGCAGTTGGCTGGGCCATGGCCTCGGCAATCAAGGGGGAGACAAACATCGCCGCGGGTTGGATCGGTGATGGATCAACCGCCGAGAGCGATTTTCATGCAGCACTGGTATTTGCCTCGACGTTCAAGGCGCCGGTGGTGCTGAACGTGGTCAACAATCAGTGGGCGATCTCGACCTTTCAGGGCATTGCGCGCGGCGGGGTTGGCACATTTGCCGCCCGTGGTCTGGGCTATGGCATCCCTTCGCTCAGGGTGGATGGTAATGACTATCTGGCGGTTCACGCGGTAGGGCAGTGGGCAGCAGAGAGAGCGCGCCGCAATCTCGGCCCGACGCTGATCGAGTATGTGACCTATCGCGCCGGCGCGCATTCCACCTCGGATGACCCAAGTGCCTATCGCCCGAAAGAGGAATCCGCCGCCTGGCCGCTTGGTGACCCGGTGATCCGGCTCAAGGCGCATCTGATCGTCAGAGGGGTGTGGAGTGAGGACCGCCATGCCCAGCTTGAGGCGGAAATGCTCGACACGGTGATCGCCGCGCAAAAGGCTGCCGAAACGCATGGCACGATGCATTCAGACAACCGCCCCTCGGCGCGCGATATGTTCGAAGGGGTCTATGCCGAGATGCCGCCACACCTACGGCGACAACGCCAGGAATCGGGGGTGTAGACGTGGCACGCATGACGATGATCCAGGCTATCCGTGACGGGATGGATGTGGCGATGGGCCGGGACGAAACGGTCGTGGTTTACGGCGAAGATGTGGGCTATTTCGGCGGCGTCTTCCGTGCCACGCAGGGCTTGCAGGAGAAATACGGCCGCCACCGTTGTTTTGATGCCCCGATTAGCGAGAGCGGCATCGTCGGTACTGCCATCGGCATGGCGGCCAACGGGATGCGCCCCTGCGTAGAGATCCAGTTCGCTGATTACATGTATCCCGCCTATGACCAGATCACCCAGGAAGCGGCGCGCATCCGCTATCGCTCGAACGGGGATTTTACCTGCCCGATGGTCATTCGTATGCCGACGGGTGGCGGTATCTTTGGTGGGCAGACCCACAGCCAAAGTCCGGAGGCGCTGTTCACTCATGTCGCAGGACTCAAAGTCGTAGTGCCTTGTAACCCTTATGACGCGAAGGGATTGTTGATTGCTGCGATCGAAGATCCCGATCCGGTGATATTTCTCGAACCCAAGCGCCTCTATAACGGGCCATTTGACGGGCATTATGAACGCCCCGTAACCGGGTGGGGCAAACATCCTGACGGCGAAGTGCCCGAAGGACATTACACAGTGCCGCTGGGACAGGCCCGAGTCATGCGCGTGGGGCGCGATGTGACCATTCTGGCTTATGGCACCATGGTGCATGTGGCCCTGGCCGCCGCCGAAGATACTGGCATCGACGCCGAAGTGATCGATCTGCGCACGTTGCTGCCCTACGATCTGGAGGCGATCACGGACTCGGTGCGCAAGACTGGGCGCTGTGTCATCGTGCATGAGGCGACGCTGACCTCGGGGTTTGGTGGGGAACTGGCGGCTCTGGTCGCTGAGCATTGCTTTTACCATCTCGAAGCGCCGATCCGTCGCGTGGCAGGCTGGGATACGCCTTATCCGCATGCCCAGGAGTGGGATTACTTTCCCGGCCCCGCCCGTGTCGGCGATGCCCTCAAACAGACGATGGAGGCCTGAGACATGGGCCAGCATACGATAAAGGTGCCGGATGTCGGCGAGGGTATCGCCGAGGTGGAACTGGCGGAATGGAACGTCGCGGTTGGCGATCTGGTGCGCGAGGATCAGATACTGGCGGCGGTGATGACGGATAAGGCGACGGTCGAGATACCATCGCCCGCCGATGGCAAGGTGCTTTGGCTGGGGTCTGCCCCCGGCGACAAGATGGCTGTCGGCGCCCCCCTTATCCGGCTGGAAGTGGCGGGCGAGGGTAATACCGAAACCACGCCGGAAGACTCCACGCCCGAGGTTGCACCCAAGCCGCGTGTTGAGGCGCCTGATACAGTCGAATCCCAAGCGCCGGAGCGCCCGGTTTCCGCTGTCTCGTCACCCGACACGGGTGGCGCTCATCTGCCACGTCCCGAGGGAGAAAAGCCGATGGCGTCGCCATCGGTGCGGGCGCGGGCACGCGAGTCGGGCATTGATCTGCGTCGCGTCGCCGGCAGCGGCCCGGCCGGGCGGATTACCCATGAGGACCTTGACCGGTTGTCAGTCGCTCCCGATCTGGTGGGGCAGACAGCGAGCTATCAGCGCAATACGTCGGTCGAACAGATTAAGGTGATCGGGTTGCGTCGCAGAATTGCGGAAAAAATGGCCGAGGCCTCCGCAAGGGTTGCTCCGATCACCTATGTCGAAGAAGTCGACATGACCGCGCTGGAAGAGCTGCGCGCTAGCCTCAACAGGGAGCGGAAGGAGGAGCAGCCAAAACTGACGCTGCTGCCGTTCCTTATGCGGGCGATGGTGCGGGCGATTGCCGCACAGCCGCGTTTGAATGCGCATTACGACGACGAAGCGGGCATCATCAAGCAAAGTGGCGGCGTGCATATTGGCATCGCGGCCCAGACTGACGCCGGGCTGATGGTGCCGGTCGTGCGTCATGCCGAGGCGCGTGATCTCTGGAGCTGTGCTGCGGAACTCAACCGCGTCAGCGAGGCGGCCAAGGCGGGCAGTGCCGCGCGCGACGAACTCACCGGCTCGACGATTACCATCACCTCGTTGGGTGCGCTGGGCGGGATCATGAGCACACCGATCGTCAACCGCCCCGAAGTGGCGATTGTCGGCGTCAACAAGATGGTCATTCGCCCCGTCTGGGATGGCAGCGGATTTACGCCGCGCAAGATGATGAACCTTTCGTCGAGCTTTGATCACCGGGTGATTGATGGCTGGGATGCGGCGGTGTTTGTGCAGAAGATCAAGACGCTGCTGGAGACCCCGGCGCTAATGTTTGTCGAGGGATGAGCCCATGAAGGATATTTCCTGCAAGCTTCTTGTGATCGGTGCCGGCCCAGGCGGTTATGTCTGCGCAATTCGCGCAGGACAGCTAGGTGTCGATACGATTATTGTCGATGCCTCGCCGCGCCCGGGTGGAACCTGCCTCAATGTCGGCTGCATCCCCTCCAAGGCGCTGATCCATGCGGCAGATGAATTCGCAGCTGCGACCGAGCGCGCGACCGGCGACGCGCTGGGCATCAGCGCGGGGAAACCCCAGATCGATCTGGCGCAGACGATGGAATGGAAAGACGGGATCGTTACCCGTCTTGTTGGCGGTGTCAGCGGGTTGTTGAAAAAGGCGGGTGTCAAACGCGTGACCGGCCCGGCAAGATTTCGCGATGGTCGCACGGTCGAGGTGCAAACTGATACCGGCGTTCAGGTGATCCATGCCGAGAACGTGGTGATTGCCACCGGATCTGCCCCGGCAGAGTTGGGAGCGATACCTTTTGGCGGGCGGGTGATCTCATCAACGCAAGCGCTGGCGCTGACTGAATTGCCCGCAACTCTCGCTGTGATCGGCGGCGGATATATCGGGCTGGAACTGGGCACCGTATTTGCCAAGCTTGGCGTAAAGGTCACTGTGATCGAGGCGGCTTCGCGCGTATTGCCACAATATGACGCCGACCTGACCCGCCCTGTGATGAAGCGGTTGAAGGAGATTGGCGTCAAGGTCGTGTGCGATACCAAGGCAATCGGGCTGACCGGGAAGGGAATGTTGCAGATCGACGGTCCCGAGGGAGAAAGCCGTATCAAGGCCGACAAGGTCCTGGTGACGATCGGGCGCAGGCCCGTTACCGATGGCTGGGGGCGCGATGAACTGGCTCTGGAAATGGAGGGGCCGTTTCTGCGCATTGATCAGCATTGCCAGACCGCAATGCGCGGAATCTATGCGATTGGCGATGTGACCGGAGAGCCGATGCTTGCACACCGGGCAATGGCACAGGGCGATGTGGTGGCGCGTATCATCTCAGGGCAACAGATGCAGTGGGATAAACAGGCTATTCCAGCGGTTTGCTTTACAGACCCCGAGATTGTCACCGTTGGGCTGTCGCCTGATCATGCCCGCGATACCGGACGCGAGATCAAAATCGGCATTTTCCCTTTCAGTGCCAACGGCCGCGCCATGACGATGCAGGCCCAGCAGGGCTTTGTGCGGGTGGTGGCGCGGGCCGACAATCATGTGGTGCTGGGAATTCAGGCCGTTGGAAAAGGGGTATCGGAACTTGCGGCGTCGTTCAGTATAGCTCTGGAGATGCAGGCGCGTCTGGAAGATATTGCCGCGACCGTTCACGCCCATCCGACCCTGGGAGAAGCGCTGCAAGAGGCTGCGATGGCGGCTCTTGGTCAAACACTGCACGCCTGACGTCATCGTGTAATATCCAAGTATTTGGTGATTTCTCGATCAGCATCGTGGGCATGCTCTTTGCGCATGAACTGACGGGCACCGCTCGCGCCCATGGAAAGACAGGCCGAGGAACATGAGTTCATCTGTTGATCGCAATTGTGGTTCGTGGACGGAAATTTTCAAAAACCACAATTCCCATACTTTGGGGGTATCAGGCCCCTACGGCCACTTTAAGCGACCTATTGGTAAAAACTGGCTCAGCCTCAGGCTGAGCCAGTCCCACAAGGGCAGTTATAGTACCATCAAAGTCGATCTGGACGCTGCAATCAGTTTCGTGAATTGTCACAGCCTCGATCATCTCGTCGTAGACCTCTCCTTCTTCCTCCCAAATCTGAGAGGTTAAGGGAAACGTCTCGTGCGTAGCGGCGTATCTGCAAGTGTCCTCAGGAGCCGAAGGCGACCGTGATCCCGAAATTGTAGATAGGTTTCGCGCTTTCGGACAGTTCGATCAGGACACCGGCCGATACATTCTCGGTGATGCCATACGAAATACCGGCCTCGCCATAGATGTCGGTGCCATCGTGGCCGACAAGGGCTTCGCCCGTGAAGCTTTTGCCCAGGCCGAACTCGGCACCAAGGCTGACATCGGTAGATTTGGCGGTGAGGTCACGGACAACTTCCAGCGTGCCGCCAACATCACCCGTGATCGGGAAATCAAGGGCCAGAGCCACCTCCTGCGAACTGAAACCGCTATCGTCGAGATAGATACGCGAATAGGAGGCGGTCAGGGCGGTATCGGTGCCGATATCGAAGGAATAGCCTAGGGTCAGGGTGATCTCGGCATTGTCGGCCGGATCCTGGTAGAGCGTTTCAAGTTCGGCGCCAACGAAGGCTCCGCCGTAGGAGAGTTCGACTATCATGATGCCGGTTGTTTCAGCCGTCCCGCCAGACGAGGATGCGACGTTGATGCCGGCTTCGCCAGACCATTCAAGTTCATTGGCCGACGCTGCCGCAGGTAGACCCAGTGCTATGACGCCTGCGAGCAGGATGTGCTTGTTCATTTTGTATTTCCTTTTGAGTGTTTGTCCCAAAGGGGCGTCTGGCTTGCCGCGCGCCAAGGGAAGGGTGTGCTGTGCAATTCAGCGTTTTGTATGCAGCAGTTGGAGTTGCTGCATATTTCGATCGGGTGGGCGCGATCTGGCGTTGTTTCGGCCCCCCGTTCATTTCGTAAGGATCAGTTTGCCCGCGCGGGTGATGCGTAGGGTGTAGAGTTGATCGCCAAGGCGGATCTGAACGGCCTGGTGGCCTTTCAACAGCTCTTGTGCGTCAAGTTCAGGGGCGACGGCTTTAATTGGCGAGGCTGCATCCACCGGCTTTTTTTGCGTCATACCAACCGGCCTCTCGTAAAGGTCAGGCGGTCGATCAACCATTCGCCGTCAGGCATCCGGAAGAGTGTTTCAAGCGGCACGCCATCCCGGGCCAGTACGAGCAAGTCGTCAACCGGCCTCTTCTCAATGGCGCGATTAGTGTTTTCAGTATGGTCAATGTGCATTTTGCGGCTCCGACAATGTGTCACGGGCTTCCCCAAAATGCAGCTCGGGGTGGCTGGTGTTCGGGCGTTTCTGATAAAATTGATCGGAATTGTCAATCCGATAAGTTTTGTCAGGAATATTTACCTGATGAAATAACTCAGATACCTGTGAGATAGTTTCACGAATCAATTCAAAAAGGACACTAGTCGCAATGACCCTGAAAATAGCACTCCCTCTGACCCTGCTTTTTGCCTTCCCGGCAGCTGGCGCAAGCGCCGCAGACCCCGGGGCGATTCTGAAGAACTATTCCGACATTGCTCATGCGGGATACGAGGACAGCCTGACTCTTGCCAAATCGCTTCGTGGTGCTGTTCAGGATTTGGTTGATGCACCATCGGACGCGACGTTGACCGCCGCCAAGCAGGCCTGGCTTGCCGCCCGCGTGCCCTATCAGCAGACAGAAGCGTTCCGCTTTGGCAACCCAACCGTCGATGAGTGGGAAGGCAAGGTCAACGCTTGGCCGCTGGATGAGGGTCTGATCGACTATATCGAAGGAGATGCGGGTGTTAACGAGGAGAATCCGTTCTCGACCGCCAACGTGATTGCCAACGCCAGCTTTGAAGTGGCGGGCCAGACCATTGATGCGTCCAACATCACGCCCGAGTTGATCGAGAGCCTGCATGAAATTGACGGGATCGAGGCCAATGTTGCCAGCGGCTATCACGCCATCGAATTCCTGCTCTGGGGTCAGGACCTCAACGGCACCGATCATGGCGCAGGTATGCGCCCCGCCAGCGATTTTGATACCGCCAACTGCACCAATGACAATTGTGATCGTCGCGCCGACTATCTTGTAGCGGCGACCGATCTGCTGATTTCGGATCTGGAGGACGCGGTGGCCAACTGGTCGGCAGACGGGCAGGGCCGTGCCGACGTGACCGCAGACGAGGCCAAGGGGCTTGTGATGGCTTTCACCGGTCTGGGGTCGCTGTCATATGGCGAACAGGCGGGCGAGCGCATGAAACTTGGCCTGATGCTGCATGACCCGGAAGAGGAGCACGACTGCTTCTCGGACAACACCCACAACTCGCATTACTATGACGGGCTGGGCGTGCGGAATGTCTATACCGGCACCTATGTTCGAGTTGATGGATCGGTGGTTTCAGGCCCCTCGCTGCATGATCTTGTGACAGAGCGCGACGAGTCGGTGGCCAACGCATTGATGAGTGATCTGAACACTACGATGATGGCGCTGGGTGCGATCCGCGACGTGGCCGAGGCGGGGACGTCCTATGATCAGATGCTGGCGCCCGGTGCGGCAGGTGGTGCTCTTATTCAGGCCGGGATTGACGGGTTGGTGGCGCAGACCCGCAATATCGAACGCGCCGTGGCGCTGGTTGGCCTTGACGGCGTGACCGTTGAGGGGTCTGACAGTCTTGATAACCCGAACGCCGTGTTCGAATGAGATTGCTTTGACTGCAAGGCTAACAAAATGGGGAGGCATTGTTTTTCTCCTCGCGGTGCTAGCGCTCTGCGCTAGCACTTTGCGTTCTGAGCAGCGCGTTCGGCACTTGGGCGAACCGCATCTGAGCAACGTGCCACGCAGCACGCAAGAAACGGAGCGGGTTGCCAGTGTGACCGCGCCCGCGCAGGACTTCACAGCCCCCGAGCCCTTCGAATTGCGCCCCGCTGGGGCCTCAACCCTGATCGCGCCACCGTCGGCGAAATCCTTCTATTCGCCATCTGCCGGTATCTCGGGTGAGCGTGAACTAGAGTTCTTCGTCGGGTTGTCTTTGTTCGAAAAGCTCTGGGTTGCCGCTCCGTCGGCGACAGTATCCAGCGACGGGCTGGGCCCGCTTTATAACGCACGGGCCTGCTCGATCTGTCATCCCGGAAACGGACGCGGCCGCCCGCCGGAGGGGGATGGAGATCGGGTTGGGTCGCTGTTCGTGCGGGCCTCAATCCCGAAGGCGGTTTCGGACCTGCCGCGCGAAGACTTGGCATTGTTGCCAAACGCACCCGAGCCGATTTACGGGTTCCAGATCCAGGACAAATCGGTGCCGGGCGTCCCAGCCGAGGGACGGTTGCACGTGACCTACGAGAGCGTTCCGGTGACCTTGGGCGATGGTAGCGTGGTCGATCTGCGCAAGCCGACGTATGATGTGGCCGCGCTTGGCTACGCAGCCTTGCACCCCGAGGCGGAGCTTTCCCCGCGAATCGCACCACAGATGATCGGGCTGGGGCTTCTCGAAGCGATTCCCGAGGCTGACATTCTGGCCCATGCCGACCCGGAAGACGCCGATGGCGATGGTATTTCCGGGCGTCCCAATGTGGTCTGGTCAGGGTTTTACGGCCAGTGGATGACGGGGCGGTTCGGGCTCAAGGCGGGGGCGCCAACGGTGCGGGCGATGTCGATGGAGGCGCTCAATTCCGATATTGGGCTTTCGAACCCCTATCGCACCGCCGCCACCGGTGATTGCACCGCGTTGCAAACCGAATGCATGGCCGCCCCCGATGGCAACACCCCGGCGCAGGAGAACCTTGAAGCGTCCACCGTGGTGATGGACCTGCTCACCCATTTTGCTCGCAACGTCGCGCCGCCACAGCGGCGCAATTTTGCGGCTCCAGAAGTGTTGAAAGGCAAGGCATTGTTCTACAATGCGGGCTGTGCGGACTGCCATATGCCGAAATTTGTCACCCACCGGCTGGAAGATCGCCCCGAGCAGAGTTTTCAACTGATTTGGCCCTATTCTGATCTCTTGTTGCATGACATGGGCGAAGGCTTGGCCGATAATCGGCCCGAATGGCAGGCGACGGGGCGCGAATGGCGAACCGCGCCGCTGTGGGGAATCGGGTTGACGGCAGAGGTCAGCGGGCACACAAACTTCCTGCATGACGGGCGGGCGAGATCTCTTCTCGAGGCCATCCTTTGGCACGGTGGCGAAGCCGAGAATGCTCGTGAAACCGTCCGCATGATGGACAAATCCGAGCGCGAAGCGCTCATCGCATTTCTGGAGTCGCTGTGAGATGTTGCATCGTTTGGTCTCTGCTCTGACCGGAATTTTCCTATTGGCAATGCCGGCTCAATCCCAGGTCGTCGAGATTGACCACGTCGCTTTGCGGGATCGGTCTTTGAGTGTGCTCGAGAATCAGTTTGGCGAGTTTCGCGTTGCGGCCGCAGGAATGGCTGATGCGTCTAGGGATTACTGTGCGAAGGTGATTGATCGCGCGGCTTATGACGAAGTATTCCGAGCAACTTGGCTGGCCTGGGCGCCGCTGGATGCTTACCAGTTCGGACCCATCGTGCAACGCGGTGCGGTTCTGTCGGTGGGGTTTTGGCCGGACAAGAAGGACTATGTCGGTCGTGGGTTGAAGCAGCTTCTGTCCGAAAGCGCCGAGGCGCTGGCAGACCCGGAAACTATTGCCCGGCATTCCGCCGCAGTGCAGGGTCTGCCTGCAATTGAACGCCTGCTGTTTGACGAGATGCCGTCCTGCCCTGCGATTGTCGGCATTTCGGCCCATGTGGCGATGACGGCGGACGCGCTTTATGCCGACTGGTTTGATGCGGACGGCTGGTCCGATCTGGCGCGCGGTGCGGGGCCGGAGAATCCGGTCTATCTGTCGGATGCCGAGTTCACCAAGGTGCTGTTTACCGCCATTGATTTTGAGCTGACCCGGATCGCCGATACACGGCTGGGCCGTCCGCTTGGCACATTCGATGCCCCGCGCCCCAGCCAAGCTGAAGCCTGGCAGGCGGGGCTGAGCCTTGCCATCATCGATGCTCAACTGGCCGGGATTGCCGAGTTGCTGAAGCTGGGGTTCGCCGAGGCGGTTGATGAGTCGGGTCGCTTGGAAGTGCTGAACGCGATCAAGAAGGCGCGGGCGCGGATCGGCGATATTGGCGCGCCGTTGGACAAGGCCGTGGCAAAGCCGATGACACGTATCCGGGTCGAAGGGCTGCAGTCGGAAATGCGCTCGCTGCACGTGCAATTGGCCGAGATTGTCGGCCCCAGCATGGGGGTCGAGACCGGTTTTTCCGCTGCCGACGGGGACTAGCCATGCGTCGCCGCAGCTTTCTTTTGGGGGTCAGTGCCGGGATCGCTGCGCATGCGTCTCCGGTCTGGGCCGATTTTGGCGAGACTCTGTATCTGAGCGCGGCAAACCAGCCTGACAAGTCGACCTGGCTGGCGGGGTTGTCTCTGTCCGGTGCCGTGCGGTTTGCCCTGCCGATCCCGGGACGCGGGCACGCCGCCGCCGTGCATCCCGAGCGCGCCGTGGCCGTTGCATTTGCCCGTCGTCCGGGTGATTTCGCCTTGATCCTCGATTGTGCCAGCGGGCAGGAACTCGCCCGGCTGACAACACCCGAAGGCGCGCATTTCTACGGTCACGGCGCCTTTACGGCTGATGGGAGTTATCTGCTGACCACGGAAAATGCCTATGACATCCCTGATGGTCGGATCGGGGTGTGGGATGCGGCAAACGGTTATGTCCGTGTGGGTGATTTTGCCAGTGGTGGTATTGGTCCCCATGAGATCATACGCTTGGGAAATGGTGATTTCGCGGTGGCCAATGGCGGCATCCAAACACATCCTGATTTTGCCCGCGCCAAGCTTAACATTCCGAAGATGCAGACCAATCTTAGCTTCGTCTCGGCCACTGGCACGCTGTTGGAAACCCAGCCGCTTGTCGGGGATATGGTGAAGAACTCGGTTCGCCATATCGACGTGGACGCTGCGGGTCGGATCGTTGCCGCGCTGCAATGGCAGGGGGTGCCAACACAAACTGTGCCGCTTGTGGCGCGATTCACTCGTGGCGGTGTGCCCGAGTTGTTGTCACACCCGGCGCAGGCCCGCCTGAAAAACTATGCAGGCTCTATCGCCGTGTCGCCCGATGGCAGTGAGATTGCCGTGACTGGTCCGAAAGGCAATCATGTGATCTTTCTGGATTCTGCGGGGCAGCCGCTTGACGGCGCTGAATTGCCGGTCGCCAGCGGTGTGGCGCAGACCCGCCGCGGTTTAGTCATCACCTGCAAGGGCGGACTTGCCCTGCGCCAGGACAGCGGTGTTACAACCGTCCCGGTCACTGGCGGTTGGTCCTGGGATAATCATTTGGTGCGAGTCGGCTAGGGGCAGGGCCGATTAGTCTTCCAAAAGATGCTCGTAGCGCGCATCGGTCAAAGTTTTCATGAACGCCACCAGCGCATCTATCCGCTGGTCATCAAGCGCCGGGCCGTGGGTCAACTCCTCGACCGACAAGGTGTCGGCGATTTCGGGCATCCGGAACGGCGCACCGGTTTCCGGGTTGATCCGGCGTTCGGGCGACAAGGTGTTGTACTGGTTGTAGAACAGCACCACGGTGCGCAGATCGGCGAACACGCCGTTGTGCATATAGGGCCCGGTTACGGCAATGTTGCGCAGGGTGGGCGTGCGAAACTTGCCGCGTTCGCTCATGGCACCCTTTACAGACGGGTTCAGGGCCAGACCGTCATCATTGGTGCCGATTGCAACGCCGTTCATCTCGCGCAGGCGCAAGTTTTCGGGCACCCCGATATTGTGATAGCTGTAATCGGTGAAGGTTTCGCGCTGGTCGATCAGGCTTTCGCCGACCTGGTGGCACTGGTTGCAGTTGGTGAATTGTTCGGAAAAGAACAGAAGTCGCCCGAGTTCCTCTTCGTCACTCAGCTGCACCTCGCCGCGCAGGAAACGATCGTATTTCGAGGTGAAAGGGCTGAACTGTTCGGTGCTTTCAAAAGCGGCAATCGCTTTGGTCATTGCGGCATAGGCGCCGTCGGTATCGTCCAGAATGCCCGGGCCAAACAGGGCGGGAAAGGCATGAACATAGGCCGGATCATCCTTCAGTCGGGCCACGACTGAGGCCTCGTCGGGCATCCCCATCTCGATCGGGTTGAGCGGCGGGCCACCGGCCTGGTCAGCCAGAGTCGCGGCGCGCCCGTCGTGGAACTGTCCACCGAACCATTGTCCATCTTCGTCGTTGTGGAATTCAGGTATCAGGGCCGCATACATTGCCGTTGGCGCGTTGCGATCCCCAAGCGATACCCCGTCGTCGCCGGGCGAGGCCATCCCGCGCGGGTCTGCAAAGGCATGTTCCGGATCATGGCACGATGCACAGGATTGGGTCCGGTTAGCGGACAAATTGGTGTCGAAGAACAACTGTTCGCCAAGCTCTTCTAGAGTTGTCGGCAACCCGCTTTCAGCGTGAGCCAAAAAGCCAAGGCAAGCTAGAATGGCCAGTGAGAATGGCAGGCTCCTAGTGAACATCAGTTTCTCCGCAAATAGTCGAGTTATTTTGTCAGAATGCCTGAGTTAGAGTATTGATCCAAGTCAATTGAATGCTGATGCACATCGGCGGCCCTGAAGCTGCTTGATCAGGCGCTCCTTGACATAAGCCAGTACCTGACTGAAAGGCTAAGTTTAAGAGGACTCAAGCTGCACCGCAACGTCTAGTATGGAATGATCTCGACGATGGCGATTGAAATCAGTAATCAGCGGGTCCGATTTGCCCAGCTCTTATCTGCGTTTCTGCGTCGCGCCAGTTATGGGTCCAAGGCCGCTGAGCTGATTCTCTATATTCTGGCGGTCAGCGGGCTGATGCTTTGGACCGAGTTTGATTTACCTTGGCAAATGCAGCGCACAACGCTGGCAGCTCACATGGTGATCTCATTGGTCTTGTTCCCGCTGTTCGTTCTGCCGTTCTGGCTGGGCCATCGTGAAATCCTGGCTCGCTCGAACAAGACTTTCTTGCGCCGCACCGGTGTAATAATCGAATACAGCTTGCTGATGACCACCCTTAGCGGGGTCTATCTGGTGTTTTTTGGCAATCGAGGCAATCTGGCTGGGCAGTTTGCGTATTGGGCGCATTTGCTGCCGGCGCTGCCGATGACCCTTCTTATCCTGCGCCACGCGTTGCGCTGGTCACTGCTCAAAAGCCTCAAATGGGCAACGGCCTTGATGTTGGCCCTGATCGCGCTGACAGGAGCGGGACTGGCTGCTGAGGAAAGCGGATCTTTGGCGGGGCACGAGGGGGTCTTGTTCAGCGCAAACAACGTAGCTGGCTCGGTGTCATGGGTTGACCAAAAGACGGGCACGCGGTTGGGCGAGATGCAGATCGGGGGTGATCTTCGGCGTCTGGCCTTGGGCAAAGATGGGCTGTTGGCCGTGACTGACTCCGCAGGTGGACGTGTCGTCTTTGTCGACTGGAAAAAGCAGGAGATCGTCAAAGATATTGCGGTTGGCTTGCGCCCTGTTGGTATCGTTTATGACCGGCGCAACGATCTGTTCTGGACCGCCTTGTTCGAAGCCCATGAGCTTGTCGCTGTGCATCCTGACAATGGTGTTCTTTACCGGATCCCAAGTGAAGAAACACCTCGGGGATTGGCGCTTTTGTCTGATGGGCGACTGCTGGTCAGCCATGCGATGGTTG
The DNA here is from genome assembly GCA_021555075.1 of Rhodobacteraceae bacterium LMO-JJ12. Lineage (NCBI taxonomy): Bacteria > Pseudomonadati > Pseudomonadota > Alphaproteobacteria > Rhodobacterales > Paracoccaceae > Rhodobacteraceae bacterium LMO-JJ12. Next base: position 420,463 of record JAKGBX010000002.1, read on the forward strand.
GCAAGGTTTCTATCCACGATACAACGACACGTCCGCCGCGCATGATCGCGACGATAGATATGGCCGAGACGCAGGACAAAGACGAATTTGTCTCGCAAGGTGTGCCGCGGCTGTTGGATGATATTGCTGTCAGTCCAGATGAAAGGCAGGCGTGGTTGCCGCATGTCTTGTGGAATTTCGATCATCTGTTTCAATTCCAATCTACGATCTTTCCGGCGATTTCGGTCTTGAGCCTATCGCCGGGACATGAGGCGGAACAGGTCGAACAACGCAAACAGCTTTTTCAACAGATTAACCTAAGGGACCCGGTTCAAACCCGGTTTGACGGATCGCCGAAGACCATCATTGTCTCCAACCCGCTTGATGCTCAGTTTTCCAAGGATGGCACCCGCGTCTATGTGACGATGGCCGGAAGCGAGGATCTTGTTACCTTTGAAAGCAATGGTGTCGGCAATGCCATCCAGATTCTGCGCCACCTGCCAGGCACCAATCCGCGCGGGTTGGTGGTTTCCGAAGAAGAGGCGTTTGTGCAAAATGCAATGAGCCTTGACCTTACGCGGCTCTCTTTGAACGGAGAGCCGAGAGTGGATCAGGCGCGGTTTGCAAATCTGGTGGCAAGCGATCCAATCGCCCCGGCCCTTCGCAGGGGCATGATCTTGTTTCACGCAGGCAACACCGATCACCCGAAAGATTTTCCTATGACCGGGGACTATTGGATGAGTTGTCAGAGTTGTCATGTAGACGGGTTCAACTTTACCAATAGCTACCTGTTTGAGGACACCAAGATTGACAAGTACCGCTATGCGCGGGTGGGCCATGGTAATCTGGGAAGCATGATCGCAGGCAACTTTGTCGGCGATTATATTCAGATCGTTCAAGGCACACAGGGCGGCCTGGGTCATGATGGCGAAGGCTCAGCCCCCTATGTTGATAGTGAAGACCCACCCGCCGAAGTGGCTGAGATGATGGTCGACCTGCATGAATTTGTGACGGCCAAGGGCAACTTGCCGCTTGTTTCCAGCTGGCTTCGCCTCGATGATGATCGCGGCACCGTACACGAGTCAGAATGGACAAATTCGGCTGCTTGTGCCGAATGCCATTCCGACATGTTTGATCAATGGGCCGATAGCCTGCATCGGTTGATGGGGGATTCAAACCCTTATTACAAAGTGACAGAAGACATTGCCGCCGCCGAAGAGGGCGAGGAGTTCAGGACATGGTGCATGGGGTGTCATCACCCTCAGGGCCTGTTGTCCGGTCTGACGGCGACTTCGAATAATGGGCATATGTTCGAACAAGGCGGGACTTCCTTGTTCGACGCTTTAGGCAAAGGTGTGCCTGATCTTGATGAGGGTACCGGGTGCTTATTTTGTCATCGTATTACAAAGCTTGAAAATGCCTTGGGCAAGACCGCTGGAGCAAATGCCAGTTTTACCGTGAACATCAAGGATCGTGAAACCTATGTGTTCGAGAACAGCCAGCAAGAAATTCTGAACTGGCTTGGCAATCACGGTATCAATGCCAAACCTGAGGCCCATGCGACCTCGTATAGTCAGGATTTCTATTCAGACAGCAAGCTTAGCAGTTCATGCCACAATGAATTTGCACCGGGCACGGGTGCCTTGATCGTCGACACCTACAGCGAATGGGAGCGTTCCAGCTATAATGTCCCTGAGAAGCCCGACCAGCACCGCTCATGCATTGACTGTCATATGCATGCGGATGTCTCGCGGATCGGTGAGGATATTCCGGGGGTGTCAACGGATGGCGGCCGAGTGAAAAAGAACGTGGTCACACATCAATTCACCGGTGCAAACTACCGTCTGGTCGGCCTGCGCAACCCTGAATTGGAGCGCATGACCGTCGAGCTTTTGCGTACAGCGGCAAAGCTGGACATCAGCCTGACAGAGGCTGGCAAGCTTAACGCGCGCGTTCGCAATACCGGGGCTGGCCATGCGCTTCCTACAGGGGTTGCGGATTTCCGTCAGGTCTGGCTGGACGTTACGGTGACTGATGCGACGGGGCAGGTGGTTCTGGAAAGCGGGAAGATGGATGAAGCCGGTGTTGTCGATCATGACGCGCGTTTCTTCCGCAAGGTCTTTGGTGACCGATATGGCGATCCGGTCGGTTTCAGGTTCTGGCGCTATGAACGTATGATTGAGGATACGAAAATCCCTGCTAATGGTCACCGCGATGAAGTCTTTGACCTGCCTGCGAATACGACGCTTCCGTTAACCGCAACGGTTAGGTTGATGTTCCGCACCTATCCGCAATTTGTGACTGACTTGGTGCAGGAGCAATACCCCGAACTGCCTGACCCCGAGCCCGTCTTAATGACGCAACAAACCGTCGAACTGCCCCAATAACCCATCGCGAAAGCAGGACATCTTATGAATATCAAATCCACCCTGATCGGACTGGCCCTGACCGTTGCTTCGGTTTTGCCAGCGGGCGCCGAAAGCTACGAAATCGACCAACTGATTGACCTGACAGCACTCACGCCTGAAGATGTCTATCGGTTTTCGCCCAGCTATTTGTGGATCGAACCTGGCGACAGTATCAAATTCTTGAACTCGACCGGAAACCATACCGTGACAGCGATTGAAGGCATGTGGCCAGATGGTGCAGCTCTTGTGAACATCGAACACAAACCTGAAGCGGAGGTCACATTCGAAAAACCCGGGATCTATGGTTTTAGATGCAAAGTACATGGGCGCCATGGGATGTATGCGCTGATTGTGGTGGGGTCACCTGAGCCAAATATCGACAGTTTGGACATGACCGGTATCGGCGGTTTGGGTCAGCGCATCTTCGCAGAACTCCTGCAGAAAATGAATGAGGATGCTAATAGCAAGGGGCAATAGAAACGCTGCATTGAGCGGCTTGCCCGCCGCCCCTTCGACCATTTGCGCTAAGCGCCCTGCGTTAGGCCCACACGACTGCAAAGCTCGATGATGCGGTCTTCGCCACGTAAGCCATCCAAAACGATCCGGATCGTAGCGTCGGAGGAATACTGCTTCCGCGTGGCGCACTTGATGACGTCGACGATCTTCTCGCAGGGCGTCAGTGCCGTGATGCGCTGGGCAGCGCAATGCTCTCCGCATCTGTGAATATTGATTTGTTCGTGTTAGTTCAGGGGGGAGATCATTGCTGATTAAGCACTTGGTTCTAAGGTCGCCCCACCAAATCGCGATTTGTTCAATCTCGTGGCGCTGATTAGTTAAGCAGAGAAGGAATGAGCGGTCTTTGACGACCAATTCGGCCTTTCTTGAAGCAACATTTCTGGTAATTCAGTTTTATGGACATCATTCTGATCACGACGATTATTGCCTCATTGTTCCTGCTTATCGGAGCCGCTGAGCCGCTGGCGAACCGTCTGCGTTTGCCTTATGCCGTGATTATTGCCTGCCTTGGAATTATCGTCGGTGTGGCGGCAACCTTTTTCTTGCGCACTGAACTTACCGATGCGCTCAATCCGGTGGCCGAGGCAATTCTGGCGCTGCCGATACGTTCAAATGTGTTCCTCTACGTTTTTTTGCCGACATTGGTGTTTCAGGTCACGCTTGGGCTGAACTTGCGGCGCATGGTGGATGATTGGGTTCCGATCTTGGTGCTGGCAGTTGTGGCTGTTTTCGTCGCGACATTCGTAATTGGCTATGCGTTGGCGGTGTTCAGTCCGTTGTCACTGGCGGCTGCTCTGCTGGTTGGGGCGATTGTTTCGACCACTGACCCATCGGCCGTTGTCAGCATCTTCCGCTCGATCTCGGCACCACGGAGGTTGGCGCGTATCATCGAGGGCGAAAGCCTGCTAAATGATGCCGCAGCTATCGCCCTAGCGGCACTGTTCATGGAATTCGTCAAGGCGGGGGTTCCCGACCCTTCGGTACAGGGCGCCCTGGCGCGGTTTCCTATGCTGCTCGCGGGCGGTGTATTTGTCGGCTGGTTTGCAGCGCGTATTGCAATCTGGATCATGGCGCTGTTCAGCCGTTACGAACAGGCGGTCATCTCGGTGTCGATTGCCTTGCCTTATCTCGCCTATATAATCGCGGAACAGATCGTAGGCGCATCAGGGGTCATTGCCGTGGTCGTGGCGGCGATGACGTTGCAATTGGTCGGGCCGGGGCGTTTGCCGCCGACGACTTGGCAAAACCTGCGTGAGGTCTGGGACCTTCTAGCGCATTGGTCGGGGGCGCTGATCTTTATCTTGGCGGCGTTGTTGATCCCACGGATGCTGGAAACGGTGCAATTGACCGACCTGGGGTTGATCATGGTGGTGGTTGTCGCTGCGATTGTGGCGCGGGCGATTATTCTCTATGGGTTGTTGCCGTTGCTCACGCTGCTGCGTCTTTCGCCGGTGGTTGAACAGCCATACCGCGTGGCGATTATGTGGGGCGGGCTGCGCGGGGCGGTTACGCTATCGCTGGCGCTGGCTGTCACCGAAAGCTATCTCATTCCGCCTGATGTGAAACGGTTGGTGGGGATCCTTGCCACCGGGTTTACCTTGTTCACGTTGCTGGTACAGGGAACGACGCTGCGCTGGATCATCGGTAGGTTGGGGCTTGATAAACTCTCGCCGCTTGATAACGCGCTCTACAATCAGGTGATCGCAGTCGCGCTGCAAACGGTGCGCGAAGATCTGGCGACGGTGACCGAGAACTATGAACTTACCAAGGAGACCGTGCGCGCTGAGGCAAAACGATTTGGTGAGCGCTTGGAACTTGCGGTCAAATCTGCCGAGGCCAACACCGAAATCCTTGATCGTGACCGCGTTACGCTTGGGCTGATTGCGCTGGCCAGTGCCGAGCGCGACGCCATTCTCGCCCGGTTTCTTGACAGAACCATTTCATCGACCCTGTCCGAGCGGATGCTGTCAGAGGCAGATGGGTTGATCGAAGGAGCGCGGTTTGACGGGCGTAGCGGCTATAAGAATGCGGCCAAACGCAGCATCGGTTTCAGCTTTTGGCTCAGACCCGCAATTTTTCTGCACAACAGGTTACGGTTTTCGATCCCGCTGGCGCGGATCACTGCGGCACGTTTTGGATTGTTGTTGGCGCAGCGGTTGATCCTGCGGGATTTGCACGGGTTTATTGATGGACGTATCCGTCGCATCCACGGGCGGCGGGTTGCCGAATTGCTGCATTCTATGTTGGATCGGCGTATTGAGCGGGTCGAGCAGGCGCTCGAGGGGCTCAGACTGCAATATCCGGGCTATGCCGAGGAAATGGAGCGCCGCTTCATTTATCGCACGGGGTTGCGTCTGGAAGAGCGAGAGTATGATGCATTGCTGGAGGACGGTTTAATCGGCGAAGAGGTCCACAGCGCGCTAATGCTTGATATCGTGGCACGCAGAGATCGCGCGGAGAAGGCGCCGTTGCTGGATCTAATGCTGCAAAAAGTTGAGCTGGTGCGCCAGTTCCCGTTGTTTGCCGATATGGATGAGGCGGTCTTGAACAGACTGTCCCGTTCGCTGGTGACCCGCTACGTCAACCCCGGAGAACGGATCCTGCGCCGCGATAGCATCTCACATAACGTCTATTTCGTAGCGTCCGGTGCTGTCGAGCTTGAGGTGGCCGGGCAGACATGGCGGTTGGGTCGTGGCGAGATGTTTGGTCAGATGGGTGTGCTGATGCGCCGCCCGCAGCGCACTGACGTACACGCCATTGCGCCGTCGACCTTGCTTGTGCTCGACGAAGAACGGTTCTTTCGGCTTCTCAGGAGGAGTGAAACCCTTCAATCCGCCGTGCGCGATAGCGCGGTCCGGCGTGGTATCCCGACGGAGCAGCTTTTTGCCAACATCCAGGCACACGGCAGCTAACGCGATTTGATCAAAGTCACGTGTGTCAGGATCGGGAAATCCGGTGGTACCAGTGGTAGTTTGCCCAAGCACAGCCGCCGCGTGCGAAGCGGATGAGCGACCACGCGATGCGTAGAGCAGGGAAACAGCGCATCTGACCTGACGACTGTGGGGCTTAAGGTCTTTGGCTTACTCTGGGGTGCAGGAATTGAGGAATGTCAGTACTGGCCATTCATCCTGACGCAGAGCCGTCTTTCGCACCCAGCCGTTTCGTTCGCCAAATCGCGCCCGGCACCAGATTCCATCGGATGTCGAAGTGCAGAAGTTCACCTTGAGGCATGCACCAGTCGGCAGCGTGCCAACGACAGGGGCATTCGACCTGGGCTGATCTCGGACGTTGAGGTTGACGATGATACCCACCGATCCGTAAGTGCCACCTTCTTCGGTCATGGCAGGCTTGCGCAGTTCGGCCGGGTCGGCGCATTTCTGTGACATTCCAACATAGATACAGCGGTGGCGTCCGATTGCAGCAGCGATCTTTTGCGTGCTCTCATCGCCCTGCGCGCGTTCGAGGACCAGACCCCGTTCAGTCGCGTCAAGTTCGCCAGTTATACGGTTCTGGCTTCCGCCAAGGGTCGCAACCCGCGTACCGGCAGAATCATAAAATCCCAACTGGCCCTTATGGATATCCCAGCCTTTGACGCCGGCCAGCGGTGTGGAGCAGTTCTTCGTCGTGATGGCGAGTTTGCCACCGGTTTCCGGCGCGGCACTTTCCAACGACATGGCGCAGGTCATCCCGTCGGCACCATATTGCGGATCAAAAGCGAACCACTGACCTGAAAATGCCTTGATGAATGCCGCCTGGTCCTGGGCATGAGCAAAAGAGCCCAGGAGTAGAGTCACAATCGTTGATACCAACAATCTGAATTGCCGCATTATGGTCTTCCTCTCAAAATTTGGAATCAATCCTGTGGGCCGAGAGCGGTTCGGGCGCGCCCAATAACCGTTCCATCCGCCGTAAGGGTCATTTCTATGGTAATGCGCGCCTCGGGCCCGGCCGAAAAACCGGTCTTGGCAACAACATCGCGACTGTTCTGCGAGACCGTGATTTCGCGCGATTGGCGGGTGGCTATAGAACCGGACGTATCGTGTTTATCAATTGTCATCTCCGCCATGACGGTTCCCGGAGCCAACCCCGTGACAACTCCCGTTACGGTCATGCCACTTTCGTTGGGCGTCAGTTCAATCAAAGGAACAGCCATCTGCGCGGTTGCCATGGACGGCAACAATGCGGCTAAGGCAACGGCCCGGAGCATCGGAGGTCTCATCGCGAATCTCCTCCCCGATGCAGCCTATCGCGAGATCTGGGTGATGGTAACGCTGCCAGCGTTCGAGAAAACCTGCGCTGGTGCTACTGAAGTGCCTGATGTGACGCCTAGGTTATTGCCGATCTGATTCCATTGCACTGTCGTGTCCTGACCAGAGACTTGCAACGTGTATTCATTGTCGTTGCCTTTCTGATAAAGCGTGCCGGAATTGTTCGACCCGGTAACTTTGACCGTTCCCTCGTTGCGCTCACCAATCTGGAACAGGGCACCGCTATTGCCGCCCTCGGCGACATCCAACGTGCCGATATTACCGAACCCTTGCTGATCGAGAATAATCGAGGCCGAGCTTCCCCCCATGATCGACGCCAAATTGGTCGGGTCAGTTAGCCCAAGGTCGGAATTGAACTGGTTCAGCTGCACTCTGGCACCATTTCCCCGGAGCGTGATCCTGGCCTCGTTGTCACCACCGATTTGCGTGGCGGGGGTGAGTCCCAAGGACGTGTCGCCAGCGACGATTGAATTATTCGCCTCGGACTGATCGACGAACAGGGTATTGCCTAGCCCGGCGTTTGTGGATTGTTGTTCGATGAAAACGATATTCCCATCTCCGGCACTTGCAGGAACAACGCAGGCTAGGGAAACACACATACCAGCAGCTACGAGCCCGGAAACGCGATTGGTGCTACACGACATAACAATCTCCCTGACTACAATTGTCGTTTCAGATAAACTCTTACCATGAAGTTTGAGAAATGGCCAAAGCATTTCCGGTTCCGTTCTGTGTGAAACTTGCCCGATTGCCATAACCGGCCTGCGCGACGGCTGCGGTGTTCCCAAAACCGGTAATTGCACCACTCAAGAAGTTGCCCTGTCCGGCCTGCAACGCCGAGAACAAGTTGGAATTTCCGTCAATGTCTAGCACGATTTCGTTGTCGAGACCGGTTTGCGAGACGATACCGGGGCGCCCAAACCCGGAAAACATGACTGGATCGCCCCACAGGTCACCCAGGCCACCGTTGTGATCCCCCAGAATTCTCAGTTGCAGAGAGTTGCCAAACGAATCTGACGAACCGCTTAATACCGGTGTTTCGATAAGAATATTGTTTTCTATTCCCGAATTCACAAGTTGCAAATCATTGCTGAATTCCGGATTGGCGTGAGCCGATGTTGCACCAACGAGTATAAACGCAGCCAACCCTTTGGCGGCTAAACGATGAAAGCCACTAATATGCCTGTTTGCCATTCTTCTGCCCTCTTTGATTTGGCGGAAGTAATTGAGCCTCCGCGCCAATCAAGGTGAGGGAAAGGAATGGCGAAAGTGTGAACTGGAAAAGATAATTCCGGGCCGCTTTCTTGACGTGGCCTGGGCAGGTGGCGAATTAACCCAGTGTCTCTCCGGGCTCTGCCGATGGTGGCGGCGATGCGGCTGCAGGAGCCTGCTGTTGGTTACCCGAGGGTGACAGCCGCCGTTCGCGCGTTTGGGGGCGTGAACGCACGCGAGGCCGGGTTACGACCACTGCGGCGGCGCTTTTTGTGTCAGGGCGTGCCACGCGTGTCGCGTTGGCTGGAATGACCCCGTCGTATTTTTCCGCCCGGTAGCGGGCAACCAGAGAGTTGCCTGCGGCCTTGTCCGCAAACGACCAGACGCCCAGTTCGCTGCCTTCGATCACCAATGCCAGAACGGCCTTTTCGATGGCTTGCTGAACGGCAATATATTTTCCCTCATTGGCACTATACCCGGCTTCCATCTCAAGCAGTTTGTCCAGTTCGATATACCGGAAGATGCTGCCTTGCAGGACCGATGAGGCAATGGATTTCTGGGTTGTCACGCTGGTCAGTACTTCGCCGGTTTCCGTCGACACTGCACGCAAGGAGACTGTGACCGTATCCAGCTTCCATTCGGTATTGCTGCCGATGCCCAAGAACCGCGCGCCAAAGCCGCCCGTCTGCTGGTTAGAATCATAACCGACGATCCCACCCTGAAGGACGATTCCGGAATGGCTTAGCGGCCCAAGGGCATTAGGATTGATCTGGTTTTCGCCACGATAAAGACGGCGCATTTCCGTGACGATTTGCCGTTCGCGGATCAAATCTTCAAGGCCGGAACGGTCCAAGACTGAGAACCAACGTCTCTCACCGGCATCCTGCAACGCCTTGATAAGCATAGACGATCCACCTTGAGTGACGGCGCGCGAAAGGGATTGCACAGTATCGCGTTCCTTGAACTGGCCTGTCAGGTCGGGGAAATCATAGACTGCAACCTTGATGCGGGCGGAGGGCGGCGGCAGTTCGCGCAGCGCTCTGTTTTGGGTTGTCATGTCAATGATGGTCGGATTGGCCGTTTCGAGGAACTTTACTCCCATGTCGGCACAGCCGACCAGAAATAAGGTCGCCATGACCGGTACGATACGGCGAAACACGCCAGACTTTGCCCTGAATCTATTGCCCATACTGCCTGTCTACCTCTGCCCGTTTTCGCGCCTGTTATGCGTCGAATAATTTCTGTCAGCTACCACTTGTCACCAATTGTGGCACGACAATTTCGGTTACCGTTCCGTCCAGCGAATCAACGATGACGAGTCGGATGGTATCGAGCGTGCGTTCAAACGAAACCGTTGTGGTGCCGAAGGTCACATTGCCTGATTCTTGTGGATTGGTGCCGAAGATCGCCTCGGTCACCTGGCCTGCGAGAGCCGATAGAAGTCGCCCTTCAAGCTGGCGGACGAACAATTCGGCGTCGGAACTGCCGCTATCGCCGCCCGAGTCGCTGCCGGTCGAGCCAAAGCCTTGGTTGGCATCTCTGGCGGTTGCATCGCGCTGCGCGTTTGCCAGCCCCAACAGATGCGACGAGTTCAGGGGATTGCCGCCAAAGGACGGGTTGGTCGGCGTGTAGACAAGGTCACGCGCGTACACGGGCGCTGAAAGCACCCCGAATAATAGCGTAGCGGCTATGTATCTGACCATCATGTTGTCCTCCTGCCGAATTGATATGCGGCTGAATTGTGTCGAAGCAATACGTTTAACGCCCAGTATCGCAATTGGAAAAGGAAAGAATAGGGCAACTATGAAGAAAACACCCGACGGAAGCGATTTTTTCTGAACCTGTTGTCTTGACACAACTGATAGCGATCATTTGCGGCATTAGGGATACTCATTCGGGGTACTAAGGTGGACCCGTCTAAAAAACCTATTTTGTGTTCGGTTTTTGCGCGTTTTTGCGCGTGGCCTTGTTTTGATTCGGCGCCCCCGGAATCGAAGCAAACCCGCTTTTGGTGACTTATGGGATGAAAACTACCGGATAGCGAGAGTTGTTTTTGGGAGTTTCAGAGTCTGGTTTCTGCTGGGCCGCAGCACAATAGATTGAAAATATTAATGAATAGTTACTGTTTGCTGTCGCGAAACAGTCCATTTTGTGTCCTGAATGTGATGTTCGTTGCAAATTGCGTTCATTTAGTGGAAAATTTGCGAGATCGTAGTCTGCTGCTTTGATGTCTCGGGAAGGGGCGTGGCTGTAAGTCCAAGATCGTTTGTTGATTTCCGGGGGAGTGAGCGACACCGGAGGTTGCCTTGATTTGCTGCTCGAGTCTTTAAGAGAGGGAAATGATTTCATGAAGAATGTCTATTCAGCGCTGATTGCCACCACGGCGCTTGGTCTTTCGATGTCGATGGCTCAGGCCGGAGACAACAATGCGGCCTATCTCAACCAGGATGGCGCCGACAACAGTGCCTCGATCGACCAGTCTGGGTATTCGAACGATGCAGGGGATTCCTCGCGCATAATGCTGCAGGATGGCGACGACAACTCCATCAGCATCCTTCAAAACAATCCCGACAGCACTAAAGGTGGGGCCGAGATTGGCACGGGTGGCAACTACGGTCAGCATAATGATGGCGTCGACCAGTTGGGTAACCGCAACGTACTCAGCGTGAACCAGAAGTATGGTTCGGGAATCTACGAAGTTCAGCAGGATTCGATCGGTGCCGCCTCGACGCCGACCCTGACCACGAACTCTGTGAATGCGACCCAGCAGGGCAATATGCGGGTGAACCAAATCCATCAGACCTACACCGGCGACGGCACGACTGATGCGGGCAACTCGATCACGATCTCGCAGATCGGGGGCCAGTTTCAGCTTAGCTATGTGGGCGACAGCAACGGTTTTCAATTCCTCGACCGGGGTCTGTTCCAGACCGGTTCGGGCAACAGCATGGACATTACGCAAACAGGCCCAGGCCACGCGTTGATCCGTGGCATACAGACCGGCAAGGGTAACACCGCGACCACCACACAGACCGGTGCGGGCAACCGCATTAACACGATTGACCAGAACTCGCTGTCAGGCGCCACCGGCAACACCGCCAGAATTGTTCAGAGCGGAGCGAATAACGGCGTCGGGGGCCTTTCTTCGGGCAGCTTTGCTGAGATGTCAGGTGCAGATTCGTCGGTCGTCCGTCAGGTTGGCGGCGGCAACGATGTCGACTATGCGGCCTTCGGTAATGGCAATCAGTTCGGGTTCGACCAGAACGGTACGGACAATACGGTCGGTCTCATCACGGTGACTGGCGACGACAACGAGCTGGGTGTCAAACAGGACGGTACGGCAAACGTTTTGGACCTCGGCGTGATTACCGGGGACCGCAACAACGTTGGCGTCCGTCAGGATGGCACCAACCATGCCCAGATTACTCTGACCAACTTCAGCGATGACAACCAGGTCTGGGTCGATCAGATCGGTGCTAATACCGCCGCCAAAATCACCATAGACGGTGATTCCAATCTTGCCCGGCTCGAGCAGAACGGCACCAATAGCGCTGACATTAATATCACCGGCGATTTCAACAACAACTCCGGCACGACCAATTGGGATGGCGTCGCGGCGAACGTTCTGGGCCTGGCCTCGGTGGGGCTGATGTCGCAGACCGGCATGGGGAACAGCCTGACGGTCACCGTAACCAGCAGCCATAACCTCTGGGCCACCGAACAGACCGGCCCGGACAATACGATCCTGGCTTCGGTCGGCGGCGGCGACGGCAATCGGTTTGCGGTGAAGCAAGTCAGCACCACATTGGGCAACCACGCCACCGTCACGCAAAACGGCAACGGCAACAACGCCGGCGTCAGCCAGTAATTGGGAAACATGGGTGGCGAGGCTGTCGGCGTGGCGGCCTCGTCGGGGGAAATTGTAAGGCCTGCGTAGAAACATTGGAATCCGCACGGTCTTCAACCATTTGGAGCAGAACCACATGACTATTACCAGATCAATCCTGACCGCCACTACGGCACTTACCCTCAGCATGAGCGCGGCCTATGCCGGAGAGAACAATGCCGCCTACCTCGATCAGACAGGAGCCGGTAACAGCGCTTCGATCGACCAGACGGGTGGGAATAGCAACCAGGCTGGCCGGGCAGCGCAGGACGTGACCCAGAACGGTGACAACAACGACATCACCATCCTTCAGATGAACAACGAGAACCGGATGGGTGTCTCGTCGAACGGGTCGAGCGGTGCGGTGATTCAAACCGGATCACAGAACGTTCTGGATGCACAACAGGATGGATACCGAAACGGAACGAACTCTGTGCTTCAGACTTCGGTCGCAGGCTTGGGTGGCACAGCAAACTCTGCGACGATCAAACAGTTGGGTAATTATGGCGGCATCGGCACGGTAGAACAAAGCAGCGCTGTCGCGTCGACCTCGGTCATGAACACTGCGACGCTGACCCAGCAGGGCGGTAACAGTATTAAGATCGGCACCGTGGATCAGGAATTCACCGGCGCGAGCGGAGATGCCGGAAACGTTGTAACGATCTTTCAGAACGGCCCGACAAACAACGTCGGCACGGCAAGTCAGGTCGGTTTTGCAAACAACATTGATATTTCCCAATCGGGAGGCAGGACGAACAAAGTCGCGTCCGCCGAACAGGTAGGCTCGGACAACGATGCCTTGTTGTCTTTCACCGGAGACTATAACGGCAATCTCGGGATCACTGCCGGCAGCCTGGCAGCAGCGTCGGGTGCTGGGTCCAGCGCCGTCTGGCAGTCGGGCGTTGGCAACTACGTCGATTTCGCCGCGACCGGGGACAGCAACCAGTTTGGATTTTACCAAAACGGCAACTCCAACAGCGTCGGGCTGATCACCATCACCGGCGACAGCAACGAGTTGGGTGTTTGGCAGGATGGAACAAGTAACATCCTGGATCTGGGTGTGATTGCGGGGAACAGCAACGACGTCGGCGTCCGTCAGGACGGAACCAACTATGCCTGGATCAACCTCACCAACATGAGCGACAGCAACGATGTCTGGGTCGATCAGACCGGCACAAACGTGTTGGCCACCGTGGATATCGACGGCGACAGCAATGATATCCAGCTGCGTCAGGGGTATGATGGCGTCTCTGGCGGCAGCAACTCGGCCGATATCGACATCGTCGGCAATTCCAACTTTGCCGACCTGCGTCAGTGGGGAGGCAACATGGCCACATTGAACATCGCGGGCGATAATAATAACAACACCAGTCTGGCAAGCTGGGGCGGCGTTGCGGCTTCGACCTCGGGTCTGACCACTGTCGGGCTGATGGAACAGACCGGTTTCGGCAATGACCTGACTGTGAGCGTGAACGGCAGCGACAATTTGTTCGCCACCAACCAGAGCGGGACGAACAACGTCATCCTGGCCACGGTCACGGGCAGCATGAACCAGTTCGGTGTCGCGCAGAGCGGAGCCAGCAGCATGGCCAACGTCACGCAAAACGGCAACGGCAACAACGCCGGCGTCAGCCAGTAATTGGGAAACATGGGTGGCGAGGCTGTCGGCGTGGCGGCCTCGTCGGGGGAAATTGTAAGGCCTGCCAAATGTCATTGGAAATGGCACGGTCTTTAATCTTTGGGAGTAACACTACATGACTATTACGAGATCAATTCTGAGCGCCACAACGGCCCTGACCCTCAGCATGGGCGCGGCTTATGCTGACCCAAACACTCTTTTCCTTGATCAGGACGGTGATAATAACTCGGCCGTGATTGAGCAGGATATCGTCGGCTTTTATGGCGATGACGCCGGTGGCAATGACTTTGGCACCGCATCGAACCACGCTTTGCAGCAGGGCGACGGGAACGACATGAGCTTCAAGAACGGTACCAAGAACTACCATTCGAACCTCAGCGCGGGTGATAACGATGTGCTGGAAGCCAAGCAGCTCGGCGATAATAACAAGATGTATATCGAGAATAACAGCTACGGTTCCTCGGGCGATACCGCTTCGTCAGGCAATACAATCGAAAGTGCCATTCAGGATGGTGACAACAACTATGTGAATTTCGTGCGCCAGAATGCGGATAATGGCACAGTCGAAACGGCGTATCAGGAAGGCAACAGGAACTTCCTTCGCATCGTACAGCTGCATGGCAATGGCAACAGTGTTGGCACGGCGAGCCAAATTGGTTCGAACAACGGCTTCAACCAATACAACAATACGCGCCAGGGCATCTATATTAGGCAAGGTGGCGTAAGCCCGAGCGTGCTTGGCAACAACAACCGCGTGGACGAAGCGTCGATTGTCGGATCGAACAATGGTTCCATTCCTGACCAACCTGGCATCTATATTGAACAATTTGGTTCGGACAACGGTTTGAATTCTTCCACCGCTCAGATTTTCGGCTCCTACAACCAAATCCGTGTCATGGAGGCCGGAGACGGCAACAACTTCAGCGTTGTTCAGGGTAACTCTGCCGCTGCTGGCTCGGAAAATATTGCCAATCTGGATCAAACCGGAAACTACAACGATGCTGCGATTACACAGGATGGTTCCCGTAACTATGTAACTGCCCGTCAGTATGGTGACAGCAACCTGCTTACGGCGACCTTTGTCGGCAACGATAATGGTGTCGGCACGATGGACGGTGTGGCCGGTGCGCTGGCGGATCTGAGCGCTACTGACGATCTGTTCCAAGGCAATATCTTCCAGGATTCGACCACCGGGGCCTCGGGTAACACGATCAGCTATGTGGTCAACGGCAACAACAATCTATTTGCCTTTGCACAAATCGGCGGCGCCAATTCAATCGACGGTAAGGTCGGCACGGCAGGCTCGTCAAACGGCAACCAGGTTGCCGTGCTGCAGAACGGGTCGGGCAATGGCACGACCTTTACCCAGAACGGTGGCGGCAACAACAACCTAGCCGTTTCGCAATAATGCCAAAAGCCGGGACCGCACGATGCTGTTCCGGCAACTTGGCGTAAACAGAAAATTGACTGACAAACCAAAGGTGGAACTATTTATATGACCTATTTCAAAACGGCCTTCGCAGCCACAACGGCCCTGACCCTCAGCATGGGCGCAGCTTATGCCGACAGCAACACGCTGTTTCTCGACCAGACTGGTTCTGATAACGACGCCACTATCCATCAGTCCGGCACGGCCAGCCACCCATCCGCCGGAGGCAATGACATTGGTCTCAGCGGGGCACCTGTCCTTCAGAACGGTGATGGCAACTTTTTGAGCTACACCAACAGCGGATATGCAAGCGGCAGCGACAACGACATCGTCAAGCTGGAGCAAAATGGCGACGAAAACTGGTTCCAAGCGAGGGATAGCAACCAAGCCACGGGCAACAGAATCAATGACGTTCAGCAGGACGGCAATATCAACCAGGCCCTCGTCGTGCGGGCAGGAGAGACGGGTTCGGTTGTCGAGCAGATTGTCATGGACGGCAACTCGAACGTTCTCGTCATCGACCAGGGCAAGGCCGCAACGGGTGGCGGTAGCAACACAGTCACGCTGGCCAAGATTGTCGGTAGCGGCAATGGCAACACGAATACCACCGCAGCCTACCGCGGCGCCTATGGGAATGTGGCTGGCGTTTACGTTGTTCAAAAGGGTTCAACTGGCAACCCCGCCATAGGCAACATGGTGCAAGAAGCCAGCATTGAGGGCAACGATAACCGCAATTTCTCTGGTTGGGGCGGCAATGCAGTTTCCGTCATTCAGAACGGGAGCTACAACGGTACTGGCTTCTCGATCGCGCGCATGATCGGGTCTGATGGCAACAAGATTGCGGTCCAACAAACAGGCGACGGCAACAACTTTGCCGTTTACCAGGGCACCGTTACCTCTGATACCGGCAACGTCGCACTTGTCGATCAGATCGGCGACGGCAATGGCGTTACGATTGACCAGGATGGCAGCTATAACTCGACGACCGCCAGCTTCACCGGCAATGACAACGGCGTTGGAACGATGAACGGCGTGGCTGGAAACCTCGAAAGCTCAAGCCTATTCCTGTCGCAGGGCAACATCTTCCAGGATTCGTCCTTGGCACTGTCGGGCAACACAGTCAGCTATGCCGTCACCGGCAACAGCAACCTGTTCGCCTTCGCCCAGATTGGCGGCGGCAACACGATTGATGGTCAGGTCGGCACGATCGGCTCGTCAAACGGCAACCAGGTTGCTGTGCTGCAGAACGGGTCGGGCAATGGCACGACCTTTACCCAGAACGGTGGCGGCAATAACAATCTGGCCGTTTCGCAATAAGGCGAACCCGCCCGAAAACGAATTGCCGGGGCCACATGCGGCCCCGGCATCTTTGTAGATTTACATAAACTGGACCTGTGCCATGTCGCGATTTATCACTTCGACCGCAATTTTCCTCACGGCCGGAATTTTGGCAGGTCCGGCAATCGGGGCGGACGATGACAACCTTGTCTTCATCGACCAGATAGGTGCCGACAACAGCGGCGCGATCAATCAGGTTGGCATTCTGAACCAGATCGGCACGGAAGCAGACCCGGCACTGCAAAACGGGTATTACAACAGTCTGATTGTGGATCAGACAGGTGATGGCAATCGTATCGGCACGCAGGGCGCAGGGTTGAACCAGAACGGCCAGTCGGCGACACCGAGCGTGTTTAACGCCATCACGATTGAGCAGAATAGTCACCGCAACGTTGTGGGCGAAGTGCAGCAATCGGCGCTGGGCGCGATTCCTGATGGTGCCAACCGTTTGGATATTTTACAGCACGTCGGCGATGAGAACACTATCGGCACGGTGCTTCAGGAACAGTCTGACGGAATGCCAGGCCAGATCGCCACCCTGATCCAGACCGGCGAAGGCAACGTTATTGCCCGCGTGGAACAGAAATCGCTGACCCCTGCCAATAATGGTGAAAACCGTATCCGCGCCGAATTCATCGGCACGGGCAACGGTAGCATTGGTCTGAGCGGTTTTGCTCTGGACGCCGGGGCTGCCTCAAGCGAGTTGGTTCAAACCATTGGCGTCGATAATCTCGGGGCGAATGGCAATGATATGGATCTTTTGGTGACCGGCGATTTCAACCGTTTCGGCGTCTTCCAAGGCGGTCGGCTGAATTCGGTTGGCCAGATTACGATTCAAGGTAACCTGAACCAGATCGGCATCCGCCAGGAAGGGCTGGAAAATGACCTTACCAGTTCGCTGATCAATGGTGACGGCAATAACATTGGCGTCGATCAATGGGGCACCAACACGGCTTATCTCGATATGCCCGGACCCGGTGACGACAATCAGATCTACGCGCTTCAGTATGGAACCAACGATCTAAGAATTAT
This sequence comes from Rhodobacteraceae bacterium LMO-JJ12, assembly GCA_021555075.1. Lineage (NCBI taxonomy): Bacteria > Pseudomonadati > Pseudomonadota > Alphaproteobacteria > Rhodobacterales > Paracoccaceae > Rhodobacteraceae bacterium LMO-JJ12. The sequence goes on from JAKGBX010000002.1 coordinate 438,170, forward strand.
GGTCGATGGGGATCGCAACGAGGCCGTTGTGACCCAGCATTATAACAACGGGATGGGCGGAAGCAACGATGCCGAGGTGAATATCACCGGCGTGGACAATCTTGTCAATCTTGCGCAAAACGGCAGCAATACCGCTGTTATCAATTATGTTGGTGATCGTAACAACAAGACGGATTTCGACTGGGCACCGCTTGTTGCGACCGGACTCGATGTGGGGACATTCACGCAGACGGGCACGAACAACAACATTCAGACCGAAACGATCGGTAATGATAACATGATGGCGGTCCGACAGAATGACAGCGGCAATATCATGACCGCTTTCATCATGGGCGATAACAACCAAGCCGCCGTGATACAGACCGGTAGCGACAATACGGCTTGGCTTAGTCAAAATGGTAATGGCAACCGCGCGCTGATTGTACAATAGGCGACATTTTCGGGACCGTTATCAAGAACACCGAAACTTCGAGCGGCTTCGTTGTAGTTTCCCGCCGAGTTGAGGAGTGCCTACGCGCTGCGCAGGCCAAGTTATCACGTTGCCCAGCCAGATCAGCAGCTATCCGTCTCTATTCAGCACCGCGTCTGGGCGGCAGCCGTTCAACGTGCGGCGTCTTTGTAGCTTGCTTGCGTAGTGCCGGTTCCGGGGGATAGCCGAAGGTTTCAAGATCGACCGCATAAAGAGACTGGATCCGTCGCAGTGTCAGCGGGGTTATGAAATTTTCGTAGCCGAAACTATATTCGGAAATTTCATGGCCCGGTACATCGACCAATGACCCACCATACCGTTCGTCTGCGATCTGGGTCTTGTTCATCTGGCGCGAATGATAGCGCATACCAAGATCTGCTGCCAACGCGCCCAGCTCGCTGTCCAGCGCCTCGACGTGGATGATATCGTCATAGTGCAGCCCTTCATCCAACAGAAAGCCGGGTACCTGGGTCTCCCAATGTCCGTTGACGGGCAATCGGGGTTTGAGGCGCTGATCATGTAGGGCTGCGACAGTGTCGAGAAATTGGGCAAAGGTCATGATGTTTCGCTCGGTCTCAAGCCCGCGTTCGGTGCAGTAGAGATCGTGCAGTTCCTGGGCAAAGGGTTCCAGATCATCACGCATCATGAGCGATCGGCCGCGATAGACACAGAATTTGTTGAGATAGGCGCTGATACTTCGTGTCACCGGGTGGCGCGCAAGGATCACCGAACGATATCGCTTCTTGCGCATCACCTCAAGGCACTGCTTGTAGGATTGGCTATTGAGGTGGAAGTAGCGCTTGTTCTCGGGTGGGACTTCTATGTTGTCTGCCAGAAACCGGAACAGGCTGGTGCAGGCCGCTTTCTGCGACCAGAAAAACACAGTCTTTTTAGGGATATGAATGTAGCCGCGCCAGCCCATCGGGATCTCCGGAAACCATCTTTTTTGCCCTCTACAGCATCTCGTGTTTTATGTGAAGCAACATGTATCGCTGCGCGTTCGAACAATTGGTGAGCGCCAATGCGGTGCGAGGTGCATCGACCCGAAAACCCTTAGATAGGCATTACGCAGGGTGACAATGCTTGGGGGATCATGAGTTGATGATTTCGCGATAATGGCGCCGCAGCATCAAAAGGCCCGCAGCAAAGGTGACGAGTGCGACACTGAACACATAGAGCGGCGAGACATAGCTGGCATCATAAGTGGAATAGACGCCGCTCCGGGCCTCGCCGACCAAGTGGACCAGAGGGTTCCACCACAGCCAGTCGCGATAGGGGAGCGGGATGGTGTCAAAGAGGAAGAAGATGCAAGATATGATAAACAGCGGTCGGTTCAAGATGGCCCAGGTGACTTCCCAAATGGGGTACATCGACAGCAGATAGCAATTCATCGTCCCAATCCCCAACCCTAGGGCAAAGGCCATGGTAAAGGCGAACGCCAGTGCCGGCAGGTCTAGAATGACCTGCAGGTCGAATGCAATTATGATGCCCGACAACACGACCACGGCAATCATGATTTCCGTTATCACGTTCATCAGGAAACGACCAAGGATTGCATCGACAAAGGTGACGCCTGGGTAAAACAGCAATGAGCGAGAAAACCGCAAGGAAACAGATACTTTCTGTGCGGTGGTCGAATAGGCCATGAAAGGAAGAATGCCCGACGCAAAAAACAGCGGGAAATTGGTGCCGATTGCAGGCGATCGGAAAGCAAAGGAAAAAACAATGGTCATCATGGCGATGCCGCCTGCGGGCTCCAGTACCGCCCAGACATATCCCAAGGCCGAGCGTCCATAAGTGGTCGACATCTCGCGCAAGAGCAGGGCTATCACGGTGCGTATCGTGCCAGTCCGGCGGGGTATGGCTGGATTTGATTGTTTCATTCTGTGCTCTGGCGTAGCATCGCCGGGTTTGTTAGGAAACTGCAAATATCGGCAGTCCTACCGCAGAAGAAAGATTTTGTCTTGAACGATGTGCCTCAAAGCCCGGCATCGAAGGATGCAGCAGCGTCATTGAAGGGGCAGCCCGAAGGGAAAGCCAAAACCAAAGCTGTCCGCCCCCCTGTAAAAGCAGCCCGCATAAAAACTCGCCATGTGCTGCTGTTCTTGTTTTTTGTGATCTGGGTTATTGCTCCCGTGGGCATAAGCGCTTGGTATCTTTATACGGTTGCCGATGATCAATATGCCAGCCATGTTGGGTTTTCAGTGCGTACCGAAGAAGTCGGCTCGGCTATCGAATTACTGGGCGGGATCACCGAACTTTCGGGGTCGAGCTCTTCTGATACTGATATCCTTTATGAATTCATCCAGAGTCAGCAACTGGTGCGGTTGTTAAGCCAGAAATTGGATCTGGTGCGAATGTATTCTAATCCGGATGACCCCGTGTTCGGCTTGGGCGAAGATGTGCGCATCGAGGCGTTGGCCGACTACTGGAACCGAATGGTCAAGGTGTTCTACGACCGCTCCAGCGGGCTGATCGAGGTGCGGGTGTTGGCGTTTGATCCGCATGATGCCAAAACTATCGCCAAAACACTGTTTGATGAAAGCAGTCGGATGATCAACGAGTTGTCAGCCATCGCGCGGGCCGACGCCATGGGGTATGCCGAAGAAGAGTTGGCTCGTGCGGTAGCGCGGCTCAAGGAGGCGCGTCAGGCCAAGACCGCCTTTCAGAACCGAACCCAGATCGTTGATCCATCGGCCGATATTCAAGGCCAGATGGGCGTTCTGGGGTCGTTGCAGCAGCAATTGGCCGCCACCAGTATTGATTTGCAGGAGCAATTGTTGCAGGGAGCTGATCCGAGTAACCCTCTGGTGCAGAAGGCCCGCCGCCGTATTGAGGCAATCAATGTGCTGATCGATCAGGAGCGCGACAAGTTTGGTAGCACAAGCAGAGTGGCAGACAACGATGTTGCCTACTCCGATTTGCTGGCCGAATACGAAGCTCTTCAGGTGGACCTGGAGTTCACCCAAAAAAGTTATCTTTCGGCGCAAGCCGCGCGCGATGCTGCGTTTGCCGAAGCATCACGCAAATCGCGCTATCTGGCGATGTATGTGGAACCGACACTGGCAGAAACGCCAGAGTATCCACGGCGTCTCATGCTGATCTGTTTGTTGGCAGGGTTGGCGTTCATAACTTGGGCCATTTTGGTGATGATCTATTATTCGCTGCGCGATCGGCGCTGAGCGGCAGGATCAGGACAGATGATCGAGCTACGCAACGTCTGTAAAACCTTCGTGCTGAAAGGGCGGCGCCAAGTTGTGGCCGACGACATCACAGCCGTCTTTCCTGACCGCAAGGCAGTGGCCATCCTGGGCCGCAACGGGGCGGGGAAATCCACTCTTCTGAAAATGCTGGCTGGCACCTTGCACCCCGATTCAGGCGAAATTGTCTCGACCGGACATATCTCGTGGCCAGTGGGGTTTGCTGGCAGTTTCCATCCCGAGCTCAGCGGTTTGCAGAACACGCGTTTCATTGCCCGTGTCTATGGTGTCGATACCGAGGAATTGGCGGATTTTGTGGCCGATTTTGCCGAGTTGGGACAGCATTTTAAGCTGCCGATCCGCTCCTACTCATCGGGCATGAAGTCGCGACTGGCGTTCGGCGTTTCTATGGGGATCAAATTCGACACTTACCTGGTGGACGAGGTCACAGCCGTTGGCGATGCCACGTTCAAAAAGAAGAGCGAGGCACTGTTCACACAGCGTCTTAGCGAAAGCTCGGCGGTGATGGTGACGCATACGATGGGACAGGTGCGTCGGTTGTGCAATTACGTGGGCGTATTGCACAGGGGCAAGCTGCATTTCTATGACGATGTCGAAGAGGGCATCGCCTTTCACCAGAAAATCATGGACCGAAACGAAAGATAAGAACCCCTTGGGGGCATTTCTGGGCTGAAACCGAAGCGCCCGCCCGGAAGTGTTATATTCCGATTTGGCGCGTCTGACCGCGCGCTATGCGGCAACCACAGTTAAAGAGGTTTGCAGTTTTCCTGATTCACCGGCGTCGGTTGTCAAAGGCAAATTCTTCCAGCAGAGCGGTATTTTGCGGCGCAAACTGTGCCTCAAGCCATGCGGTGCGTTCAGCCGTTTTGCCTTCGTCGGGAATATCAACATTGTGAAAGGCATCGCGAAACATCTGTTTGATATCCGACTCCGATACTTCAGGCGAGCGAATTGCTGCGGCAATCCGGTCGCAATCGGCCATTCGCAGCGACCGGTTGACCCGGTTGTCGTCGACAACCCAATTTAACTTATCAGCCAGCGGCGCACCCAGAAGCCGGGTCATGACGGTACGAATGTTTCGGTGCCCATCAAGGGTCATGGGAACAGAGGGAAATCGGGACTGCCACTGGCGCAGGTAGGCGGCGGGTTTCATGGTGTCGATGCGGCGTTGCGCAAAAGTTTTGAAATCGCGCCCGCCATAGGGTTTGCGTTCGGCCAGAAAAGTATGGAAAAACTGCTTCATGAACTGCGAGTAATCGCCATAAATGAATTCGCTGAACGGACGCAGAAAGCAGATTAACTGTACGGTAATTCCTTCCTCGCGTGCCAGCTCCGCTAGCGCGTCACCGCGTTTGGCCTGTGAATAGAGATCTTCGTGGCTCAGGATTACCGTGCCGATACCGCCTGTGAACCAGCGCGTAAGCGTCGCGCGGTTGACGTCGTCAAGATCTGCGGCATTGCCAGGATGCCCATCGCCGGGATCGGGGTAACGCATCTGATGCGCCTCAAGCAGATCGCGGTTCTGCAACAAAACCTGTTGCAAGTAGGTCGAGCCGCATTTCGGCGATCCGATATGCAGTAAAATCCGGCGCGTCATGCGGCATCCTTGTGTCGTGACAACGTTTGTGCCAGCTTTTCGGACAGCCGGTCGAGCATGGTGTTCTGGTCCAGCCCTAATTGGTCGATGTCGATCCTGCGGTCTGCCTGTAGCACGGGCGGCATGGCCCAGACCCGACGAAGGGCGGCAGTGATTTCAGGCACGGAAGCGGGAACCGACGCGATGGCAGGGCTAAGTAGAGACAGATTTTTGGGCCCAAAACTATTGGTCACGACCCGCACGCCCGAAGCCGCCATTTCAATCGGTGGGTGGCTGGGGTGGGGTGAATACATCAGTGAAAGTCCGACATCAACACTACGCAGATAGGCCGGGTATTCTTCCCAAGGCAGCTTGCCGAGACTAGTCAGTTGCAGACCGCCGGGCAGTTCAACCGGCGCATGTGATAAGCCGATCGAGACCAGCTCGATGTCCTGCGGACCAAGCCCTTCGGCTTTGACAAAGCCAGCCAGTGCCTCGATCGCGCTGGGGTACATGTTGCGCGCTACCTCGGGTCGGCCATAGAGCGCCAGACGCCGTGGCCCTGCCGCGCGCAATGGGCGCGGGGCGTCAGCATAACGGGCAATGTCGATGGACGGATGAAAGGCCAGCGCGTCCTCATTGGCAAAACCAAAGCTCTGTGCAGCGAAATAGTTACGCAGAAGGGTAGTATTGAAGATCGGTTCAAAATCGAAATCATAGCTGGCCATGGCGTCAGCGAATTCTGATCCCCAAGGATAAAAATTAGGTTCGAAATCCTGAACCAGATAGAAAAAGCGGCTTTGTTCCAGGCGGTGTTCGAGGATCAGCTTCTGGGCGATGTGAGCAGTCCACCATGCGGTGGCGAGAAAAACATCACCGCGGTGCGCGGACAGGGTGGGGCTATGGATGCCACAATGCAGGCTTACGCGCGCTGCGGTCTCGATAGGGACCCCGGATGGCAGGCGGCGCAACAGGAACGCGCGCGAGGCGCCGGGAGAGGACATCGGCAGATCAGTGCATATAAAGCGCACCCGAAAACCGCGTGCGGCCAACCCCAGCCCTATGTCAAATGCGGTGACAATTCCGGCAAAGACCTCGGTCGGGTTCAAGGTGGGCACAAGCACCGTCAGGGCCGGTGCCGACGCGCTGAAATTCGGGGTCCAACGCGGGGTCTTGCGCAGATCAACAAGCGCGGTGTGGTCAAGTGGCTTTTCTTCGCGAGGATCGCTCAGGCGGGGCATCCGGGGAGGCATCCCCGGCGACAGCGAATAAAGCCGGGCATCAAAGCCGTCGAGTGCGGAGCGGCGCATGGGGCCAAAGGCCTGGCTCAGAGACCAGACCGAGCGCCCGATGCTGACGACAGCGAAACCGGCGGCGATCCTGGCGAGCCCGAAATGGCCAGTGATGGCCAGACGCAGCATGTCGATGAAGTGCATGACACCGCCGCTGCCTCGACGCAGATAGGGCCAGAGTGAGCGGGTGCGCATACTGTTACGCGCCAGATGACCCTCGTCGATCATGTCGAGCAGCCGGGTGTGCAGCGATTGCGCCAGATAGCGTGCCAAAGCATAGCTGGCTGCTTCGCGGCGGATCCACATTGCATCGGGACGGCGGCGGCGCAACCCGCGCAGCCAGCCCCCCTGGCGATCGATGGCCCCCATCACATTGCCGCCGTGTTGACGATAATCAACCAGCGGCGTTTCTATCAGATGCACGCCACCGGTAGCCTGAGCAATCAGCCCAAGCCACAGGTCATGATAGAAATGCACTCCGCTTTGCTGCGGGAAGGGTAGGGCCATGCGCACCACATCAGCGCGCATCAGAACCGTCATGCCGGTGATGTTGTTGCGATACAGAAGCCCGCGCAGGCCCGGTCGGCGCTGACGACGTTCAAAACGGAACATTGATCGCTGGATTTCGGTGCTGCCGTCCGCTGCCACCAACCGCGCATCGCTGTGCACCAGTTGTGCGCCGCTGCTCTCTAGGGCGGCAATACCAGTAGCGAGTCGGTCAGGATGCCAAATGTCATCTTGATCGCAAAGTGCGATCAGCGGCATTGGTTGTGCACCCTGTTGCGCGTCGATCATGGCCATGACCTCGGTCAGCCCGGACTCGAAGGCACGCACAGCGTCAAGCTCCTGATCGCTGGGAACCATCTCGAGCTTGAGGTCCAACGCATCCGCTGTTTCGCGCACCAGAGGTCCTGACACGATGTCTGCGATAACAGCTACCAGATGCAATGTGCAGCCGCGCTGTGCCGCCAGCGAGGCCAGCTGCGCCGTCAGATGGGCCGGATCGGGCCGGAATACGGCGATGACCACGAATACATCTGGGGACGCTTGTATGCTTGAAGGGGACAATGTGGCGGTGTTCATCAGTGTATTGGGAATTGCTTTACATCAGATCGCAGGCAGGTATGGCCGGTTGTATCCGATCTGTACCGCCTGTTGTGGTCGTCGCTATCGTCATCTGAATGTGTCCCTGCGGTAAAAGCGTATCACAATACGACATTATGTGTCTGATGGCACTGAAAGAGTCGTGATCGTTGCCTGCTGATAAAGCTTTTGCTCGCGCGGTTCAACTCATGTGGGGACGCTTCGCGCGAAACGCCCGGACCCGCCTTGCCAATCTATGTCTCAATTGCCCAGAAGGCCTTCCAAATACTTACCATAGTCATTCTTTTTGAACTTCTCTGCGCGGTCGTGTAATTGCGCGTCGGTGATCCAACCTTTTGCATGGGCGATTTCGTCGGGGCTGCCGGCCTGCTGGCCCTGACGCTTCTCCAGAGTGCGTACGAAATTACCCGCATCCAGCAGGCTGCCGTGGGTGCCGGTATCGAGCCATGCAAAACCGCGCCCCAGGCGTTCGACTGACAGCGTCCCTTCCTTCAGATACATCTCCAGAAGGCACGTGATCTCCAACTCGCCGCGCGCGCTGGGCACGACGTTGTGAGCGCGTGCAGAAGCCGAACCATCAAGGAAGTAAAGCCCGGTCACGGCATGGTTTGATGGCGGGTTCTTCGGCTTTTCGATGATCGAAACAGCGCGGTCCTGATCGTCGAAAGCCACCACGCCATAGCGTTCAGGATCAGACACACGGTAGCCAAATACGGTGCCACCGGTTTCTCGCGCGTCGGCGGCGGCCAGCATTTCGGGCAGGCCATGGCCGTAAAAGATGTTGTCGCCCAGCACCAGCGCTGATGGGGCGCCATCCAGAAAATCTTCGGCTAGGATAAACGCCTGCGCCAAACCGTCGGGGTTGGGCTGGGGGATGTAGGTGAGGGTGATGCCCCACTGGCTGCCGTCGCCCAAGGTGCGGATGAACTGGTCCTGATCCTGCGGCGTGGTGATTACCGCAATCTCGCGGATGCCGGCCAGCATCAGCACGCTGAGCGGATAATACACCATGGGCTTGTCATAAACCGGCAGCAGTTGTTTCGACACGCCGATGGTGACCGGATAAAGGCGCGTGCCCGAACCGCCAGCCAGAATGATGCCCTTGCGCTGTTTCATGGTTTTAGTGCTCCAAGCTCGGTCAGAATTTCGTGCAGGCCTGTGTGCCAGTCGGGGCGTGCAAGGCCAAAGGTCATTTCAGTAAGGCTGTTGTCCAGCCGCGAATTCAGCGGGCGCCGGGCCCGGGTCGGATAGTCTGTGCTGGGGATATCGGCCACTTCGCAGCGGATATCAGCCATTTCAAATATCGCACGGGCAAAATCAGCCCAGCTTACATCGGGGCTACCGGACAGGTGATAGGTACCCGATTTTGCCGGGTCCGCGAGCAATTGTTGGGCGGCAGAGACGCAGGTGGCGGCGATATCGGCGGCGGGTGTTGGCCCGCCAATTTGGTCGGCCACGACAGTCAGCTGGTCGCGTTCAGCCCCAAGCCGCAGCATGGTTTTGACAAAATTGCTGCCGTGCGCCGACACCACCCACGAGGTTCGTAAGATTGTATGCGGGCCACCTGCTGTGCGTATTGCGTCTTCGCCCGAAAGCTTGGTCCGGCCATAGACACCCAGCGGACCGGTGGGGTGATTGACGCCGAACGGCGCATTGCCACTGCCGTCAAAGACATAATCGGTCGAAATGTGTACAAAAGGCAGGTCGCGCGCAGCGGCGGCGCGCGCCATCGCGCCGGGCGCCGCATCATTGACAAGGGCGGCGTTCGCCTCGTCGTCTTCGGCGCGGTCAACGGCCGTATAGGCGGCGGCGTTGATGACCGCATCGGCATCGGTGGCAGCGACCAGAGCAGCGCAGGCCGCAGGATTGGTCAGATCGGCTTTATCACGGCCAAGAGCTTCGATTTTTACGCCTGTCTGGCGCTGCAACTCGGTGGCGACCTGACCGGAGCGCCCAAAAACCAGCAGCTTCATGATGTCATCTCCTGGCGAAACCCTGCTGCGGTAAGGCCCTTACGCGCGAACCAACAGCGCTCGTTGTCAAGATACCACTCCGCGTTGCGGCATCGACCTTCTGCTATTGCAACCGTAGGCCACCAGCCCAGTTTGGTGCCTAAATGGGTGGAGCCGATGAAGCCAGTCATAAGCATTCTCATGCCGCAGGTTCCGAGGGTAACATGTCTTGGAGTCGGTCGGAGAAAAGACTGGCAACATCGGCAAGAAGCGATGACGCGGATTTCTTGTTGCGAAGCGCGGGTGTCGCATCGCCAAAGCCCCAGTCAATGGCGATGTCGGGATCGTTGAAGCTTCGGTGATTACCGTGTCGCGGTCGGTCCTTAACCAAGACGCCTTTAAGGGCGGAGAGGGAAGTAATGCTCATGCGGTCCGCCTTGAGGCCAAGTATACTGGAACGGGCATATTTTATGTTGTTGATCGCCCAATGGAAAGCCTTTGTCAGGGGTCGTCGGAAACGCTTCCCGCCGTCATGATCAGGAAAACCCTGACTGGTCGGATGGCGGATTCCAACGATAGTCTTTCTGATGTCAGTCTGGAAGCGCGCGGCAGCGGCAAAAGGATGGTCATCGTAAATGAAAAGGTGCCGGGGCGGCGCGTGAGCGCCCAGCAATATCTGGCAACGTGGCAAGCGGACCTCTGGCTTTCTGGGCGCGCTTAGTCTGCACCGAACAAATCGCGGGTGAACACCTTGTCGGCAACATCATCAAGTTCAGGAACCATCCGGTTGGTAACGATGATATCCACTGTGTTTTTGAAACGCTCAAAGTCACGCTCGACCGGCGAGCGGTAGAAATGGCTGTCTTTCAGCTCTGGCTCATAGACTGTCACCGGAATGCCTTTGGCCTTGATCCGCTTCATGATGCCCTGGATTGAACTGTCGCGGAAATTGTCCGATCCGGCCTTCATGGTCAGCCGGTAGATGCCGACATGGGTCGGGTTTGTGGCAAGGATGCGCTCGGCGACGAAATCCTTGCGAGTTGTATTGGCGTCGACCACCGCCCGGATTAGATTTTGCGGCACCTTGCTGTAATTCGCCAGCAACTGTTTGGTGTCTTTGGGCAGGCAATAGCCGCCATAGCCGAATGAGGGATTGTTATAGTGCTGACCAATACGGGGATCGTGGCAAACGCCCTCGATGATCTGCCGTGAATCGAGATCAAGCGCCATGGCATAGCTATCGAGTTCATTGAAATAGGCAACACGCAGGGCGAGATAAGTATTAGCAAAAAGCTTGACGGCTTCGGCTTCCTTGGCGCTCAGAAAAAGCACCGGAACTTCCTCGTCCAGCGCAGCCTCACGCAGAAGCTCGGCAAAGGTTGCGGCAGCATCGGTTCTGCCGCCGACCACGATCCGCGAGGGGTGCAGATTATCATACAGCGCCCGACCTTCGCGCAGAAACTCGGGGGAAAAGACAATTTTGCTGCTCCCGATCTCGGTGCGAAGCTTTTCGGTAAAGCCGACCGGAATCGTGGATTTGATGACGACCGTTGCATCGGGGGCATGTTTTTTTGCCGCCTGAGCCATGTCTTCGACCGAGCGCGTGTCGAACATGTTGGTCGCGGAATCATACGAGGTTGGCGTTGCTATCACGATGAATTCGGCATCTGCCATCGCCGACGCAACATCCGTCGTGGCACTCAGATCCAGAGTGCGGTTGGCAAGGAACTCTTCGATCTCAGAGTCCTGAATTGGTGAGCGGCGGGCATTGAGCATCTCAACCCGGCGGGAATCTACATCCAGAGCGACGACCTGATTGCGCTGAGACAGCAGCACGGCGAGCGACAGACCCACATATCCAATACCGACAACACAGATTTTCATAGGAACTCCAGGCCCGAGACGCGCAGGTTATCGTGCAGTTTGAAGATTGGCCAGCCCTCGCACAGCACTGCAAAAGGCAAGTGAATCCGGGCAACCCATCCTGCCATTTCCCAATGAAAAAACACGACCTGCGGCAACGCCAGCGTGCGGATCGCTTGACCTGTGCGATGGCTCCGCGTTCCGACGTGTATTGTTCGACTGCCAACGAAGTCTTTTAGACTGCGTCCAACGATGTTGCCCGACTTGCGATCAGGGTGATTCCAGCTCAGCGGGCGGTTTATTTGGACCAGTGCATGCCAATGGGTTGCCCCGTGATCTAGCAGTATTAATTGGATACGACGCGCGAGGTCTGGGCGAAGGCACAAGAGCGGGTGATTTGTTTCGAGCGCTGAACAAAGCCGCCGTTCCCCAAAACCCGCAAGGGTTCAAATCGTGTAGAACGAACAGAGCGGGGCCGGTGCTCTTATAACCGTCCTGCTGCTGCTGCCAGCCACAGGGCCAGCGTGCTTAAGGGGCTCTGACGATAGAGTCCGAGCCTGCGGATGCCATTAACCCGCGCCGGTATTGCACGCATGCGGATGGCTGCAAACTGTTCCAACAACGCTCGGTTTTCCACCGTCAACCGGTGCGCCGAACAGCGCAGTGCAGCAAGGTTGGTGTCATTCCAGTCTCTGAAATGGCCGCTGAGTAGCATCCCTATCCGCCTTAGGCGGGCGCGGTGCCCCATGTTGGCTCCGATCTGATTGACCCCATGCTGTCGGTAAAGCAGCGATGGCGTGTCATCATGGACCAAAGCGCCACCCGCACCCGAAATCAGTTGATAGATCCACCAGTCATGCACAACAGGCCGCGTGGTTTCCTGCGCGGCTTGCATCACCAGCCGAGCTGCCGCGGCGTTGAGCAGGATGGTATTGCCGGAGGCCACATTCTGAACCAGAGCGTTGCGAAATCCCAAAGGTCGGGGCCGAGCTGCCGACAGCGATCGCGTGCTCAGGGTTTCATCGGTGATCCACGTCCGGCTGCAATAAAGCGCGGGTTGGTCGGGATCCTGGATCTGCAATGCCGCAATGCCGCGTTCCAGACGTGTCGGTAGCCAGACGTCGTCCTGATCGCTGAATGCAATCCAGCTGTCCGCTGGCGCATGATCGGCTGCGGCACAGATCAGCGACATGAAGTTTGCCGTGCCGCCCTGCCCCGGCCCGTTCAGGCAGGTTATGTTGGGCATGTCCTTTGCCGCTTGTGTAAGAATATCTCGGCTGGCATCCGTAGATCCATCATCACTGATCAACAGGTTCCAGTTGGAATGGCTTTGCGCGGCGATACTTGACAATTGTGCTTCAAGAAATCTGGCCCCATTATAGACCGCCATCAGGATCATGACATGCGGTGGGGGCGGCGTGGCTGGGTTCACTCTCAGACTCTCCGATAATACAGGTATCCGGGATACTGCATTGGCCGACAACTTGAAAGACCGCAGGGCGACGGAACAACAGAGGCGCGCAGGATACGATGCCTGTCGACGCGGTCCTGTCCGAGTTTCTCGGCGGACTTTAGCGGTGGCATCCGGTCCTCAGCAGTAGACAAAATGATGCAAACGGAAAATCCCGGCAATTCGTAATCGGGCGGACTTGAAGAAAATCCAATTCAAGGGCCGCAGACCCGACACATTCCAGAACCGCAAAAAAACCACCTGGCACCTCTTTCTAGTTTTGGGATGCAAATGGTGAGGTTTTGGGGATGTCGATTTTGCAACATGTTGGGACGTGGTTTGGGGACAGTTTTGATCTGCCAACCACCACAGTCTCTATTCGCGGGGTGAGCGTTGGTTCAGGCACGGCATTTGAGATCAGCGATTTCACCTTTTTATCCACTGATATTGTCTCGGTTTCAGCGGAAAACGCGCCACAAAGCCTGTCATCAACCTGGCACGTGGCCGATGACCGCATTGGCATTTCAGTCGGCAGTGTTTCGGGTAGCTTGCCGGGCAATGCGATGGCAAACGCCTTGGCCGCCTGGGACGCAGGTGAGCGGTCTGCGGAATTGTCGTTCCTCGCTCAGGATGCAGCGCCGTCGCAGTCAGTTTGCATTATGGCGGCGCGGGTGGACGGCGCGGAATTGCTGTTCGTGGCAGGGAAGGGCGGGGCGGGCGTGACCGGTGTTGCGCTCACAGATGGTGTGCTGACGGAACCGCAGGTCTTCGGTGCGCAAAGTGATCTCTATACCAGTGATATTTCAGATATGGCGGTGGTCGAGCGGGCGGGAAGCACCTTTCTCTATGCAGGTTCCGCCAGCGATCATGGCGTCGCCGGTTTTGCAGTTGCCTCAGATGGTACGCTGACGGCAATGCAAGGGTTGGGGATGCAGCAAAGCCTGCCGGTCAATTCCGTGACGGGGCTGGAAACGGTGCGTGTCGCAGATCGGGATTTTCTTATCGTCGCGGCTTCAGGCAGTTCCAGTCTGTCGGTGATGTCCATCTCCGATACCGGGGGGCTGACGGTTACTGACCACCTGATCGACGATTTGACAACACGCTTTCAGGGGGTTGCTGAGATCGAGACCGTATCGGTCGCCGGGCATGCGTTTGTCCTGGCTGCGGGGATGGATGACGGGCTCGGCCTGTTTCGGTTAACCGCCGAAGGCCGACTGGTACACCTCGATACCATCGCAGACAGTAACGCATATTCGCTTGCGGATCTTTCGGGATTGGGGGCGCTTGCCCGCGATGGTGGGATTGATGTGTTGACGACCTCGGCCTCCGAAGCGGGTCTTAACCACTTTAGGGTCGAGTTCGGCGCCCCTGGCATGGTGGCTGTTGGGGCTGGCGGCGATCTGTCAGGGTCAGACGACGACGATCTGCTTTCGCTGGGAACAGCGGCGGGGAGGCTTTTGGGCGGTGCGGGAGATGACATTCTTAGTGACGGTGCCGGACAGGACAGTCTGCGCGGTGGGGCCGGCGCGGATATTTTTGTCTTACGTGCAGATGGCGTGCCAGATATGATCGAAGACTTGCAGGTTGGGCAGGATCTGGTCGATCTGTCGGGATGGTCCATGCTCTATTCCGCAGAGCAGATTGATCTGGAGACCACGGATTGGGGTGCGGTGCTGAGGTTCGGAAACGAGGAACTTATACTGCGTACCGACAATGAAACCCCGATTGTGGAGGAAGACCTGGCAATAGTGCTGGGTCCTTTCCTGAACCATGTAACGGTCACTTTTGGTCCATTGCTGATCAGCGAAGCCGTGTCCGAAGAAGACCCTTACGTGCCGCCCGCCCCGCCCTCCTTACCCGACCCTGAAGTTGACCCACAACCAGACCCTTATGACGAAGTTTCGGGGTCTGATGGTGAGATGATTGTCGGCACTTCGGGTAATGACACTCTGATAGGTGGGGCGGATGATGACATGCTGCTGGGGGACGATGGCAACGATGTGCTGTACGGCGGCGGTGGCAATGACATGATCGCCGCCGCCGCTGGACATGACAGGCTTTACGGTGGCGACGGCAATGATTTCATGGGCGGAGGTCCCGGCAATGACACGATGGAAGGTGGCCCTGGTCGCGATTCCATGGGCGGTGGTCTGGGTGATGATTCAATGGTAGGCGGCACGGGCAATGATTTGCTCAGTGGCGGCCCCGGTGACGACTTTCTGGACGGCGGCGAAGGTGATGACATGCTGGCGGGCAGTTTTGGCAATGACACGGTCGAAGGCGGCGGTGGCGCTGACAACATTGGCGGTGGCCCCGGGCGTGATGATCTGCGCGGCGGCGATGGCAACGACAGTCTGGGCGGTGGCGAAGGTAACGACACGGTTCATGGCGGACCGGGGAAGGATTTTCTGGCTGGCGGCGGGCGGAACGATATCTTGTCAGGCGAGGATGGGGCCGACACACTAAATGGTGGCGCGGGTGACGATACCCTGTATGGCGGCAGCGGTGCCGATCTGTTCGTGTTCAATGAGATAAAAGGCGGCGAATATGACGTGATCGCCGATTTCACTCCCGGCGTGGATACAATTCGAATGCATGACATTATGGGGAGTAATCAGGCGGCTCGCTTCACCGCATTAGTGTTCGATGTAGTCGAGCAGGGGGTGGAACTGAGTTATCAGGGTCATACGATCTTGCTACTGGATCTGGCGCCGGGTGACATGGATAGGGCGGATTTTCTGCTATTTTGAGTGTGGGCTTGCCGTTCCCCGCGAGGCCTTTTCGTCTGGCGCCCAGCGTAGAGACATGAGGTGTTCAAGATCGCGAACTATCGCGCGCGAACCTCTCGGACGCCCACAGTGTGAAAGATCAAGGTCACCCGCAAGGCTGGATCAATAGTCAACTGCCGTGAAGTTTCTGGCGGGAGGAGGCTTCAGGGTTTTTGGCGTAGCCGTGCGAGGAACCCGGGGGAGGGATAACCATCGGGCACCAATCCGCGATCCTTCTGATAGGCGCGCACAGCGTTGACGGTGAGTGGTCCGATTTTGCCGTCGAGCTTTTCTGGATCAAAGCCGCGCGCTTTGAGCAGTTTTTGCATCTCAAGCCGTTCTGGAAGGGTAAGTGCGCGATCTTCTCGCGGCCAAGTGGCTTGGATAGGCGGACCGCCTGCGAGCCTGTCGGCGAGATGACCCACGCCGATAACATAGGCGTCGGCGGTGTTATAGCTTTCGATCACCTCAAAGTTGTGAAAGATCAGGAACGCGGCGCCTTTGGCGCCACCGGGCAGAAGTACGGCGGCGGGGCCATGATCAGGAACCGGCGCACCGTTGGTGTCGGTGACACCAAGGCGGGCCCATTCTGAGGGCAGTTTCTCGTAGTCGCGCCGTGCGAGCATGTAGTTGAAGTTATCGGGTAGGCGTATTTCTACGCCCCATGGCAGACCGGTTTGCCAGCCATTGGCCTTGAGGTAATTTGCCGCTGAAGCCAGCGCGTCAGCCGGGTTATCGCCCCATATATCGCGTTTGCCATCACCGGTATGATCCACCGCATGGGCGTGCCATGACGACGGCATGAATTGGGTATGACCCATCGCGCCTGCCCAGCTTCCGCGCATGTTTGAAGGGCGGGTATCGCCCGCTGCGAGGATTTTCAGCGCTGCCAGCAACTCGCCCTCAAAGAATTCACCACGCCGACCATCAAAGGCCAATGTGGCCAGCGCCTCGATCGTGGGGATTGAGCCGCGAAAGGAGCCATAGGCGCTCTCAAGTCCCCAGATCGCCGCGACAATCTCTTTCTCGACGCCGTAGCGGGTTTCTATGTCAGCGAGCATCTGAGCATGTTTTGCCAGCGCCTTTTTGCCCGCAGCGACGCGCGCCACAGAGGCAGCGCTGTCGAGGTAAACCCAGACGGTCTTGGTAAACTCGTTTTGGCTGCGGTCTTTGTCGATCACGTCGCTGTTGTAGTGAATACCGTCAAAGGCCTTGTCGAGCACGATTGACGGAATGCCTTGGGCGTTGGCACGTGTGCGAAAGCCGCGCAGCCAGTTTCGGAAGGCGGCGGGTTTGGGCGAAGTGATGGTGCTCGCCGGGCGGATCATGGGGCGTGCTGAACGCTCGGGCGCGTTTGCGAACGCGGGAGTTGCAGTGAGAATGCCTGCAAGAACAAGGGAGAAACCGATGCGCATTTTGCTCGTGCCCTTAGATCGGAATTGGCCCCTTGGCGGGGTTTGCACCGATGATAGGGCGGAACGGTGATTGGGAAAAGGGCGCATTGATGCGCGCCCTTTGGCTCAGCGCCGTGTGCGTTTGACCTTGGCTTTGGTCTTGGCGCTTTTTTTCTTGGCTCGGGCGAGGTTGCGTTTGGCCTGTTTGCCGCGATATCCGCCCTTACCGCCGCCACCTTGTGGCAGTTTCTTGCCTTCAAGAGAGATCAGTTCGAGCGCAAGTCCGCCGGTGACCGGCGCGGCTTCGGCCAGACGCACGACCACACGGTCGCCAAGGGCGATTTCAGTGCCGGTATCGGCGCCGGTCAGCAGTCCCCGGTCCGCATCGAAGTGGAAATATTCGCGCCCGAGATTGCGCATCGGGATCAGCCCGTCTGCGCCGGTTTCATCCAGTCGGACGAACACGCCAAATCGTGCAATACCCGAAATGCGGCCTGCAAAATCGCTACCGACGCGTTCGGACAGGAAAGCGGCGAGATAGCGGTCATTGGTGTCGCGCTCGGCCATCATCGAGCGGCGCTCGGTTTCGGAAATATGCGCGGCGGTGGGTTCTAGTGAGGCGATATCATCGGTGGTGAGGCCGTCGTCGCCCCATTTATGCGCCGAAATCAGCGCGCGATGCACGATCAGGTCAGAGTAGCGTCGGATCGGCGATGTGAAATGCGCGTAGGCCTGCAGCGCGAGCCCGAAATGGGCGAAATTCGACGGGCTGTAATAGGCCTGGGTCATGGATCGCAGGGTGGCGAGGTTGATCAGTTCGTCGTGATCCGTGCCTTCGGCGGCCGCCAAAAGCGCGTTGAGATGGGCGGTTTTGAGCACCTGCCCTTTGGCCAGCGTCAGCCCGGCGGATTCTGCCGTATCACGAAGTGCGTCGAGCTTTTCAACGGGAGGTTCTTCGTGGACGCGAAAGAGCAGAGGAGTCTTGCGCGAAATCAGGTCTTCGGCGGCGGCGACATTGGCGAGGATCATGAATTCCTCGACTAACCGGTGAGCATCTAGGCGATCTATAAAGTTGACGCTTTCAACCACGCCCTCTTCCGAGAGCTGAATCTTGCGCTCGGGAAGGTCGAGATCAAGCGGCTGGCGGCGGTTCCGCGCTTGGGTGAGCGCCTCGTAGGCGGCATAGAGCGGGCGGATCACCTCGTCCATCAGAGGCGCGACCTTGTCGTTGGTATCACCGTCCATCGCCGCCTGCACCTCGCGATAATTCAGCGAGGCGACCGAGCGCATGAGGCCGCGCACAAAACGGTGGCTGCGCTTTTCACCATGGGCGTCGATCTGAATACGCACCGCGATACAGGCGCGTTTGACGCCTTCGTGCAGGCTACACAAATCGCCCGAAAGCCGGTCGGGCAGCATCGGCACGACGCGGTCGGGGAAATAGCTGGAATTGCCGCGCTTGCGCGCCTCTTGGTCAAGCGCGGTACCTGAACGCACGTAATGCGCGACATCAGCAATAGCGACCCAGATGATATGGCCGCCCTCGTTCTTGGGGTCATCATCGGCATGGGCCCAACAAGCATCGTCATGATCGCGTGCATCTGCCGGATCAATGGTGATCAAGGGCAGGTCGGTCATGTCTTCGCGCGTGCCCAGAGTGGCCGGCTGCATCGCGTCGGCTTCGGCGATCACCTCGTCGGGGAAGTCATGGGGAATGCCGTGTTGATGGATGGCGATGAGCGAGACGGCCTTGGGCTGGCTCGGGTCGCCCAACCGGTTGACGATGCGCGCGCGTGGTAGGCCCATGCGCCCCTTGGGGCCGGATTGTTCGGCCTCGACCAATTCGCCCTCTTTGGCACCACCCAGATCGGCCTTGCCCACCAGCCATTCTTTGCCCAGCCCCTTGTCGATGGGTTGAATGCGCCCGCCTTCGGGTGTCATGCGCACGATCCCCAAAACGAGATGGGGGTTGGTGCCGATGCGTCGGATCAGACGGGCCTCATAGGCAAATTCGCCTGTGGTCTCGGTGAGGTGGGCCAGAATGCGGTCGCCTTCGCCCAAGGCCGGGTCAGAAGCGCGTGGGATGATCAGAATGCGCGGCTCTTCCGCCTCGCCCTGCCATTCCATCGGTCGGGCAGTCAGATCGCCATCAGCGGTCGCCGCGGTGACTTGCAGCACAGACACAGGGGGCAATTTGTCCGGGTCGCGATAGGTTTTCTTGCGTTTGGCAAGATGGCCCTCGGCCTCAAGCTCTTTGAGCAGGCGTTTGAGGTCAATCCGCGCTGCGCCTTTGATACCAAAGGCACGCGAGATATCACGTTTGGACGTTTCGGTCGGGTGATCGGAAATCCATTGCAGGATTTCCTCTTTTGAAGGCATCTGGCTCATGACTTCGGCGTATCACGGCGAGTGGGTGCTGCCAATGGCGCCCGAGCGCAGTGCATTCCTTTATAAATCCGCCGCGCGATCCACATCTGAAAGCTGGTCAATCAGAACATGGGAGCGCCCATTCAGCGAGGCGAGGCTGTCCGACAGGGTGTGCGCAGAAGACCAGCGGGTATTGCGAAAAAGCCCGGCAGGTGCGCGCGACGGGTGGCGCAGACCGGTCAGCCAGAACCCGCCATCCGCGGCCGGGCCAAAGACGAATTCCGCAGCGCCAAGAGCAGAAAACGCGCGTGCGACATGGCGGGAGCGTAGGCCCGGAATATCACCACCGACGAGACAGACAGGTCCGGGGTGAGGCAGCCGCAAAAGCCGCGCCATGCGTGCGCCCAGATCGCCGTGTCCCTGCGTTATGCGGGGTAGATGCATGGGCCAGTGCGATGCGAGCACAGCAGTATCGGGTGCGATGGCCAGAACGGTTTGCCAGCGCGGATCGTCGACTTCGCGCAACAGACGGGTCACCTGATGGCGAAACCACCACGCTGCGGGCACCATCCCGATATCGCGCCCCAATCGGGTTTTCACCCGACCCGCCACGGGCGCCTTGAGCATGACGATGAGGCGCGGTTTAGCCAAAGTAATCCTTCAGAATGCGCGAATAGATCGCTTTTAGCTGAACTATCTGCTCGGTTGGAACGCGCTCATCGACCTGATGCATGGTTTTGCCAACAAGGCCAAATTCGACCACCGGGCAGTGGTCTTTGACGAAACGCGCATCTGAAGTGCCACCCGAGGTTGACAACTCGGGTCGGCGGCCGGTTTCGGCCTCTACCGCAGTCGCTACCAGGTCAGAAAGCGGGCCGGGGGGAGTAAGGAAGCTTTCACCGGAGATCGTCACCCAAAGATCAATGCCGACACCAAACTCGGCAGCCACGATATCGGCCTCTTCTTCCAGCCACTTTGAGAGGGACGCGCCAGAATGGGTGTCGTTGAAGCGGATGTTGACGGTGCTGGAACAGGTTGCCGGGATCACGTTGGTCGCCGGGTTGCCGGTGTCGATAGTGACTACCGCAAGCGTCGAGGCGTCGAAATGTTCGGTGCCCTCATCCAGCGTATGAGAGGCCAGCCGATCCATCAATCGCGCCATTGCCGGAAGCGGGTTTTTTGCACGGTGGGGATAGGCGGAATGGCCTTGAATGCCGGTAACGCGGAACTTTGCGTTCATCGAGCCACGCCGCCCGATCTTCATCATTTCGCCCATCTCGGAAGGGCAGGTGGGTTCGCCGACGAGACAGGCCGACATTGCTTCGCCTTCGGATTGCATCCAATCCAGAAGGGCGGTGGTGCCGTCGATAGCATCGCCCTCTTCGTCACCGGTGATGGCAAGGATGATCGCGCCGTCGGGCGGGCTTTGGCGAACGAAATCAACCGCTGCAGCGGCAAAGGCTGCGACGCCTGATTTCATATCCGTTGCGCCACGCCCCCAAAGCACACCATCTTCGAGAACGCCTGAAAAGGGGCCGTGGCGCCAAGTTGCCTCGTCGCCGGGTGGAACAACGTCGGTATGACCGTTGAAACCAAAAGTCTTTTCCGCGCCCTTTTTGCCCCAACGGGCAAAGAGATTGGCCACGGCGCCACGATCAACACGGGTGCAGGCAAATCCGGCTTCGGTCAGTATTTCGTCAAGCAACACCAACGCGCCACCTTCGGCAGGTGTAACCGAGGCGCATCGAATGAGGTTCTGGGTTAGATGAACGGGATCGAGCGAGGCTGTCATTGGGGTTTCTCATGTCATTGATGGCAGAATTCCCCAAGCCCTAGCGGAGAATGTGCTGCGGCGCAAACCAGCGATGCCTTCTTGTGATTGTTGCTGCCATGCCGCGCCGCGTGGCGATGAAATAATCAGGCTTAACATCGCGTGGTCGGGCGTGGTAACCTTTTGGCAATAAACACCCGAGGCAGGGTTCTATCTGAGGGCGAAAACGCCCCGCACGAGCAGTGAAGCGTAAGAAGCGCTATGACAAAGCAGGGGCAGGCTCCCGGCTTTTGATGTGCATGTGCCGTGTCTCACCAAAAAGCGAGGGGTGAGCAGGCAATGGTTTCGGCATCGGAACTTCCGATTAACACGAGTGCATCGGCTACGCAGATGGCACAGACCATTTTTGGTGATGGTGTAACGGTGGTGAGCGCATCCTATACAGGCGACTATCGCTCGTCAGGCACCTATTCGAATGGCGATACAATCTCGCCCGGCGTCACGCCGGGGGATACCGGTATCATCCTGTCGACCGGATATGCGGAGGATTTCACCAATTACTGGGGGTCTTCGAACCACTCGAACAGCACGTCAACCAACACCCGTGGTGTAAACAACAATTCGGACTTCAACGCCGCCGCAGGAGCGCGCACCTATGACGCCTCTTGGCTGGATGTGGATTTCATTCCCGACAATGACACGATGACGATGCAGTTCGTCTTCTCTTCGGATGAATTTCCAGAATTTGCCAATTCATCCTATCAGGATTTTGTTGGAGTCTGGGTCAATGGTGTGCAGGTTGAAATGGCGGTAGGATCGGCCAACCCGGGCAACCTTGTCGGCGGTATCAACCAGAACCTTTATGTCGACAACACCAACGACGACTATAACACTGAGATGGATGGGTTCACCGTTACCATGACGCTGAATTTCCCTGTCACGGTGGGGGTGGTGAACTCGATCCGCATCGGGATCGCCGATGTTGGCGACACTAACTACGATTCCAACCTTCTGATTGCTGGCGATTCGGTGCAGACTGTAATCATTGCAAATGACGACATCCTGCATCTGCCGGGCACGTCCACCAAGACCATCGACGTCTTGAACAACGATTTTGTCGCAAGCGGCGGCACCCTGACCATCACCCATATCAACGGTAACGCAGTGGCCGTAGGCAGCACAATCTCGCTGGCCACCGGGCAGACCGTGATGCTGAATGCCGACGGCTCGTTCACCGTGGTCGGCGACGGCAATGACGAGTATTTCAACTTTACCTACACCGTGTCGGACGGCACCAACGAAGACACCGGCTTTGTTCTGGTCGACAGTGTTCCCTGTTTTGTCGCCGGTACCCTGATCGAAACAGCGGATGGTCCGCGCAAGGTTGAGCGGCTCGAAGCCGGTGATCAGGTGTTGACCCAGGATCATGGCATGCAGCCGCTGCGGTGGCTCGGGCGACGCCGGGTCGCGGCGAAAGGTGATTTTGCGCCGATCTATATTGCGCCGGGCACATTCGGCGAGCATGGCGCGGTGGCGGTTTCGCCGCTGCATCGCATATTGTTGCGCGACAGCCTGGCCGAGCTTCTGTTTGGCGAGCGCGAAGTGCTGGTGGCGGCGAAAGATCTTGTCAACGATACCAGCGTGCGGCCCATCGAAGGCGGGTATGTAGATTATGTTCATCTGTTGTTTGATGATCATCAGGTGGTTTTTACCGAAGGCTTGGCAACTGAAAGTTTCCTGCCCGGTCCACAGGTCAAAAACAGCTTGGAAGCCGAGATGATCAACGAGATCTGCACGCTTTTCCCCGAAATCGACCCAGAAACCGGCGAGGGTTATGGCCCGGCGGCCCGACGCACGCTCAAAGGTTTTGAAGCGCGGCTCTGGGCGGTGAAAGCCAAGGTGGCATAGGAGAGCGGCGCGCAAGATGGCCTGGATTGCAATATCGGATGCGACGGAAAGTCGGTTTTGCCCCGAAGGGCTTGGGCCGCAGGATCCTGCAGAGTCGTCTCGGCTCAATGATGGCGTATTGCCACAAGGCAGTCTGATGGTGGAAACGCGCCTGTCGCCGGATGGGCGGGTGCAAACGCTCTTGTCCTTTGAACGGCTCTATCCGCGCCCTTACAAGTTTTCCATTCAGGCGGTTCCCGGCGGTGGGTTGGTTTTGGTGATCGCAGATGGTGACAGTGTTTTCCATACCGCGCTGCATCATGACAGCCAGGATCGCGCCGACATCCTGCGCATCACTTATTCCTGGGATGTGGCACGCGGTTGGGGTCGGCTTGCGATCGAGCGACCGGAATACGACCGGGTTGCCGCGGTTGAACTGACACATGCGCCACCTTTGCAATTGGAAGATATCCGCGTGATTTCGACAGATGCGCGGCGGCGGCATCTCGACATGGATGTGCTGTTCTTTGCCGTCTCCGACCGGGTGGAACCGATTGGGCCGATGCCAAGCCTGACCGGTGACGTTCCGCTCCTGTGTCAGGGGCGGTATGAAATGGCAAGCAAGCTGAGGCGCGGTGATATCGTCGAGACTCTGGAATCGGGCCTATCGCCCGTTTTGCAGGTGGTCAGGCGTACGGTTCCGGCCTTTGGATCATTCCGGCCCGTGCGATTGCGCGCGCCGTACTTCGGCCTGTTGCGTGATGTGACCGTGGCCCCCGATCAGCGCCTTGTCGTGGGTGGTTCCGAGGTTGAATACACCTTCGGTCGCGAGGCAGTTCTGGTGCCCGCCCGGCATTTGGTCAATGGGATTTCAGCGATTGCCGTGTCAGGTATGGTGACGATGACGTACGTGCAGGTGATCCTGCCGCGCCACGATTCGATTATTGCGGCGGGATGTCCGCTGGAAAGCCTTTTTGTTGGGCGGATCCGACGCAAGCCCGCGCAGTTGGGTGCCTCGCTGCTGGCGCCTTTCCAGCGCGCACTCTTGCCCGAACATGCGCGCTCAGCCTATCTGATGGTGAAACCGTTCGAGGCGATCACGCTGATGCAGCGCCGCGCCGCCTGATCAGCCTTAGAACGGCGCCTTGGCATAGAATCGCATACCGCGACCACCATCGGGATGACGCAGGCGCAGCTCTTGAGCATGCAGCATCATGCGCGGAAATTCATCGGCATCGTCGGAATAAAACGGATCGCCCAGAATCGCGTGACCAAGCGCCATCATATGCACACGCAATTGGTGACTGCGTCCTGTCTTTGGCATCAGCTTTACGCGGCTCTCACTCGTTTGCGTTTTGAGCACCTTGTAGTCGGTGAGCGCCTGTTTTCCGGTTTCATGACAGACCATTTGACGCGGGCGATTGGGCCAATCGACGATCAGCGGAAGATCGATGGTGCCTTCCGGCTGGGTCATCTGGCCATGAACCCTTGCGACATAGGTTTTCTTTGTTTGCCGTTTTTCGAATTGCAGGCCGAGGTGGCGCTGGGCGTGGGGCGAGGCGGCGAAGATCATCACGCCCGAGGTGTCGCGATCAAGCCTATGCACCAGAAGCGCGGTGGGAAACGCAGCCTTTACCCGAGATAGCAGGCAATCGGCAAGATGGTCGCCCTTGCCCGGCACGGAAAGAAGACCCGCGGGTTTGAGCACAGCGATCAATTCATGATCTTCGTGAAGAATCTCGAGAGGGTCGGTGGGGGGGGCGTAGCTGTCATTCATCCTCGCGGTCTAGCGCGGCGACGGCGCCCCGGCAACCCGACGTCAGGCTTGCGAACTTGACGTGATCACAGGCAGATTGTTCCAAGAGAAGGAGAATGCCATGCACCCAACGATCGTAAAAATGCAAGAGGTTGTAGCCTCAGGTGATGACAAGAGGATCATCGAGCTTCTGTCGCCCGATGTCGTTTTCCTGCCACCGACCTATTGGGCCAGTTGGCGCGGAGCGGAGCCGGTAGCAGCGGTCTTGGGGCATGTCGGACAGGTATTTTCCGATTTCACCTATCGTCGTGTGATGGGCGAGGGCAATGACTGGGCGTTGGAATTTCAATGCAAAGTTGGGGAGTTCGATGCTGTTGGTGTCGATCTGATTACACTGGGCGCGGACGGGTTGATCGAGACGTTTGAGGTGGTGATGCGTCCGCTGAAAACCATTAGTGCGCTGCGTGACGAGATGATGGCGCGCATCGGGCGCGACCCGCGGTTTCTCGAATATCGCAAAGCGCTGGGCTGACTCGGCGCCAATTCTGTTTCTTGGCAAGAGCAATCACTGACATGCCTCTGTCGCGGATGTGCCGCCTGCCACTCTGGCGCAACGGGTAATAACCCTGACTGGCAACCGAGGCGCGAAGTGAGGCGTGATCCTTTAGTTCGGCGGCAAGACCTTTCCGGGATTGAGAATCCCATTGGGATCGAGAGCGGCCTTGATCGCCCGCATGGCGGCCATCGCTTGGGCGTTCTTGCGTCGCGCCATTGAGGGCAGCTTTGACGTGCCAATACCGTGTTCGGCGGAAAAGCTGCCGCCAAGTTCGAGCACGATCTCTTCGACGGCTTCCATGATATAGTCAACGCGCGCGGGGTCCTGGCTTTTCGGCCAGACCGCATAGTGCACGTTGCCATCGCCGAGATGCGAAACCACCATGGCGCGCGCGCCCGGGTCAACTTGTTGCAGCATCGCGTTGGCGCGGGACAGAAAGGTATCGACCTTGTCGAGCGGCACGGCGATGTCGTTGTTCTGAACGGGTTGGTGCGACAGCGAAACCTCTGCGGCGGCCTCGCGACGCGCCCACATCTCACGGCGCTGGGTCTCGTTCTGGGCCACTACGGCATCAATTACGTCGCCCGTCTCGAACATCCCGCTCAGAACGGATTCGAAATAGCTTACGATTGGCGGCTGGCCGTCCGGGCCCGGATCGGCGTCGCGCGGGGCGGTGGCACCGACCTCGACGAGTATATTGATCTCGTGGGGCGCCTCGAACGGCTCGCGTGCACCCTTGATCATTTCAAGATGGCGCTCGATATAGGCGCGCGGCATGTATTCAAATGCCTCGACCGCACCGCCAGTAGCCTGTTGTAGTCTGTTGAGCAGTGACAGCGCCTGATCGAGCGCAGGTACGGCGACCATCGCAGTTGCATAGGCGCGCGGTTTCGGCACCAGTTTCAGCACGGCGGCGGTGATGACCCCGAGCGTACCTTCGGCACCGATCAGCAGATGTTTGAGGTTGTAGCCGGAATTATCCTTATGCAGTTCTGACATCAGGTCCATTACTTCACCCGTCGGCAGGACCACTTCGATTCCGAGCACCAGATCACGTGTATTGCCATAGCGCAGCACGTTCGAGCCGCCTGCATTGGTGGCGAGATTGCCGCCGATCATCGCCGAGCCTTGCGCCCCGAAGGTGAGCGGGAACATCAGCCCGTGTTCTTCTGCCGTGGAGCGCAGATTGGCCAACACCACGCCAGCTTCGACAACGGCGATGCGGGCCTCTGGGCGGATTTCGCGGATCGCGTTCATTCGCTCGAGCGAGAGCATGATTGCCCCCTCGGCGCGCGCCCCTCCGGCCAGACCAGTGTTACCCGAGATAGGCACAACTGGCGTGCCGGTCTCATTGGCCAGTGTCACAATCTGTGACACTTCATGGGTGTTGGCGGGGCGCACCACAGCAAGCGGTGTCCAATGATAGGATTGGGTGAAATCATGGGAATAGCGCGCCATGTCTGTGCCACGCAAAACGTGCACATCGCCAACTATGGCTTTGAGTTTGTTGATCATGGAGTGTCTCCCTTGCGTGCAAGATTGGGGCGGGGCGAGACGGAAGACAAGGGGGGAGGATGGGCCGGAGATACCCCCGGCCCAACTCTATTCAGGCCGCGCGGCTGGCGTTGATAAAACGGGCCAAGTGGAAATCCTGATCGCCCCACTCATGGTCGATCAGGATGAGGCGCTTGGCAAAATGGCCGAGATCGAATTCCCAGGTCATGCCGATACCGCCATGCATCTGGATTGATTCCTCGGCTACCAGACGACCGATACGGCCGATCGAATACTTGGTAGCGGCCAGCACGCGGTCGCGCTCGGGCTGTGGCTTTTCCAGCGCTGCGGCAGCATTGATCACTGCTGAGCGTGCCTGTTCGATCTCGAGCAGCATTTCCGCCATGCGGTGTTGTAGCGCCTGAAACTTGCCGATTGGTACGCCGAATTGCTTGCGCTGGCGCAGATAGTCGATGGTCATTTCGCGGATCGTCGCCATGATGCCAAGTGCCTCGGCCGAAAGCGCGACGATGGCGCGTCCCGAGGCAGCATCAAGTGCGGAAGCCCCATCTTCGACCAGCATCTCGCCGGGCGCGCCATCGAGTGTGATCTCGCAGGCCTGGCCACCATCCACCGTGTTGTATTCGCGAAGCTCGATCGCGTCGGGCGCGACGAGAAAGAGCGAAATACCCGCGTCGGTGCGCGCAGAGACGATGAATCCGGCACAGCCTGAGGCATATTTCACCACCGATTTGGTGCCGCTTAGGGCATAGCCATCGCCGGATTTGACCGCTTTGGTTTCGACTTCGGTGAGGTCATAGAATGCCTGAGGCTCTTCGGCGGCAAGCGCGTAGCGCGCTGAACCGGCGATGATCTCTTCTACAGCATCCATCTTGCCTGCGGCTGCAAGGATCGGGCCGGGGACTAGTGCGTTGTCGAGCGCTGGTTCGTTGACCAGTCGCTTGCCAAGTTCCTCGAAAACTACGGCGATATCGAAGCCTTCGCCGCCGAAACCGCCCTGATCTTCGGGAAACAGCGCTGCAATTACGCCCAGTTCAGCCAGACCTTCATAATGCGCAGGTTGAAAGCCGGGTGCGGCGTTGCCCGCTTCGACACGCGGCGCTAACGGATATTTGTCACGCAAATAGCGCTCGATCGTGTCGGCGAGCATCCGGCGGGTATCGGTGTGGGTGAAATCCATCTTGTTTGTCCCCTTCAGAGCCCTGTTATCATTTTGGTGATGATGTTTTTCTGAATTTCATTCGAGCCGCCATAGATCGTCGTCTTGCGGTGATTGAAATAGACGCCGGTGGCATTATTGAAACCTTCGGGAGCAACGTGCGGACCGTTGTAACCAGGCTCGTCAACTTCCGGCGTCAGCGCCGTCGCAGAGCGACCGAGCGCGCGGCGGGTGAGATCGGTCAGTTCCTGCTCGATTTCGGTGCCGAGAATTTTCAGCATCGAGCTTTCGGGCCCCGGAACGCCACCGGCTTCTGCTTCGGCCAGAACCCGCAGGTTGGTAATCTCCATGTTCATCAGGTCGATCTCGACCCGCGCCATACGGGCCGCGAAGAGCGGATCTTCGGAGAGTGGTTTGCCGCCGCGTTTCTGCGAACGCGCCAGCGCCTTCAGGCGGTCCAGCTCCTGATTGGACTTGCCGACACCGGCGATGTTGGTGCGCTCGTGGGTCAAGAGATACTTGGCGTAGGTCCAGCCTTTGTTTTCTTCACCGACGAGATTCTCGGCGGGCACCTTCACGTCGGTGAAGAACACCTCGTTGACCTCGTGACCGCCATCAATGGTGCGGATCGGGCGCACTTCGATGCCGGGGCTCTTCATGTCGATCAACAGGAACGAAATGCCTTCCTGCGGCTTGCCCTCTTTCGATGTGCGCACCAGGCAGAAGATCCAGTCGGCATATTGGCCCAGCGTGGTCCAGGTTTTCTGACCGTTGACGACATAGTGATCGCCGCTGCGCACTGCCGCGGTCTTGAGCGAGGCGAGATCAGAGCCCGCACCCGGCTCGGAATAGCCCTGGCACCACCAATCGGTGCCGTCGCACATCCGTGGCAGATAATGGTCCTGCTGTTCCTTGGAGCCGAATTTCATCAGCACCGGCGCCAGCATCTTGAGCCCGAAGGGCAGGATGCGAGGGGCGCAGGCGCGGGCCATTTCATCCTCGAAGATAAACTGCTTCACCGGGCCCCACCCAGCGCCGCCGAATTCGGTGGGCCAGCCATAGGTGAGCCAGCCCTTGTCGTTCAAGATAACCTGCCAACGCACCATGTCGTCTTTGGTGAGGGGCGCGTCATTGCGGGTTTTGGTGGCAAGATCCTCGGGAAGGTTATCGGCCAGCCAGTTCCGCACTTCGGTGCGGAAATCCTGTTCTTCCGGAGTAAAATTCAGGTCCATGATAGGGTCTCCTCAGCCAGCGGCGCGTTTGTTGAGGTCATCGAAGGTTTCGCCCTTCTCGACCATATCCACGAGCAATTGTGCCGGTTTCCAGAACTTGGGGTTTTCTTTTTCGAACTCACGCAGATCGGCCAGCACATTGTCCAGCCCATACATATCGGCGTATTTCATCGGCCCGCCGCGATAGCGCGGGAAGCCGTAGCCAAAGAGGAACGTCACGTCGATATCGGAAGGTTTGAGCGCGATGCCCTCTTCCAGCACCTTGGCGCCTTCATTGATCATCGCGGCGAGGTAACGGCGGATGATCTCTTCCTCCGTGAAGTCGCGCGGCGTGATGCCAAGATCGGCGCGTGCATCGGTGATGATTTTCTCGACCTCGGGGTTGGGGGTGCCGCGGCGGTCGCCTTTGGCGTAGACATACCAGCCCTTGCCGGTCTTTTGACCGAACCAGCCCTGTTCGCAAATCCGGTCGGCGATGGTGCCATTGTAGCGATCATCATTGGCGCGTTTGGCGGCGTTGTTCTTGCGGTTGGCCCATCCGATATCAAGCCCGGCAAGATCGCCCATGGCGTGGATGCCCATGGGATAGCCGAAGTTGACCAGGGCTGCGTCGATCGCATAGGGCGATGCGCCATCTTCGACCATATAGGCCGCCGAGGTGGCGTATTTGCCAAGGATGCGGTTGCCGATGAAACCGTCGCAAAGACCAGCGCGCACCGGCACCTTCTTCATTTTCTTGGCCAAATCAAAGCCCGTGGCGATCGCATCATCTGCTGCTTTCGAAGGAATCACGATTTCCAACAACCGCATGATATTGGCGGGCGAGAAAAAATGCAGGCCGATCACATCCTGTGGGCGTGAGGTGGCCGAGGCGATCTCGTCGATATTGAGATATGAGGTGTTGGAGGCGAGAACAGCGCCGGGTTTGGCGATCTTGTCGAGCGTGCCGAACACCTCCTTCTTCACATCCATGTTCTCGAACACCGCTTCGATGATGAGGTCGGCATCCGACAAATCGTCATAGGAGGTGGAAGGGGTATAGCGCGCCAAGATGGCGGCCTTTTGCGCTTCGGTCTTGCGGCCCTTTTCCACGTCACGGGCATAGACCTTTTCGACGTTCTGAATGCCGCGCTGGATGCTTTCGTCATCGCGCTCTACCATGGTGACGGAGAGGCCAGCATTAAGCGCGGCAACGGCGATACCCGCACCCATGGTGCCGCCACCGATGACTCCGATCGTTTCCAGCGGGCGCGGATTCGCGCGGCCGTTTTCGGGCACCTTGGCAGAGGCGCGCTCGGCGAAAAAGGCATGGTTGAGGCCCTGTTGCTGCGGCGTGCCGAGGCAGGACATGAAGGTGTCTTTTTCGAAGATCGACGCTTCTTTTAGCGAATGATTGAGCGAATATTCCATCGACTCTACCATCTTGGCCGGAGCGAAGAGACCGCGGGCTTTCTTGACGATCCCGTCGCGGGCGGCTTGCAGGGCTGCGGCGTTTTCTGCGTCTGACCCAAGCCCGTCGCTGCGTTCCGAGCTCTTGCGCGGGCCCTTGCCCTCGGCGATCAGTTCGCGCGCGTAGCTCTTGGCGTCGTCAAGCAGGTCTGTCTCGGCCAGACGGTCGATGATGCCGAGCGAGAGCGCCTCCTGGGCGCCGACCTGGCGGCCGCTGACCATGATATCGAGCGCTGCAGCGATACCAGCGACGCGGGGCAGGCGGATGGTGCCACCGGCGCCGGGCATGACGCCGATCAGAACTTCGGGCAGGCCGACCCGGCCCTTGGGATCGGCGATGCGATAATGTGCGCCGAGCGAAATTTCCAAGCCACCGCCGAGTGCTGTGCCATGGATCGCAGCAATAACCGGCTTTGTGCATTCTTCGATGCGGGTGCAGACCTCGAACAACGCGGGCGGTTGCGGTGCCTGGCCGAATTCGCGAATATCAGCCCCGGCGGGAAAGGTGCGGCCTGCGCCAATTATGATCGCGGCCTTGACGTCAGCGTCGGCATCAATCTGCGCCATCGCGTCAAAAAGCCCTTTGCGCACCGCAGTGCCAAGCGCGTTGACCGGCGGATTGTTGACGGTAACGATGGCAATATCGCCGTCGCGCGTGAGAGTGACCTGATCGCTCATATTTCGAATTCCCTGATTTCCTCCGGTGTCGGGCAATCCCGACACGCGCCCTACTATGCCTGTTGCGGTGCCGTCGGGGCAACAGCGGTGGTGAATGAATCACCTTCCCCTCGCCAGATTTGACGCGGCGTTACAGCAACGGGGATTGGGGGGAGGGTGAGTTTCAATCCTACCTTAAAACGGTTCTACCTAAACCTGAGGTATGGTGAGGTATGGTCAAGTTGAAACGCCGCGCAAGAGATCAATGTTGCGGGTGTTTTCTGGCAAACCCGTGATTCTGATTTATCTTGAAACGCTTTAGTCGGCGAGACCGGGTTCATCGAGCAGGTGGCGGCCCTGACGATCTTCGACCTCGATCACCCAAAGATCGGGATCGAAGCTGCGTTGCTTGGCGATGGAGCGGTCGACATCTTCTTCGGGACCGTCGGAAAGTACATCCCATTTGCGCGCACCGCTCATCAGATCGAAGGCGCGGTGGAAGGACCGGGCATTGCCATCAAGCGTGTTGAGCTTGACCAGAACGGCGCCGGCGGTGTCATCGCCATGGGCAGTGACAAAAGCCGGGATATCATGGAGCCGCAGGCGCGCAAGATAGGCGTGAATCCAGAAATTTGCGGTGAGGCGTGTCATTTTGATTTGGCGGGAGGGCAGCCCCTCAGACCACAGAGAAAGCTGGGGGGCCAGCCCCCCAGACCCCCCGGGATATTTTGGGCAAGATGAAAGTGTGGATCAGTTGCCATCTTTGAAATCAAGGCCCATTTCGGAGTAGCGCTCGCTTTCTTCCAGCCAGTTGGGGCGGACCTTTACTTGCAGGAAGAGGTGGATTTTGCGGCCGAGGAATTCTTCCAGCTCTTGGCGCGCGAGCGTCGAAATCGCCTTGATGGTTTCGCCTTTCTTGCCCAGCACGATGCCTTTGTGGCCGTCGCGCATGACGTAGATGATCTGGTCTATGCGTGCGGTGCCATCGTCGCGTTCTTCCCAACTCTCGGTTTCGACCGTAAGTTGGTAGGGAAGTTCCTGATGCAGGCGCAGGGTGAGCTTTTCACGGGTGATTTCGGCGGCGATCATGCGCATGGGCAGATCGGCAATCTGATCTTCGGGGTAGAGCCACGGGCCCTCGGGAAGCCGTGTGGCGAGCCAAGTGCGCAAAGCCTTTACACCATGGCCTTTTTCGGCGGAGATCATGAAGGTTTCGGCAAACGGGAAGCGTTCATTCATCTCTTTGGTGAGGCTGAGAAGGTTGGGCGCTTCGACCTTGTCGATCTTGTTGATGGCCAGCGCGATGGTGCGCCCCTTGGGCATTTCAGCCAGGCCTTCGAGGATTTTCTCGACCCCTTCGGTGATGCCGCGATGTGCCTCGATCAGCAACACGACGATATCGGCATCCGCAGCGCCGCCCCATGCGGCGGCGACCATGGCGCGATCGAGTCGGCGGCGCGGACGAAAGAGGCCCGGGGTGTCGACGAAGACGAGCTGTGCCTCGCCTTCGAGCGCGACGCCGCGGATGCGCGCACGGGTGGTTTGCACCTTGTGGGTGACGATGGAAACCTTGGCGCCCACCATTTGGTTGGTGAGGGTCGATTTGCCCGCGTTGGGCTCTCCGATCAGGGCGACAAAGCCGCAGCGAGTGGTCATGGGTGGGTTCCGTGAGCTGTGATCCACGCGCAATAGTGGATTTGTGACGGTGTTACCAGCGGGGATTGCGGATGGCTATGAAAATAAGGCGTGGGTGGCTGATCAGTCGCGTTCGACCCGGTCCAGAAGTGCCTTGGCTGCGGCCTGTTCCGCCTGACGTTTGGAGGCCGCTGTGGCTTCGGCCGATTGGCCGCTGTCGAGCCGAGCTTCGATGGTGAACGCGGGGGCGTGATCGGGGCCGGTGCGGGCGGTTTCGATGTAGGATGGCGGCTTTAATCCGCGCGCTTGGGCCCATTCCTGAAGGGCGGTCTTGGGGTCGCGGGCGTCGGCGTCGACGGTTGAGATACGTGCGCTCCAGAGCCGCAAAATCAGGTCGCGCGCCGTTTCAAACCCGGCGTCGAGATAGACCGCGGCAATCACCGCCTCCATGGCATCGCCCAACAGCGCCTTCTTGCGCCGCCCGCCAGACATCATCTCGGAGCGGCCTATTTTCAAAACCACGCCCAGATCGATTTCGCGGGCGATATCGGCGCAGGTTTCCTTGCGCACGAGCGCGTTGAAGCGCGGCGCAAGCGTGCCTTCGGACGCCGAAGGATCGTGTTCGAGCACCGCTTCGGCCATGGTCAGGCCGAGCACGCGGTCGCCCAGAAACTCCAGCCGCTGATTGTCATCGCGCGTTGGTGACGAGATCGAGGCATGTGTAAGCGCGCGGATTAGCAATTCCGGTTTGGTGAACTTATGCCCCAGCCGGGTTTCGAATTCCTTAAGCTCGCGTGCTAGCTTCATAAGACGCACTTCCCGCCGCGAAGGGAGGCGTGAATCCGGCCCCTTGCGAGGGGGGTGGTGAGGCTATGTCCCTTGCGGAAGACCAAGTTACTCGATCGCCTTGAAATACCGATCCGAGCGCCAGGTCCAGAAATAGAGCATTGAGCGTCCGGCAGAGGAGAACATGATCCGGTCGGCGCGGCCGATCAGGTCTTCGAACTTGACGGTGCCGACGCCACCGGCGGTCTGGGCAAAGCGGCTGTCGGTCGAATTGTCACGGTTGTCGCCCATGAAAAAATACTCGCCTTCAGGCACGGTGAACACACTTGTATTGTCTGCACCCGAGAGGCCGATGTTCAGGATCGAGTGTCGGGTGCCGCCGGGCAGGGTTTCGTAAAGTCTTGATTTTTCACATATTCCGCCATTTCCCAGGGTGCCGTTTTCGCAACGTGGTCGGTTGCCTTCGGGGCCTTGGGGGGCCATGGGCTCAACGAAGGTGCCGCCGTCTTCGAGTTTGACTGGTTCGCCGTTGATATGCAGCACGCTGTTTTTCATCTGAACCTTGTCGCCGGGCAGGCCGATCAGGCGCTTGATGAAGTCGGTGCCATTTACAGGGTGGCGGAAGACCACGACATCGCCGCGCTGAGGTTCGCCGGCCCAGATGCGAGTGTTGTCGGAACGCATCCAGCCGCAGATGTTCTTGGCGTCGACATCGACGCCTAAACTCGGGATGCGGATCGAGGGGCAGGAAGCGTAGGAATAGCCGTAAGCCATTTTATTCACAAACAAAAAATCGCCGATCAACAGCGTGTCTTTCATTGAACCGGAGGGTATCCAGAAGGGTTGAAAGAACAGCGTACGGAAGATACCGGCGATCAGCAGCGCATAGACGACCGTCTTGATCGTCTCGATGACGGCGCCGAAAAAGCTGCCTTGTTCGCTCATGGCCCGATGCTCCCTGCCTGTGTGCCTTGGCGCTTCATGCGGCGCGGCGGCGGGGGTGTCAAGGTTTGCTCGCCCGGTCAGAGGTTAACGGCACCGCACGGCACAAATCAGGGGGGTGATTTGCGTATGACTTGCGGCTGACATCCGGCTGCCGTGCAAAATAGGAAGGTTAACGGCCCGGTAAGGTTAATGCGGTGTGCGGTGGGTGGCGAATGAGAGGGGAGACTCCGGTGCTGTGCGGCTGGGTTTTCCATGGCCGTCAGGCTCAATGATGATGGTGCTAAAAATTCGGCACTCATTAGCCTCGTTGCTGCCACACTCGACCTGCAAGTTGTGGTGAAAATCTTCAGAGGTCATCTTCAGAGGTCATCATGGAATTGCTGCAGCAGTTTTTCTCGTCAGTGCTCATGAACTTTACGAGTCTTCAATCACGATTGGCGGCTTTTTACCTGTTGCTCACGGTATTGATCGTCGCGGTTCTGTGGCTTGCGCGCGGGCGACCAACGAGTTTTGTGGCGTATTTGCTGCCCAAGGAAGTGTACCTTCACAAATCGAACCTCGTCGATATCAAGATATTCCTTTTCAATTCCCTTCTTTCCGCGTCCGGGTTGTTTGCTGCGGTAACCATGACGCCGCTGATGACGACGAAGGTGCTGAACGGGTTATTGACGTTAACCGGCGCGTCGATTGCGCCTGTGGAGCTCACCTTTGGCAAGCTGGCCTTGGCTACGCTCATCATGATCCTGACGCTGGATTTTTGTAAATATTGGGCGCACCGGCTACATCACGAAGCGGCGATCCTGTGGCCTTTCCATGCGTTGCACCACTCTGCCGAGATCATGACACCGCTCACCGCCAACAGGAATCATCCGGTGTTCATAGTCCTGCGCTTGTTGATTTACACCGTTGTGGTTGGAATCGTGCAGGCGCTGGTGCTTTTCCTGCTTATGGGCAAGATCGAGATTCTAACCATTGGCGCGGTGAACGCGGGGTATTTCATGTTCAACGCGCTTGGTTCCAATTTGCGGCACAGCCATGTTTGGCTCAGCTATGGGCGGGTTCTTGAGCATGTGTTCATTTCCCCCGCGCAGCACCACATACACCATTCAATTGAGCGCAAGCATTTCAATAAGAACTATGGCGAGGTTTTCGCGATCTGGGATCTGATGTTCGGAACCCTTTACGTGCCGAAGAACTATGAAGCGCTTACTTATGGTCTGGTCAGCAATAGTGGCAAACCGATTGAACAGCCTTATCCGAACCTGCGATCCGCTCTCTTGCACCCGTTTGCTGACAGTTGGCGGGCTTTGTGGAAGGGGACTTCGCGTGACCCTCGCAGGGCAAGCATCCCTGAGGAGCAGTCGGCATCATGACGCGCGGGCTGTCCATTTGGCTGGATGCGCTGCGGGTCTGGGCGACGATTGTTGTCGTCATTTCCCATGTCGCCTATCCAAGGTTTACGCGCGGGGATTACATCTTTGTCCGTGAACTCAATTTGGGAAGCGACAGTGTCATCGTCTTTTTCGTGATATCCGGGATGGTCATTGCCTATGCCGCCGGACGCGACAAAACTCTTTCGACCTACGCCTTCAACCGCTTGACCCGCTTGCTGACAGTGCTTGTGCCGGCGCTTTTGCTGACGTTCATTTTTGACCAGATTGGCAAGTCGATCGGGCCAGAGGCCTATGGTCGCTTTTACAATCCCGCATCGCTTGGCGAACTGTTGGCGCGCGGTATGACCATGTCAAATGAATGGGGCCTCTTCGAACGTGTGCGCTTGGGGACCAATGGGCCCTTGTGGTCACTCAGCTATGAGGCTGCTTTCTACGTGATCTTTGCAGCGGCCTTCTTCTTGTCGGGTGCGCGCAGGGTTGCCGCCGTGCTTCTGATCTCTTGGGCCGTAGGTCCGCGCGTTCTTTTGCTGATGCCCGCCTGGTTGATGGGCGTTTGGCTTTGGAACTGGGTTGCTGCAAACGGGCCTGATCGCTTGTCTATCGGCAGAGCGCGGCTGTTTGCATGGGGAGGTCCGGCATTCTACGTGATGTGTCTGTGGTTGGGTGTTCCGGACATTCTGGCGGCGCAAACGGGCGCTTTTCTGGAACCACAGAACTATCGTGTTGTGCTTGGCTTTTCGGATGAGTTTTTGTGGAACGGGATGATTGGCGCGATGACCGCAGTTCATATCATGGGAATGGCGCGGCTGTTGAACGCCTATCAAACCAACCATCGGCGTATCCGCTGGTGGGCAGGTGCAAGCTTTTCCATCTACGTGACGCATTATCCCGCGCTTCATCTGATTGATGCCGTTTTCCCCGCAGAAACGCTTGCACGGGATGGTTTGTTGCTTGTGGGGTCTATTCTGGTCGGGTTGGGATTTGCGTATATCTTTGAGCGCCGCATAGCAGGGTTTCGCGAATGCGTTCGTGCGCTGTTTGCTGGGCTACGCTCGGGGCGCGAAGCAAAGCCGATCTTTTAAAGCCAGCATCGCAGCGGTCGTTGCCTGAGCCACACAAGCATCGATAGCTTGGGGGCAGGCGCGCGGCCCAGCAATATTGCGGCCAACTGGCATCAAACCTGCGCCTTGGATCAAAGGCAAAGCGTCTTAATGTGCGGATCGTGGCGGGGTGGTGGCGGCGGTATCAACCGGGCGGGCTTCGATCAGAACGAATGCCTGCGCCCAAGGGTGATCGTCGGTCAGGGTAACGTGAATGATGGCCTCGTGCCCCGGCGGGGTCATTTCGGCCAGCCGTTCTTTGGCCCAGCCGGTAACATGCATGACCGGCTGACCGGTGTGCAGATTGCTGACGGCCATGTCCTTCCACGAGATGCCCATGCGCAGGCCGGTTCCCAAAGCTTTCGAGCAAGCCTCTTTGGCGGCCCAGCGTTTGGCGTAGGTGCCGGGCGTGTCGGCGCGGCGTTCGGCCTTGGCCTGTTCTATCGGTGTGAACACGCGGTTGCGAAAGCGGTCGCCGAAACGTTCGAGTGTTCCCGCGATGCGGTCGATATTTGCCAGATCAGTGCCGATACCGAGGATCATGCGCGGGCTTCGTCCATCAGGCGGCGCATTTCGTGGATTGCGGGGGTGAGGCCGAGAAAGATCGCCTCGGCAATCAGGAAGTGGCCAATGTTGAGCTCCATCACCTCGGGGAAGGCGGCGACGGGTTTGACCGTCTCGAAGGTGAGGCCGTGGCCGGCGTGGACTTCGAGCCCGAGGGAATGGGCGAGCGCGGACATCTCGCGCAGGGCGGTGAGTTCTTCGTCGCGGGCCTTGAGATTGCCCTCGTAGTGCAGATCGCAATAGGCGCCGGTGTGCAGTTCGATCACTTGCGCGCCGATGCGCGCGGCGGCTTCGATCTGGGCACGGTCGGCACCAATGAACAGCGACACGCGACAGCCTGCGTCGCGCAGGGGGGCGATGAAGCGGGCGAGGCGGGTTTCGTCGCGGGCCACGTCGAGGCCGCCTTCGGTGGTGCGCTCTTCACGCTTTTCAGGCACGATGCAGACCGCGTGCGGCACATGGCGCAGGGCGATTTTCTGCATTTCGTCTGTGGCGGCCATCTCAAAATTGAGCGGCACGGTGAGACCCGCCATCAATTCATCAATGTCAGCGTCGCGGATATGACGGCGGTCTTCGCGCAGATGCGCCGTGATGCCATCGGCCCCGGCTTTTTCCGCTAATTTGGCGGCGCGCAGGGGCGAAGGGTAGGCCGAACCGCGTGCGTTGCGCACCGTGGCGACATGATCAATGTTCACACCAAGGCGGAGTTTGCCCGAAGCTGTCATTTTCTTGATTCCCGAATTCTCATTTCGCCAAAAGGCTAATGGCTTTTGAGAACGGGGGACAGGGGCAATCCCTGGGGTGCGCGCGACACATCAAGGTCGTGGGCCGTTTTAGACAAACGCGTGAGCGAAGTTTATCTTTGAACGCTTTGGGCGGTCAGTCTTTGAGTTTGGCCTTGTCCTTGGCCTTGGCGGCGGCGCGTTTGGACTTGATCGCGTCGAACTTGGCTTTGATCCGGCCTGTGCGGCGTTTTTGATAGGCCTGAATCAGCGGAACGGCGAGGTAATAGCAAACCGTTGCGGTGACAATTCCGGGAAGAATGCCGCCGATCATGTAAGGAAAGAACACTTCGTCATAAAAGACCGAGAGACCGCTCCAATCTGGAGTGTCATGCGTGAACATGGACATGAAGTTGTGCCACAGATCATGCCCGGCATCTGAAAACTTGCCGCCGAGCGAGCGTTCGACATGTTCGGGATCAAACTCGGTCCCTAAGAGCCAGTGGCCGGTTGAGAGCGCGACCACGGCAATCGGCACATATGTCAACGGGTTGCCGAAGAAGGTGGCCAGAAGGGCGGCCAGAATATTGCCCTGCATGACGAAGGCAATGAGCGCGGCGACCAGGAAATGCAGGCCGTAAAAAGGTGTGAAAGTGGTGAAAACACCGGCCCAGATGCCGCGCGAAATCTTGTGAGGCGGATCAGGCAGACGGTGCAGGCGATGGCGAATATAGCGCGCGGCGCGCAGCCAACCACCGCGGGGATAGATGAACTCGCCCACGATTTTCCAGATCGGGCGTTTGTCGCGTCGTTTGAAGACCAATGGTCTCCCCCCAAGTCTTGTGTCTCGCCCGGAAAGGGCGACAATTGGTTCAGTTCGCCGTTTCGCCAGACGGTTGTTTCTCGCCCTGACTGCCGCCTGTGCCCCCTTGTAGTCCGGCGAGGGCGGGATCGCGATAGCGTTCGATCGCGGCAACATCACTTTCGGCTTCAAGCACCGAAGTGAGGCGATGCAAATGTTCGGCATCGCGCAGATCGACATCAGCGAGAAGCCTGAAGAAATCGGGTTTCCTGTCGAGGAACCGCAGGTCGGAGATATTGGCCTTTTGTTCGCCGATCAATGTGCAAATCCGCCCCAGAACGCCGGCATCGTTGCCGATGGTGAGATCGAGTGTCACGGAATAGATAGGCGGGTGCTTGCCCGGTTGCCAGTGCAGATCGAGCCAGCGCTCCGGTTGATCCTCAAAATTCATCAGGGTTGCACAATCAATGGCATGCACCACCACGCCACGGCCGCGATAGGTGATTCCGACGATGCGTTCGCCCGGCAGCGGCTGACAGCAGGGGGCGCGGTGCATTGACTGATCCGCAGCAAGGCCGATGACGGCGCGTTCGGAGCTGATCTCGGCGCCGTCATCGGTCGCGAGTTCGGGATAGAGCGCTTCGATCATCTTGCGTGATGTGAGTTCGGCACTACCCAAACGGGCCAGAAGCTCATTTCGCCCGGAAAGACGGAGCTTTTTGGCGGCGGTCACGAGCGCCTTGTCGGTAGCACGCTTGCCGACATGTTCAAACGCGGCGCGGGCCAGTTCGCGCCCGAGTTTGATGTAACGTTCGCGGTCAACCTCGCGCAGGGCGCGGCGAATCGCTGTCTTGGCCTTGCCGGTGGTGGCGATATCGAGCCATGTGGCCTGGGGCACCTGACCTTCGGCGGTGATGATTTCGATGGATTGGCCGTTCTTGATGCGGGTCCAGAGCGGCACGCGCATGTTGTCGATCTTGGCCCCAACACAGGCATCGCCGATGCGGGTGTGGATGGCATAGGCGAAGTCAATCGGGGTGGCACCGCGCGGCAGTTTGACCACCTCGCCCTTGGGGGTGAAGCAGAACACCTGGTCGGCATACATCTCAAGTTTGACCGCTTCGAGAAAATCCTCGTGATCGTCATCGTCCTGAAGCCGTTCGGTCAGGCCCGCGACCCATTTGGCGGGATCAACAGCAAACGGGTTTTCCGACGGCACGCCGTCGCGATAGGACCAATGCGCGGCCACGCCCGATTCGGCGACATCGTGCATTTGATGGGTGCGGATCTGAACCTCGACCCGGCGGCCATCGCGGCCCGAAACGGTGGTATGGATCGAACGGTAGCCGTTTGATTTTGGCTGGCTGATGTAATCTTTGAAGCGGCCCGGCACGGCGCGCCAGCGGCGGTGAATCACGCCGAGGATCGCATAGCAGCTTTCCTCGGTATCGGTGAGGATGCGGAAACCGTAGATGTCCGAGAGACGCGAGAAGGAAAGCTCTTTCTCCTGCATCTTGCGCCAGACCGAATAGGGCTTCTTCGCGCGCCCCAGTACCATGGCGTGGATATGGGCCTTTTTCAGCTCGGATTTCATATCGGAGGTGATGCGTTCGACAACGTCTCCGGTCTCGCGCTGAAGCGTGATGAAACGGCGCATGATCGAGGCGCGCGCTTCGGGGTTGAGGACGCGAAAGGCGAGATCTTCGAGTTCTTCGCGCATCCATTGCATACCCATGCGCCCGGCCAGCGGGGCATAGATATCCATGGTTTCACGCGCCTTTTGGACCTGCTTTTCGACACGCATGGCGCGGATCGTGCGCATGTTGTGCAACCGGTCAGCCAGTTTGACCAGGATCACCCGCATATCACGCGACATGGCGATGAAAAGCTTGCGGAAGTTTTCGGCCTGTTTGGTTTCGGTCGAAGAGAGCTGAAGATTGGTCAGCTTGGTGACGCCATCGACGAGATCGGCGATATTGCGGCCAAAGCGGGCTTCGACCTCGGGGTAGGAGGCGATGGTATCTTCGATCGTGTCGTGCAGCAGCGCGGTGATCAAGGTGGCATCATCGAGCCGCTGATCAGCGAGTATCATCGCCACTTCGACGGGATGGGAGAAATACGGCTCGCCCGAGTGGCGATATTGGCCGTCATGTGCGGCTTTGCCAAAAGCATAAGCCGCACGAATCAGGTCTTCGTTGGTTTTCGGATTATAAGCGCGGACCCGTGTGATCAGGTCTTCGACAGGGATCATCCACGTCGCACCTTCCAGTCCCGGATCAGGGTCAGCCCTGGCCCTGTGCTTCCATCAACGCGCGCAGGAGTTGTTCTTCGGAGACATCGTCTTCGTCGGGCTTGTCCTGTTCGGCACCCATAAGCAGGGCCATGGCGTCGTCTTCGGGCTCATCAACCTCGATCTGGGTCTGGTTGCTTTCGATCAGACGCTCGTGCAGGTCGGCGGCGGATTGGGTTTCTTCGGCGATTTCACGCAGGGCAACGACGGGATTCTTGTCGTTGTCGCGTTCCACGGTGATCGGCGCGCCGGCGGAAATTTCGCGCGCACGGTGGGCGGCGAGCATCACCAGATCGAATCGGTTTGGAACCTTGTCGACGCAATCTTCTACTGTCACGCGGGCCATCGGGCACTCCTGAAAGAAAAGCAAGAAGGCGCTTTTTAAGCCTGTTGGTCAGGAAAGACAAGGGCAGAATGGGGCCGGTGCGCGAGACAAAACGCGAAAAACCGGGCTGGGCGCGATTGTCGATGCGGCGGTGCGGCGCAATCAGCCGAGATAGGCCTTGATATCGGAGAGGCCGGAGACGCTTTTCACCGGGTTGAGCAGGTTCTTGGGCAGGCGATTGTCGCCGTGATTGTCAAACAAGATGAAGTCCATTCCGGCGTTGAGGGCGAATTGGAAATCGAAGATCGCGTCACCGACATAAAGCACCTGGGCCGGAGCGAGGTCAAAGGCTTCACACAACAGCCGACCCGCCATCGGATCAGGCTTGCCGCGTGAGAGATCATCACCGCAGACAAGCTTTTCGACCTCGAAGCCCATCTTTTCAAGGATCAATTCGGAGTTCTGGCGCGGTTTGGAGGTGATAATCGAAGTCCCCAGGCCCTGGGCGCTGCACCACTTCAGGATCTCGTCGGCACCATCGATCAGCGGGATCTGATCGTAAAGCCGCCGGGTGTTGGCGAAATAGATCTCGGTCAATTCGATCTCGAAGTTCGACAGGCCCAGCATGGCGAGGATTTTCGGGAAAGGCAGGCCGACATAGCGTCGATACTCGGCAAAGCCGCAGTTGATGCCCAACTCAGAGGTGGCGGCCTCCCACGCGACTTTCATCGTTGCGAAGGAATTGATCAGCGTGCCGTCGAGATCGAAGGAGACGTGACGAATGCTCATTTCAGCGCCTCCTTCTGGAGTTTATCGCGAAACAGCACATCGCGTTCCATCATCCGGCAGGCCAGTTCGTAATCTTCGGGTGTGTCGACCGAGAGCGAGGTGCCGTCTTGCAGGAAGGTGCCGATGGGTTCGCCCAACTCAACAAGGCGCATCAGCTCGATACGCTCCATCTCCTCAAGCGGGGTGGGCGCGTGGGCGGCGAATTTGCGCAAGGCGGGCAGGCGGAAACCGATGATCGAGAGGTGCTTTTTCAACGGCTGCGGGATCGCGCCGAAATGGCAGGGCACATCGGCGCGCGAGAAATAGAGCACCCGGTCTTCGTGCGACACCAGCTTGACCCGGTTGAGGTTGCCGCGCTCTTCCATGAATTGGTGCGGCACGACACAGCCATAGCCGCTGGCGCGGGTGAATTCGGCGACCTGTTCGATGTAGTCGGGTTTGACGAAGGGTTCGTCGCCCTGCACGTCAACAATCACGTCCGTATCCGACAGGCCCATGGTTTCGGCGGCTTCGGCAATGCGTTCGGTGCCGTTCTGGTGGCTGGCGCGGGTCATGCAGAC
Source organism: Rhodobacteraceae bacterium LMO-JJ12 (assembly GCA_021555075.1). Lineage (NCBI taxonomy): Bacteria > Pseudomonadati > Pseudomonadota > Alphaproteobacteria > Rhodobacterales > Paracoccaceae > Rhodobacteraceae bacterium LMO-JJ12. Next base: position 481,520 of record JAKGBX010000002.1, read on the forward strand.
CTCGATGCCGAATTTCTCGCACACCATCAGGATCTCGATTGAATCGGTGCAGACGGCGACGCGGGTGACGCCCTTGGCAAGCTGGCTTCGCTTGGCGACATGCACGATCATCGGCAGGCCGCAAATAGACTTTAGCGGCTTATTGGGCAGCCGTGAGCTTTCCAGCCGGGCGGGGATCAGGGCGATAACGTCTTGGGGCATGAATTGTTCGATCCTGAGTTTCGGGGGAGTTTCGGCGTTCTGACCGCGCGGCGCAACCGAGATTTCGTGAGGGTTGAAATGGAGGCGGAATTGGCACAGACAAGCGCGAGCATCGGGGGCGGATATGAGCGGAAAAACATCAGAGATCATCGCACGCCGCAAGGCGATGACGTTCAAAGAACGCGCCCTTCTGCGAGTCTATGGTGGGTTGATGCGGATCTTGCCCGAGGCCCTGATCAAGGCGTTGGTGCGCAAGCGCGCCAAGAGCCATCCGGGCGAGGAAAGCGCAGAACGTGCCGCCGAGCGGGTGGCGCGGGTATTGCCGAAGCGACCCGACGGCAAGCTGGTCTGGCTGCAATCCATCGGGCCGGGGGATTCAACCGCCAATCTGGTGCTGATGCAGGCGCTGCGCGAGGTTGAGCCGGGGCTGCATTTTTTGATCACCACGCGCACGGTGGACGCACAGGGAATTTTCAAACGAGAAGCCGAAAAGGACGATGTGACGTTGTTGCTGGCGCCGCATGATTTTCGCGGCGCGATGGTGCGGTTTCTCGACCATTGGCGCCCGGATGTGGCGGTGTTTTGCGAGAGCGATATCTGGCCCAACACGCTGAGCCTGTTGGCGGCGCGGGGTGTGCCCATGGCCTTGGTCAACGGACAGTTCAACGGGCGGTTGGGGCGGCTGATTGGCAAGATGCCGGGGTTGGGGCGCTGGATGATGGCGCATATTGATGTGCTGCACATTTTTTCCGAAGGCGGCGAAGAGGCGGCCAAGGATTGGGTGCGCGAGGATTGCGAGGTGATCTTTGCGCCGAATCTGAAGATGGATTCAGCCGAATTGGTGGTGAAAGAGGATGTGGTGGCGGCGCTACGCAATGTTTGGGGCGACAGCCCGATCTTCTTTGGCGCATCGGTGGATGAGGGCGAGATCGAGACGCTGCTTGGGGCGCATGAGATTGCGGCGAAGGACATTCCGGGGCTGAAGAGCATTCTTGCACCGCGCTGGAAAGAGCAGGGCGCGCCGATTCATGCGATTTGCGCGGCGCAGGGTGTGGATGCGGCGCGGCGGTCGGTTGATGAACTGCCGACGGCGGAACAGGCGGTGTTTGTCGCCGACAGCTATGGTGAGTTTGGCGCCTGGCTTGAGGTTTGTTTCGGTGTTTTCATGGGGCACACTCTGTTTGGCGGGGTTGGGCACAATCCCTATGAGCCGATCATCCATCGTCGCCAGATCGTGTCGGGGTCGATCCCGGCGTTTCTGGCGACGGATTATCAGTATCTCGCGGATATCGGGCTTTGCCGGGTGGCCGACACGCCCGAGGGGATTGCCGCCGAGATGGTGCGGCTCTGGCAAGAGGCGGAACGCGGCGAAGACCGGTTTGGCGGTTTCACGGCGGGACGCGGATTTAGTCGTGATATTGCGCGGCGGATTGTCACACTAAGCGGCGGATTGTCGCACTAAAATGAGGCGGCACTAGGCGGTCGTCGGGTAGCGCGATCTGATGCGGGCAACATCGCGCCTTGGATGGATCAGATCGGCGTTATGCCGACGAGCGCATCGGGCGGCAGGGCGGCCAACATTTCGCTCACGCTCTGATCCAGTATCGGGTGGCGCCAATCGGGCGCGATTTCAGCCAGAGGAACGAGAACAAAACCGCGATCCTGAAGTCGTGGGTGGGGCAGGATCAATTCATCAGGTGCAGCCTGTGATTGTAAATTTTCCGGCAGGTCGCGCCAATGACGCCAAGTCAACCTGTCAGGCAAAACAGCTGCTCCGAATGCCAGCATATCAAGGTCAATCGTGCGTGCCGCCCAGCGTGTCTTGCGGTGTCTTTCGAGGCTGGATTCAACCTCGTGCAGACGCTTGAGCAGGGTGTGCGGCGTGACGTTGCAGTCAAATGCCGCGGCGGCATTTATGTAGTCAGGCCCGGACCCTAGCGGGAATGCCGGGGTCTGGTAAAGGCGGCTGACTTTACGCAAGGACAAGCCATCACTTGCGTCCAGCTTTGCCAGCGCCGCGCGTAGCGTCGCGACGGGTGGGCCGGCGGGTGACGGCTGATTTGAGCCCAACGCAATGAGTGTGACTTGATCCAAGGTAAGCTTCGTCCTATCCTTTTCCCCACGTTGTATAGCCTTGAAATCCGTATTGAATAGCCATATTTCACGCTTTTATCCCCTGCCGCTCATTACACTCACGGAAAAACGGCCGGGCTATCTTTTGGAAGGACAATTGATGTTTTACAAGGACGAGCGGCTGGCGCTGTTCATCGATGGCTCGAATTTGTTTGCAGCAGCCAAAGCTCTTGGTTTTGATATCGACTACAAGTTGCTGCGCCATGAGTTCATGCGCCGGGGCAAGCTTTTGCGGGCGTTTTACTATACTGCGCTTCTGGAGCATGACGAGTATTCTCCGATCCGCCCACTGGTAGATTGGTTGCATTACAATGGGTTCTCGATGGTGACGAAGCCCGCCAAGGAATACACCGACAGCATGGGACGCCGGAAGGTGAAGGGCAATATGGACATCGAGCTGTGCGTCGATGCCATGGAGCTGGCGCCGCGGGTGGACCATATCGTGCTGTTTTCCGGCGACGGCGATTTCCGCCCGTTGGTGGAGAGCCTGCAACGTCAGGGTGTGCGCGTTTCGGTGGTTTCGACCATCCGCAGCCAGCCGCCGATGATTGCTGACGAGCTGCGCCGTCAGGCGGACAACTTCATCGAGCTTGATGAGTTGAAGGATGTTATCGGGCGCCCGCCGCGGGAACCGATGCCCGAGCGTTCGCCGGCGATGTCGGAAGAGGACTGATACGTTTCGCAGACTTGCGGGATGAAGAATTGAAAAAAGGCCGGGGCGCGGGGATGCGGTCCGGCCTTTTTTCGTTTTGGTGGCGATGTCAGGCGGCTTCAGGCTGCAAGTTGCGGCTGGCACTTTGACGGGTGAGCCAGAGACGCAGGCCAAGCGCGATCACCGCGACCCATGCGGCCACCACGGCGGGCCAGATCAGCGGGAACGCCGGATCAATCAGTTTGTGTGGCCCGAAAGAGACCAGTGACAGCAACAAGGCAAGGACGCTGAACGCGCGACCCGAGACGGTGTTTACCGTGCCGAGGATCATCGCCGCACCAGCCGCCGAGAGGGTCGTGCCGAGGAAGGGGGCCATGCCGAAAAGTGGAATGTGCGCGGGCGGGTGGGGTTGGACCCCGGCATAAAGTGCCGAGAGCATGACGCCATGCAAGACGATCAAACCGGTCAGCGCGGCGAGCGCGGGGCGGTCTGTCAGTTCGGTCTGGTTCGGGGTGGTCATGGGGCTTCTCCTGAGGCGTAATTTATGTTACGGATTGACTATGGCGTAATCAGGATTACGGATGCTGTCAAGGCTTGGATTGCAGATTCGACCAGGGGCAGGAGACGAGACATGCGAAACGACGCGCGGGAAAAACGGGCCGAAGAGATCGAGGCGGCGGCTTATGGCGTGCTGGAAGCCAAGGGTTTTGGCGGGCTTTCGATGTTGGCGGTGGCCAGGGCGGCCAAGGCCAGCAACGAGACGCTGTATCGATGGTATGGTGACAAGCAGGGGCTTTTTGCGGCGTTGATTGCACGCAATACCGATGTCGTACGCGCGGCGTTGGAAAGGGTCGGAGGGGGGGGCGATGCGATGGCGGACCTGTCCCGCGTGGGGCCGATTCTGCTCAGCATGTTGTTGGGACCGAGGGCGGTCGCGCTCAATCGGGCGGCGGCGGCGGATGGGTCGGGCGCGTTGGGTCGGGCGCTGGGCCGGGCAGGGCGGGATGTGGTCGGACCGTGGATTGCCGGTGTGATGGCGCGGGCGATCGAGGCCGGGCAGCTGGGCGGCGCAGAGCCGGGCGAGATGGCCGAAGTCTGGTTTGCGCTGTTGATTGGGGATGCGCAGATCAGGCGGGTCACTGGCGCGATGGGGATGCCGGGACCCGAGGAAATTGCCGCGCGGTCCGAGGCCGCGATGAGGCGATTGAGTCGGCTTTTCCCGGCGGGCTGACGGGCTATTGTTGGGCGGCGTTCATCTGGTTGTGGCGCGCGATGATCTGGGGCGGCCATGTCGACTTGATATAGGCCAGAATGGCGAGGATTTCGGCGTCGGAGAGACTATCGGCAAAGCCGTCCATGCGGGATTTGTAGTCGCCGCCGACAAGGGCAGAGGTGCCATGTTTGGTGATCGCAAAAAGCTGGGCATCCGGGTGATGCCAGGTGTGGCCCGAGGCGTCATGGGGTGGGGCAGGAAGGTAGCCGTCGGAATCGCGGTCGCGCCAGTTGGGCTCTCCCTGGAGATTGGCGCCGTGGCAGCTTGCACAATTGTCATCGTAGAGCGGTTTGCCAAGGGCGAGAACGGCGGGATCGTCATAGGGAAAGAGACCGTCGACGCGGGCAGAAGCGCCGGGTGAGAGCGACACCCAGCCGAGCCATGCAAGACCAAGAGTGGAGACGACGAGGGCGAGGGTGACAAGGGGTTTGAAGCGCATGGAACGGCCTTTGATGACGTGGATTCCAGCGCTTGTCGAAGGCTCCGGCGCGGGAAGGTCAAGTCAGGGTTTCGTGAGGGCGGTGGGTGGTGCGTGCAGCAAGGGTGCGCATGGCGCATGCGGGCGGCCTTGAGCGGGACCGGAACCGGTTGGGGAGGGTGCGGTAGTATCCCGGCAAGGGATGGGATGTGTGGCGAGTGAGGGAGCCTCCGGCGGGGATATTTGGAGCAAGATGAAGATGGAAGGGGGGCTGCTCTGGACGCGGGGCGGGATGTGTCTTAGCTGAGGGGGCAAGGAGAGACATCATGACCAAGCCACCGCTTACCCTTTTTCTTGCTGCACCGCGCGGGTTTTGCGCCGGGGTGGACCGGGCAATCAAGATTGTCGAGATGGCGATCGAGAAATGGGGGGCGCCGGTGTTTGTGCGCCATGAGATCGTACACAACAAGTATGTGGTGGATGATCTGAGGGCCAAGGGGGCGGTGTTTGTCGAGGAATTGAGCGATTGTCCGGATGATCGGCCGGTGATCTTTTCCGCGCATGGCGTGCCCAAAGCCGTACCAGCCGAGGCGGCACGCCGCGAGATGGTGTTTGTCGATGCGACCTGTCCGTTGGTGAGCAAGGTGCATATCGAAGCCGAACGCCATAGCGCCGAAGGCTTGCAGATCATCATGATCGGTCATGCCGGGCATCCCGAGACCATTGGCACGATGGGGCAATTGCCCGAGGGCGATGTCTTGCTGGTCGAAACGGTGGCGGATGTGGCGCAAGTTGTGGTGCGCGATCCGGCGCGGTTGGCCTTTGTGACGCAGACCACGTTGAGCGTGGATGATACGAGCGAAATCGTGGAGGCGTTGCAGGCGCGATTTGAGGGTATCCGCGGGCCGCATAAGGAAGACATTTGTTACGCGACGACCAACCGGCAGGAGGCGGTGAAGGCGATTGCCGCCCATGCGCAGGCGATATTGGTGGTGGGGGCGCCGAATTCGTCTAATTCACGGCGGCTGGTCGAGGTGGCGCGGCGGGCGGGCTGCACCTATTCGCAACTGGTGCAGCGGGCGGGCGAGATCGATTGGCGGGCCTTGGAAGGGGTGCGGTCGGTTGGGGTCAGCGCCGGGGCGTCGGCGCCGGAGTTGTTGGTGGATGAAGTGATCGAGGCGCTGAAAGAGCGTTTTGACGTGACCATCGAGGAAGTAGAGACCGCAAAGGAAGCGGTGGAGTTCAAGGTGCCGCGCGTGCTTCGGAAGGCGGAGTGAGCGCGGCTGCGCCGGTTCTGATCGGCTATTGCCACAGTGTCTATACACGGATGGTGCGGATTGCCTTGATCGAGAAGGGTGTTACGTGCGCCTATCGGGAGCATGATCCGTTTTCAGGTGAGGGGGCGCAGAACCCGCATCCCTTCGGACGGGTGCCGGTTTTGTTGCATGATGGCTTTACGCTTTGCGAAACGGCGGCGATCACCGGGTATGTGGATGAGGCGTTTGTCGGGCCGCCATTGATGCCAGCCGACCATCGGGGGCGCGCGCGTGTGCGCGAGGTGATCGGGATGGCGGATGCCTATGCCTATTGGCCGCTGGTGCGCCAAGTCCATTCGCACGGGGCGTTCGGGCCTGCGATGGGCGAGGTGTCGGACGAGAGCATTTTGCGCGAAGGGCTGGCGGCGGCGCCGGGTGTTTTGGCGGCGCTGGAGACGGTTGCGGCGGAGGGGTTGGTTTTGGCCGATGGCTTTGGTCGGGCCGACTGTCATCTAGCGGCGATGATCGGTGCGTTTGTTCAGGTGCCGGAGGCGGCAAGGATGCTGGGCGATTATCCGGCGCTGTCGGATTGGTGGGCGCGGGTGGCGCAGCGGGTATCGGTCAGGGCGAGTGAAACGCCCCTTCCAAGCAAGTCGTAGCGCCGGTAGTGTCGGCGGGCATCCGAGGAGAGTAGCCATGTCTATCCAGTTTCTGATCACCGCGATCGTGGTGGTCCTGGCGCCCGGCACCGGGGTGATTTACACGCTGGCTACCGGGGTTGGGCAGGGCAGACGGGCGGCTTTCTGGGCGGCAGTCGGCTGTACCTTCGGGATTGTGCCTGCGCTAGGCGCGGCGGTTTTGGGGGTGGCGGCGGTATTGCATGCTTCGGCGCTGTTGTTTCAGATCGTGAAATTCGCGGGTGTGGCGTATTTGCTTTGGCTGGCATGGCAGGCTCTGAAAGACGGCGGGGCGCTGGCGGTGCAATCAGAGTGCGCGGCGCAACCGGGATGGCGCGTGGCGTGGCGCGGGATGCTGATCAATGTTCTGAACCCGAAGCTGTCGATCTTTTTCCTCGCGCTGTTACCGCCGTTTTTGTCGGGCGATCCGGCATCGGTGACACGCGAGATGGTGTTGTTAGGGGGCGTCTTCATGGCGCTGACCTTTGTCGTGTTCGTCGGTTACGGGTTGTTTGCGGCCCAAGCGCGAAGCCTGATCTTGGGGAATGCACGGCTGATGCGCTGGATCAACCGCAGCTTTGCCGCGATCTTTGCCGCTTTGGCCGGTCGATTGGCACTGGAGCGCGTATGAGCCGGGATGCGACAATTGCCATTTATGATGCCAAAGCCGTGGAATATGCCGGGCTGACCGAGAGCCTTGGGGAATCGCGCCAGCTTGAGGCGTTTGGGGCGGCTTTGCCGGAGGGTGCGAAGGTGCTCGATCTGGGATGTGGGCCGGGGTTTTATGCCGGTTGGCTGGCGCGTCGTGGTTTTGACGTCGAAGCGCGTGACGGGTCGGGCGAAATGGTGGAACTGGCGCGGGCGCATGCGGGTGTGAGCGCGCGCCAAATGCTGTTCGAGGAATTGGACGATGCGGCGCTATTTGACGGTGTTTGGGCCAATTTCAGTCTCTTGCACCTGCCGAAGGCCGATTTCTCCGGTGTATTGCAGCGGATCCATCGGGCGGGAAAGCCGGGCATGGTGTTTCACATCGGCATGAAGCTGGGAACCGGCGAGGGGCCAGACGGGATCGGGCGGTTCTATGCCTATTACAGTGAGGACGAATTGGAGGCGCATTTGAAGGATGCAGGTTTTAACGTGACCGCACGCTGGCGTGGGCGGAGCAAGGGGCTTTCTGGTGAGATGGCCGAACATGTGATGATGCTCTGTCATGGCTGAGCTTTTTGCCTATACCGATGGGGCGTGCAGCGGCAATCCGGGGCCGGGAGGCTGGGGTGTGCTTATGCTTGCCAAGGAGGGTGAGAGGGTCGTCAAGGAGCGCACGCTCTGCGGCGGCGAGGCCGAGACGACCAACAACCGCATGGAGCTTTTGGCGGCGATCAATGCGCTGGAGGTTCTGGGGCGGGCGAGCAAGATCACGGTGATCACGGATTCGGCCTATGTGAAGAACGGGGTCACGGGGTGGATGTTTGGCTGGAAAAAGAACGGCTGGCGCACGGCGAGCAGGAAGCCGGTGAAGAATGTCGATCTGTGGCAGCGGCTGGACGAGGCGCAGGCGCGCCATGAGGTGCGTTGGGAATGGGTCAAGGGTCATGCAGGCCACCCTGAAAACGAGCGCGCCGATGAGTTGGCGCGCGAGGGGATGGCGCCGTTCAAGACGAGCGCGAAATGCGCGCGGTTGCTCTGCTTGATTACGCTGCCGTGCTGGTCTTTGCATTGACTGGCGCGTTGGTGGCGAGCCGGGCACAGCTTGATCTGATCGGGTTTGCTTTTATTGCCTGTCTCACGGCGGTGGGTGGCGGAACGGTGCGCGATGTGCTGCTGGATCGCCATCCGGTGTTCTGGATCGAAGAGCCGACTTATATCCTGATTGCGGTGCTGGCGGCGGTGGTGGTGTTCTTCACCGCGCATAGGGTGGAGAGCCGCTATCGCTGGCTGTTGTGGCTCGACAGTTTTGCGTTGGCTGTGGCCGTGTCGGCCGGGGTGGCTGCGGCCCTGGGAGTAGAGCAGTCGATGCCGGTGGTGGTGATGATGGGGATGGCAACGGGATGTCTGGGCGGATTGATGCGCGATGTGGTGGTGGGCGAGGTGCCGCTGATCCTGAAACAGGGCGAACTTTACGCCACGGCGGCATTCGCTGGGGCAAGCGCGGCAGTGATTGCGGTTGTGGCAGGGGCGGGCGTTGGCCCGGCGCTTGTGGTTTGTGGCGGGATGACCTGGGCGCTCAGGGCGGGATCGTTGGCGCTGGGCTGGCGGTTGCCGGTCTACAAGGGACGACCGCCCAAGGTCTGAGACAGGCAATGGGGGCGCGGATGTGTGTGGCGTGTGCCGCTACTTGACGTAGGTTTGCCAGAGCCAGATCAGCAGCAATGCGCCCAACACTGCCCCGACAAACCCGGCGGCCCAGCCCATGACCGCGAGCAGCGCGCGCAGCACCAACCCACCGATCAGCGCACCGCCGATGCCGATGGCGATCGTGGTGATGACGTTCGTATTCAAATTCATCATGCGTGTGGCGATGAATCCCGCCGCAGCACCGATGATGATAATCCAGACAACGATCATGAGAGACCTCGCTTTCAGCGTTTAAGGCGTGCGCGCATTTTGCAATGACCCAGAGTAACGAAAAACGCGTTTGAGCCAAAGGCGAAAGGCTGCTTTTTTCGTTGCAACTGAATGCGGGCGCGTTTCAGTGTTTGCGGTAGTGGGTGGGGACGATGATCAGCGCGCCGATAGAGGACGCAATGGCGTTGAGACCGGCGCTGGAAAAGCCAAAGCCAAACATCAGGCGCACGAAATAAAACAGGAAGGCGCCGCCGATGCAGATGATGATCGACTGGAGATAGCCATTGCGGGTGAAACCCGATTTCTCGGAGGCATAGCCGATGATTCCGGCAATGACGACGGTGCCCATGATGGTGGGAAACAAGGCGTTCTCCTCAGCTCAGTTGCGTGCCGCGTGGCAGGGATGTGCCGCGCAGGAACTCACCCGCATCCTGCGCCCGCCCGCCCGGTTTTTGCAAGCTGGTGATTTCAATGGCACCGGTGCCGCAGGCGATGGTGAGCGCGTCATCCAGCGCGATGCCGGGGGTGCCGGTGCCTTTTGTCAGGCGTGAGCCGAGCAATTTCAGGCGTGCGCCCTCGTGTTCGCACCATGCACCGGGGAAGGGCGAGAGGCCACGAATCTGGCGGTCGACCTCTTCCGCCGGACGGGTCCAATCGATGCGGGCTTCGGATTTGTCGATCTTGGCGGCGTAAGTGATGCCGTCTTCGGGCTGAGGCTGGGGCGTGAGAGTGTCGAGGTGCGCGAGGGCTTCGACGATCAGGGTGGCACCGAGGTCGGAGAGCCTGTCATGCAGTTGGGCCGTAGTTTCCTCGGGGCCGATGGGGGTGGAACGGTGCAGGAGCACGGCGCCAGTATCAAGCCCGGCGTCCATCTGCATGATGCAGATCCCGGTTTGTGGGTCGCCCGCCATGATTGCGCGGTGAATCGGGGCGGCGCCGCGCCAGCGCGGCAGAAGCGAGGCGTGGATGTTGAGGCAGCCATGGGTGGGCGCATCGAGGATTGCCTGGGGCAGGATCAGACCATAGGCGACGACCACGGCGATATCGGCGTTGAGTGCGGTGAAGGCGGCTTGTTCTTCGGGCGATTTGAGCGAAGCGGGGTGGCGGACCGGCAGGCCGAGTTCATTGGCGCGGGCGTGAACCGGGGTGGGTCGTTCTTTCTTTCCGCGTCCCGCAGGGCGGGGGGGCTGGCAATAGACGCAGGCGATGTCATGGCCCTCCGCCACCAATGCATTGAGCACGGGAACGGAGAATTCGGGGCTGCCCATGAAGATGAGGCGCATGTCTGCGGGCTCCTTGATTGGGGTTGTGAGGAGCGGGGGGCGAGCCCCCCGCACCCCCCGGGATATTTAAGGCAAGATGAAGGAGAAAGGGGCCGGGTTTGGCAAGGGGGTCATGTTGCTTTGCGGGCGCGTTTGAGCAGCATGTCGCGTTTCAGTTTCGTGAGGCGGTCGAAATACATCTTGCCATTGAGATGGTCGATCTGGTGCTGCACCGAGGTGGCCCAGAGGCCGACGAGTTCACGCTGTTTGATCTCGCCCTCTTCGTTGAGAAAGCGGACGGTGACGCCGCGCGGGCGTCTGAGGCGGGCCGAGACGCCGGGGAGGTTGGGGCTGGCTTCTTCATGTTCGCGAAAGATGCCGGAGGCGTCGATGATTTCGGGGTTGGCCATGCGAATGGTCTGGCCGCGCTCTTCAGAGGCATCAACCACGGCGAGGCGCAGCATCACGCCGATTTGCGGTGCGGCGAGGCCGACGCCGGGCATGGCCTCCATCGTGTCGATCATATCCTGCCAGATGGCGCGGATATCATCGATGATCGTCTCAACCGGGGTGGCGGGGGTGCGCAAGCGTTTGTCGGGCCAGGGCAGACAGGTTCTCGCGGTCATGCGGATGCCTTTAGGTAGGGTTGTTCGAGTTCGGCGCGCAGATCGGCGCTGATCCGGTCAAAATGAACCTGTCCGTTCAAATGATCGAATTCGTGCTGGATCACGCGGGCTTCGGCACCGTCAAAGTCACCCATGTGGATATCGCCGGTCTCATCTGTCCATTGCATTGTCACCGCCTTGTGGCGCTCGACCGGCACGATGACATCGGGGATGGAGAGGCACATTTCGTCCATCATCACCGGCACGCGTTCACGGGCCATCACGACCGGATCAATCATCACCAAGGGGGATTTTTCGCCTTCTTTCCAGGTGACATCCATCACAAAGAGCCGCTTCATCACGCCGACCTGAGGTGCGGCGAGACCACGGCCATTGGCGGCATACATCGTGGCGAACATATCGGCGATCAGCGGGCGCATATCGGCGTGGCCGACATGTTCGCAGGTTTGTGACAGGCGTGGATCGGGCCAGAGGAGGATTGGCAGGAGGGTGGGGGGTGTCATCGCGTGACCCCGTCAGGCCCGCAGCTTTTCGCGCTTTAGCTTGACCATCCTGCGGGTGATCATCTGACGCTTGATGCCGGAGAGGTAATCAATGAAGAGTTTGCCGTTGAGGTGGTCAATCTCGTGCTGCACACAGGTGGCCCAGAGGTCGGCGAAGTCCTCGGATTGTTCGTTACCGTCGCGGTCGATCCATTTGACCGAGACCTCGGCGGGGCGGGTCACGTCGCCGTATTGTTCGGGGATCGAGAGGCAGCCTTCCTCATATGTGCTGAGGGTGTCCGAACTGGCCGTAATTTCGGGGTTGAACATGATCAGCGGGCGGGGTGCCTCGCCTTCGGCCTTGACGCAATCGAGCACGATCAACCGTTGCAGCACGCCCACCTGGGGCGCGGCGAGGCCGATGCCGGGGGCGTCATACATCGTTTCCAGCATGTCGTCGGCCAGCGCGCGCAGATCGTCCGACAAGTCGGGCACCGGCGCGCAGAGCTTTTTCAGGCGTGGATCGGGGTGGATGATGATGTTTCGTTTCATGGGGCTGATTTAGGGGAAGTGATGGCGTTGCGCAACATGGCGGTGCGAATTGGGCGCGAGATAGGGACCGAAGAATTGGCATTGTGACATGGGGTTGCACGCGCCGCGCAAATCGCTAAAGCGTTTCTACCTGAACCTGAGACAGGATTAGGTGGGAACGCCGCGCAACAGAGCAATGGTGTGGGCGTTTCGAGACAAACTCGTGATAGAAGTTTATCTCGAAACGCTTTAGCTTCTGGCGCGATCAGCCAAGGAGAGCGCATATGAATTTCGATGAGATCATCGACCGCCACGGTACTCATTCCGCGAAATGGGACATGATGGAGGCGCTCTATGGCGTGCCAGCCAAAGATGGGATTGCCATGTGGGTGGCGGATATGGATTTTCGCCCGCCACAATGTGTTCAAAGCGCACTTGAGGATGTTCTGAAGCATGGGGTTTATGGCTATTACGGTGACGATTCCGGGTATCGGGCCGCGATCGGTTGGTGGATGAAGGCGCGCCATGGTTGGGACATTGAGGATGATTGGATTTTCACCACGCATGGGTTGGTCAATGGTACGGCGATGTGTGTCGATACCTGGACCGATCCGGGCGATGGTGTTGTGCTTTTCACGCCCGTTTATCATGCCTTTGCCAAGGTGATCAAAGCCAATGGGCGGCGGGTGGTTGAATGTCCGCTGGCCTTGCGGGATGGGCGCTATGAGATGGATTTCGACGCTTATGACGCGATCCTTGATGGCAGCGAAAAAATGGTGGTCTTGTGTAGTCCGCATAATCCGGGCGGGCGGGTCTGGAGCCGTGACGAGTTGGAGCAGGTGGCGGAATTTGCCCGGCGTCATGATCTGATTTTGGTGTCGGATGAGATTCACCATGATCTGGTTATGCCGGGGCAGCGCCATATTCCAATGGCGTTGATTGACGGCATCGAGGATCGGTTGGTGATAATGAGCGCCACCACCAAGACCTTTAACATCGCTGGCGGGCATGTTGGCAATGTGATCATTTCCGACCCTAAGCTGCGGGCGCAATTTGGCGCGCGGATGATGGCGTTGGGAATTTCGCCGAATTCCTTCGGGATTCACATGGCCGAGGCGGCCTATTCGCCCGAGGGGGCGGAATGGGTGGATGCTCTGGTTGAGTATATTGATGGCAACCGGAAGCTTTTTGAAGCTGCGATCAATGAGATACCGGGGCTTAGCGCAATGCCGCTGGAAGCGACCTATTTGGCTTGGGTGGATTTTTCAGGCACCGGGATGACGATGGAGGAGTATACTCGCCGGGTCGAAAAAGATGCGCGTATTGCGGTGAATTACGGGCCGACGTTTGGCGCGGGCGGAGAGAGTTGTTTGAGGTTTAATCTGGCGACACCGCGCAGCGTGGTGGAAGAAGCCATCAGCCGACTGCGTGATGCGTTTGCCGATTTGCAGTAGGGTGGGCGAATTTGGTCGCAAGATCGCGGTGTTTTGCGCGAACTTGCGACAGAAGGCGTGACGGTTATTGCTGGTGCGAGATCAGGGCGACCGGTGCGTTGTCTTCGCGGGCGAAATCGAGCGGTGCGGTTTCATGTGCCAGAGTGCTGCGCTTATATTCATAGCGCATCTCGCCTGCGTCTTCCTCGGACGCGATGACGAGGCATTGGGCGGCGTGGCGTGAGCCTTCGTAAAGATCGACCAGGCCGCGCATATGTGGCGCATCTTCGGCATCCAGCGCAAAGCCGTTGTCCCATACCCGCAGCACCGGATAGGCGGCCTCGCCGACATGGACCTTGAGGCGGGCTTTCTTTTTCGCCGCCAATTTGCGGGCCTGTGCGAGGCCTTCGCGCAATTCCTTGGTGAGAAAATCGGTCATTGGTTTGTTCCCCCGGTAACTTGTGAATAAGTTTGCCCGGAAAAGGTTAACGATCAAGTAAAGCTTTCATGACAGGTCCGGGTTTCTAGGGTTTGTAGTGTTTGTCTCGGCCAGCCCTAGATGTTGTCGCTGATGCTGGATGATGCCGGGCCACGCCTGTGGGGAGCAGAGAATCGCCTTTGGTGTGCGCAAATGCGCAGGGTTTGCGCGCCTGCCGGGGCTTGGGGGCGTCGCCTTAGTGCCTTAGGTAGGTGGGGCAAAGTCGGGAGACAGACCATGGGTCAGCTGGTGAATGGTGATTGGACAGACGAGTGGTATGATACCGCCAAGAGCGGTGGCGCATTCAAACGCTCGGTCGCGGAGTTTCGCAATTGGATCACGCCCAATGGTGCGCCGGGGCCGACCGGCGAGGACGGTTTTGAGGCCGAGAGCGGGCGCTATCATCTTTATGTCTCCTACGCCTGCCCGTGGGCGCATCGCACGTTGATTTTTCGCGCACTCAAGGGGCTGGAGGATCATATTGGTGTTTCAGTTGTGCATCCTGACATGTTGCAAGACGGTTGGAGCTTTTCGAGCGATTTTCCGGGGGCGACCGGAGATACGCTTTATGGTTTGCCATTTGCGCGTGACATCTACCTGAGGGCCGATCCGAAGGTTTCAGGGCGGGTGACGGTGCCGATCCTTTGGGACAAGACGCAAGAGACGATTGTGTCGAATGAAAGTTCGGAAATTATTCGGATGTTCAATTCTGCTTTTAACTCGATCACTGAGAATTACCTGGATTTCTGGCCTCAGGTGCTGCGTGGGGCGATCGAGCCTGTGAACAGGCGGATTTATGACACGTTGAACAACGGGGTCTATAAGTGCGGGTTTGCCACAACGCAGAGCGCTTATGACGCGGCGGTCGGGCCGTTGTTTGACACGCTTGATTGGCTTGAGGCGCGGCTAGGCAAGGGGCAGTTCGTGATGGGCGATTTGCTTACCGAGGTGGATTGGCGGCTGTTTACCACGCTGGTGCGGTTTGATGCGGTTTATCACGGGCATTTCAAATGTAACCGCCGCCGGATAACGGATTATCCGCATTTGTGGGATTATACCCGCGCGCTTTATCAGGTGCCGGGTGTGGCGGCGACCGTGCGGATGGATCACATCACGCGGCACTATCATTATAGCCACGATACCATCAATCCGCACCGGATTGTGCCAATCGGGCCGGATCTGGATTTTGAGGCGCCGCATGGGCGTGGCGAGATCAATCTCTAGAAGCGATCGGTGCGTGGCGTGGCCCCGTAATGCTGAACCATTGCCACGAGATCATCGGGTGGGGTGTCTGTCTGCATGAAGGCGCAGGCGTTGGCGCTGTGGCGAAAAATTGAGCCATCCGAGAAGAAGTTGGTGTTGGTGACGAAGATGACCTTGGCATCGGGTTGTCGGTAGTGGGCGAGATCGGCGATAGCCAGCGGGCTGCCTTCATCGAGCACCAGGTCGATCACAAGAATCGCGTATTGCTCAGTTTGAAGGAATGCTACGGCGTCTTCCTGACCCAGTGCATGGCTGGTCGCGATTCCCTGGCGCTCGAGATGTTGCTTCCAAAGTGTTCCCAGTTCGTGCGAGCTTTCAACGATCAGAGCTTTCATTGCTGCACCTGCTCCTTGACGGGTCTTTCCGAATATCCGGCTTTTTGGATTGATGCCGGAGTTTGAATTCCCTACGCCCCGAGTGTCGGGATTCGACAAACGACGACAAGTGATGATGTTAACAGAATTGGCTCGTATCGCAAACTTGGTGAGCCGGGCCGCCACGCTGGCGTAATGTGCATTGCAGGGGGCGCAGGATGGCCGAAACTGACATGACCGGTCGACGCGACCATGGCGGCGGGATCGATGCGGCGGTTGCACGCTGGGGCGGGACGCGCGCGGAGTGGATCGACCTGTCGACGGGGATAAACCCGGAAGCCTATCCGGTGGGCGAGATTTCCGATGCAGCATGGACCGCGCTGCCCGATCATGAAGCGATGGAGCGGCTGATTGCGGCGGCGCGGGTTTTCTGGAAGGTGCCGCAAGAGGTTGAGATCGTGGCTGCGCAGGGGGCAAGCGCGATCATCGCAGCGCTGCCAGGGCTGCGACCGGCGGGGCGGGTCGAAATCGCCGGGCCGACCTATAACGAACACGAAGCCGCGTTTCGCGCGGGCGGCTGGGAGATTGGAGCGGGCGGTGAAGCGAAGGTGATCGTGCACCCCAACAATCCCGATGGACGATGGTATGGGGCGGCGGATCTGAGCGCGCCATTTATGGTGGTCGACGAGAGTTTTGCCGATGTGGCGCCGGAGCGGTCCTTGGTCGGGACGGCGGGCGCGGGTGCTGTCATTCTGAAAAGTTTCGGCAAGTTCTGGGGGCTGGCGGGGCTTCGCCTTGGCTTTGCGATTGGAGCGCCACGCGATATCGCCGCTTTGCGCGCGCGTCTTGGGCCTTGGGCCGTGTCTGGCCCTGCGCTGGAAATCGGGGCGCGGGCGCTGGGGGATGTGACGTGGGCCGAGACGACGCGGGCACGGTTGGCAAAAGATGCGGCGCGTTTGGATCGGCTAATGTTGGCCCATGGTCGTTTGGTTGGGGGAACCAACCTGTTTCGGCTCTATGACGTGGGGGATGCGCAGGGGTTTCAGGCGCGTCTGGCCGAGGCGCATATCTGGAGCCGGGTGTTTCCGTATTCGACAAGCTGGGTGCGGTTGGGATTGCCGCCAGCGCGCGGCTGGGCAAGGTTGGAGGCGGCGTTGTGAGCTTGCTTTTGGGCATGTTCCTTGACGCGGTTTTTGGTGAACCGCGTGCGATCTGGAGCCGGGTGCCGCATCCGGCGGTGTTGATGGGGCGCGCCGTTGGGGCGTGTGATGCGCGGTTCAATAACGGTGAATCACGGCGCATGAAAGGCGTGTTGGTGATGGTTGCGCTGGTGGGTCTTGCCGCGGCTTTGGGCAGTATTCTAGAGGCCTTTGGGTGGTTGATCGAAGCGCTGGCGGTGGCCGTACTCTTGGCGCAGAAATCTCTGGTCGAGCATGTGCGCGCGGTGGCTGCGGGGCTGCGAATGTCGCTGCCTGAGGGGCGGCGCGCGGTGGCGCGGATCGTCGGGCGCGATGTCAAAGCGATGGATGAGGCGGCGGCGGCGCGCGCTGCAATCGAGAGCGCGGCGGAGAATTTCAGCGATGGTGTGGCGGCGCCGGTGTTTTGGTTTCTGGTTGGCGGTTTGCCGGGGCTGTTGGTCTACAAGATCACGAATACGGCCGACAGCATGATCGGCTATCGCACTGAACGACATGAAGAATTCGGTTGGGCGGCGGCGCGGTTGGATGATTTGCTGAATCTGATA
Organism: Rhodobacteraceae bacterium LMO-JJ12; assembly: GCA_021555075.1. Taxonomy (NCBI): domain Bacteria; kingdom Pseudomonadati; phylum Pseudomonadota; class Alphaproteobacteria; order Rhodobacterales; family Paracoccaceae; species Rhodobacteraceae bacterium LMO-JJ12. The sequence continues at coordinate 498,828 of JAKGBX010000002.1, forward strand.
CCAGCGCGGTTGAGTGCGTTGATTTTTGCGGGCGTTACAGGGCAATGGCGGGCGTGGCGCGAGATTGTGGAAGATGCAAGCCTGCACCGCTCGCCCAACGCGGGATGGCCCGAGGCGGCGATGGCGCGGGGGCTTGGTGTGGCGCTCTCGGGGCCGCGCTCTTACGAGGGTGAGATGCAGGCGTTTGCATGGGTGAACCACGGCGGATTGCGTGCGGTGGGATCGAGGGAGATCGAGGCAGCTTGCGGCGTACTCTGGCGCGGCTGGGCGGTACTTGTGGCCTGTGCGCTTGTGGTATGGGTTTTCTGACTGGCGCGCGGGCGGGATGCTGTTAAATAATTCTCAAAGTTTTTGAACGAGAAGGTGATTGATGCGGATTTTTGGTTTTCTGGCAGCGCTGATTTTAAGCGCAGGGATGGGGCAGGCGCAATGCGGTGGCAGCTTTGCGATGTTTGTTGACGGGTTGAAGCGCGAGGCGGTGGCAAAGGGTCATGCGGCGGATAAAGTGGAAGCATTCTTTGCCGGTGTGAGACAGGACGGCAAGGTGTTGAAAGCGGACCGGGCGCAGGGCGTTTTTCAAATGGCATTTGCCGATTTTGCCCGACGGTTGATCAGCACGGGGCGGTTCAACAAGGGCCGCTCAATGGCGCAGAAATACGATAGCGTTTTTGATGAAATCGAGACGCGATATGGCGTGTCGCGGGGCGTCTTGCTGGCGTTTTGGGCGTTTGAAACGGATTACGGCGGGTATCAGGGCGATTTTAATACCCGCGATGCGCTGGTTACGTTGGCGCATGACTGTCGCCGACCAGAGTTGTTTCGCCCGCAGATATTCGCGGCGATTGAGTTGTTCGAGAAGGGCGATTTTTCGCCTTCGGGGACGACCGGGGCCTGGGCCGGAGAAATCGGCATGGTTCAGATGTTGCCGCGCGACATTCTTGAAAACGGGGTCGATGGCGATGGCGATGGGCATGTGCGGCTGAAGACTTCGGTGCCTGATGCGTTGATGTCGGGCGGCAAGATGTTGCAATCACTTGGCTGGCGCGCGGGTGAGCCATGGTTGCAGGAAGTGTCTGTGCCTGAGAGCCTCGATTGGTCGAAAACCGGGCTGGAGACGCAAATGGCGGCGTCGCAATGGGCCGCGTTGGGCGTAACGCCGCGCCATGGCACGCTGGTAGGGGATTTGTCAGCGTCGATTATCCTGCCGCAGGGGCGCAAGGGGCCGGCCTTTATCGCCTATCCGAATTTCCGGGTCTATTTTGAGTGGAATCAGAGTTTCACCTATGTCTTGACCGCCGCATATTTCGCCAATCGGCTTGAAGGCGCGCCAGTGTTTGACGCGGGAAAGCCGGATGCGGGGCTGTCCGGAGCGGAGATGAAACAGTTGCAGCAAAAGCTGGCGCAACGCGGCTATGACGTGGGCAAGATCGACGGGATTTTGGGCGCAGGGACAAGGGCGGCGGTGCGCGATGTGCAGCAGAAGCTGGGGTTGCCAGTGGATGCTTGGCCGACGGCGGAATTGTTGACGAAACTCTGAATCTGGCTGAATTTGTTCAAGTACAAAACGCTCCATTGGAGCGTTTTGTCATTTATTTTACATTGGTGTGGAAACTCTAGCCATCGACCGAGGCAAATCCGGCGTTGAGCGCCGAAAGAATTGTTTGCACATCTGCGGAGGTCAGCACCAACGGCGGTGACAGGATGATGTTGGGGCCGGAAACGCGAACCATGGCGCCGGAACGGTAGCATTCTTCCTGCACCTGATTGATGGTTTTCTTGTCGATGGCGGTTTTGGTGGCGCGGTCGGAAACCAGTTCCATCGCGCACATCAACCCGTGGCCGCCACGCACGTCGCCAATCAGATCGTATTTCGATTGCAGAGCGAGCATGCCTTCGTAGAGTTCTGCGCCGCGCGCTGCGGCATTTTTGGGAACATCGAGGCGGATGGTTTCCCCCAGACAGGCCAGCGCCGCCGCGGCTCCGACCGGATGGCCGGAATAGGTGTAGCCGTGGCCGATGGAAGCCTTACCGGTTTCATCTTTTTCGAACACCTCGACCACTTTATCGGCGAACATCACGGCGCCGAAGGGGAAATAGCCGTTGGTGATGGCTTTGGCGGTGCACATCATGTCGGGCTGCACACCCCAATGGCGTGAGCCGGTCCACGACCCGGTGCGGCCAAAGGCGGTGATTACCTCGTCAGCGATCAGAAGGATGCCGTGGCGCGAACAGATTTCGCGCACGCCGGGCATGAAAGAAGCGTGCGGCGGAATAACGCCGCCCGCGCCGAGGATCGGCTCCATGATGAAGGCCGCGATGGTGTCTGCGCTTTGGAAGGCGATCTCGTCTTCGAGGGCGGCGAGGCAGAGTTGGGCCAGCTTTTCCGGGTCGGTCTCATTAAACGGGTTGCGATATGTATAGGGCGCGGGGATATGGTGACATCCGGGTAGAAGTGGCTCGTAAGCGGTGCGGAAGTTGGCGTTGCCGTTGATTGAGGCACCGCCGAAATGGGTGCCGTGATAGCCCTTCTTGAGCGACAGGAATTTGGTGCGCGCCGCCTCGCCACGTAGTTTATGGTATTGGCGCGCAAGGCGCAGCGCGGTCTCGATACTGTCCGAACCACCGGAGGTGAAGAATGCACGCGTGAGACCGTCGGGAGCGAAGAAGCTGCGCAGTTCTTCGGCGAGTTCGATGACGCAATCATTGGTGGTGCCCCGGAAGGTCGAATAATAGGGCAGTTGGTCGAGCTGGGCGGAAATTGCGTCTTTGATGGGCTGGCACGAAAAGCCGAGATTGACGTTCCAGAGACCGCCGACGCCATCGACAACCGTATGGCCATCGACATCGGTGATTTTCACGCCCTCAGCGCCGGTCACAATGGTGGGCGGGTTGGCAAGGCTGTCGGCCGGGTGCGCCATAGGATGCCAGAAGGAGCGCGCGTTCTTTTCTTTGAGGAAATTACCGTCTTTCATGTGAGTTCTCCTTGGAATTAGTTGATGCCAAGCTGGCGCAGAGCCTGGGCATAGCTGTCGCCCGGATGGGCCACGTTGAAGTGAACGCAGGGCAGGCCAATGGCCTTGGCACCGGCGATGTTGCGGAGTTGATCGTCGACAAAGACGCAGGCCTCTGCGGGCAGGCCGAGTTGGTCGAGCGTGTCGGAATAGGCGCGCGGATCGGGTTTGAGGATGCCGGTGTGGGTGGCATCGACGATCACTTCAAAATCGGCGAGGAACGGCAGTTTTTCGCGAAAATCGGCGCCATAGAAGAGATCTAGTTCGTTCGAGAGGATGGCGAGACGGATGCCGTGGTCTTGGCAGGTGGCAATGGTTTCGCGAAATTCAGGGCGGATCACGGCGTCGGGGTCGGCACCACGGGCGGCGCGCACGAACTGGCTCATCTCGCTCCAGTGCTGGCCCAAGAGCGCTCCGACCTCGCGGGTGCGTTCAAGCCAGTAGGCGCGCTCTGATATCTGGTCGGCTTGCATCCGCTGCCAGAGCGTGTCGTTTTCGGGGTCGAACGGACCATGCCAATCGAGCGAACCGATGGGCAGGCCGAGGGCGCGTTCGGTGAGATCATGGGTTTCAAACAGCGTACGGCTGATCACGCCACCGAAATCGAGGATCAGAGCGCGGGATGGTGATTGGATGCTCATGTCGCGGCCTCGCGTGGGAAATCCGATGGGGGAAAGCCGCCCAGAAGGCGGGTGAGGCGCAGGGCATGATGGCGTAATTCACGCTGAATCAACGCCTTGTGGCCGGGTGTCATGCGGGCGGTGGGCGCGGCGACGGCGATGGCGCCGATGACCTGAGCGGCGGCGTCGAAAACCGGCATGCCATGGGAATGCACATCATCCTCGAAGCCGCCGATGCTTTGGGCCATGCCGCTATTGCGGATCGGGGTGAGGCTGGCGCGTAGCTTGTCGGTGTCGGTGACGGTATGGAGGGTGCGTTTTTCCAGCGGCGCAGAAAGTGCTGCATCGACGAAATCGGGCGAAGAATAGGCCAGGACGGCGAGACCGGAACTTGTGGCGTGCAACACGAGAACTTCGGCGTCTTCCATGGTGACACGGGTGCCGTGATGGGGCGAGTAGGAATAGGCGGTGGTTGTCAGTTGGCCGTTTTGCAGCAGCGAGAAATGGGCAGTTTCATGGGTGGCAGCGGAAAGATCGCAGAGTACCTGTTGCGCCAGATCGCGCAGCGGAACGGCTGCTTCGCGCAGGGCGGCGAGGCGCAGGAAAGCAGGGCCGAGACGATATTCGCGCGCTGTATCGGTCTGTTCGACGAATCCCTGGCTCTGTAGTTCGCTGAGGTGGCGATGCACCGTGGCCTTGTTCAACCCCGACAGGCGCGCCATCTCGCTTAGCCCGATGGTGCTGCGGGAGCGATTGAAAAAATCAAGCAATGACAAAGCTTTGGATACGGTTCCCATGGGGATGGCAGGGCCTTTCACAATATCGGGCGTAACCGCGTGCTGCGGCAATGTAACTTCACTTACTAAAATTCTTGACAGACTCGGAGCCGCTCTGTCAATCTGTTTTAGAACCGATGGTTTGAATAATGAACCGGCCACGAAAGGCCGTAGTCAGGGAGAACGACATGACAATGAAAAAGCTTCTGGGCGGGGCACTGACCCTTTCGATGGTGGCAATGGGGGGGGCGGCGCTGGCCGATTACCCGGAGAAGCCAGTGAATTTTATCGTGCCGTTCCCGCCGGGTGATCTGGAAGATGTGCTGACCCGGATGATCGCCGATGATTTCCAGAAGGAATATGGTGTGCCGGCGGCTGTGGTGAACAAGCCGGGCGGCGGCGGTGGGCCGTTCCCTGGGGCGATTGATGTCGCGACTGCGCCAGCAGATGGTTACACGATCGGGTCGTTCGTGGTTGACGTGCCGGTTGTCGGGCATCAGATCGGGATTGACGAGTTGACGCCAGAGAAATTTGAACCACTTGGTATCTTTCTGACCTACCCGTTCGTGATCGCCACGTCGGGCGATGCGCCCTATTCCAACATGGAAGAGCTGGCGGCTTATGCCAAGGAAAACGATGTGGCGCTGGGCCATTTCGGCGACCCGCTGAACCCGACGCAGGTGACCAAGGCGATGGCTGTGAACATGGGTTTTGAATGGGGCAGCGACGCGGCGTTTGATGCGCTGGATTGCAATACGCTGGCCAGTGGGGATGCGGATGTGATCAACACCACGCTGCAACTGATCCTGCCTTGTCTCGATCAGGTGAAAGTGCTGGTGGCGATCACGGATGAGCGCATTCCGCTGGTGCCGGATGCGCCCACGGCAGGCGAGGTTGATCCCACTTTGGATATCTCGCTGTGGAATGGTCTGTTTGTGACCAAGGATACGCCGCAGGACGCACGCGACAAGATCATCGCTGTGGCCGAGAAAACCATGATGAGCGAGCGCGCGCAGGCGTTTGCCAAGGAAACCGGCGCGCAGGTCTATTGGATGAACGCGCAGGATAGCGTTGCGCGGATCGCCAGGGATATCGAGACGGTTGCGCGTATCACAAGCTTGCTTGAATAATCGACGCAACATCGGGGCCGGGCAGGAGACCTGCCCGGTCTCTTTGCGTCTGGTCCCTTCAGGAGCCGTTCACAGATGAGTAGTGAAGACGAACGCAAGTTCAGAAGGCCGATCCGGGGGCAGCTTTTGTTTGCGCTGGTATTCCTTGCGGCGTCGCTTTTCCTGTTGAGCCAGTTGGGTGAAGAGACCAAATGGATCAAACGCACCAAGCTATTCGCCCAACCGAGATTTTGGCCGGCTGTGGCGGTGGGCGGGATGCTGCTGTTTTCGGCGTTGCATCTGTGGCGCTTGCCGCGCAAGTGGCTGGTTCTGACCGATTTCGTGGAGTGGAAAATCTGGTTCTTCGCCATCGAATGGGTCTTGTGGTTTCTTGTCTATGTCATGGTGGTGCCGATTGTCGGATATCTGCCGACAACTGTGGTGTTTGTTCTGCTCATGACGTGGCGGGTGGGGTATCGCGAGCGCAAGATGATGGTGATCTCGGTGGGCTTTGCCGTGGCGGTCGTGGTGTTGTTCAAGATGTTCTTGCAGGTGAAAATTCCCGGCGGCGCATTTTATGAATATTTGCCGGGCGCGTTGCGTTCTTTCTTTATCATGAATTTCTGAGGCGGGTATGGAGCTATTCTTTTCAGCCCTCGACATTCTGGCGCGCTGGGATGTGATTCTGGCGCTTCTGGTGGGGTCGCTCGGGGGTGTTCTGATCGGGGCGATTCCCGGGGTTGGTCCGGCTGTGGCCATCGCCATTCTGTTGCCTGCGACTTTTAGCATGGACCCGATTGTCGGGCTGACCGTGCTATTGGGAATCTATGGCAGCTCGATGTATGGCGGAGCGATTCCGGCGATCTTGATCAACACGCCGGGCACGGCGGTGAATGCGCTGACCACTTATGACGGATACCCGTTGACCCAGAAGGGCGAGGCGCGACGCGCGCTTTCGCTGGCCTATTCCGCGTCGTTCTTTGGCGGCGTCTTTTCGGTCGTCTGTCTGATCCTGCTGGCGCCGGTTCTGGCCAAGATAGCGCCGATGTTTGGCAGCCGGGAGATTTTCCTGGCGGCTCTGCTGGGGTTGATCATGGTAGTGATTGCACATCGCGGGCAGGCTTTGATTGCGGCTGCATTGGCGTGTTTCGGGATATTCCTGAACACGATTGGGTTGGAGCCGGTGAAATATTCCAAACGCTACACTTTTGATCAAAGCTGGCTGAGCAGTGGTGTGGATCTGATCGTGGTGGTTTTGGGGTTGTTTGCGATTTCGCAGGCAATTTTCCTACTTCAGGGCGAGGATGAGAAGGTTCGCCTGGCCAAGCTGAAGGGTGGGTTGTTTCAGGGCATGAAGGAGCTTAGCCGCCACCCGAGGGTGGCAGCCGTTTCGGCCTCGTTTGGGGTACTGATGGGGATGATCCCCGGCGTGGGCGAGTTTACGGCGCAATTTCTGAGCTATACCTATGCGCAGCGTACGTCGAAAAAGCCCGAGGAATTCGGCCATGGATCGCCCGAGGGGCTGATCGCGGCGGAGACATCGAATAACGCGGTGCCGGCGGCTGCGATGGTTCCGTTGCTGGCGTTGGGCATTCCGGGCGAGGCGCTGACGGCGATGATGCTAAGCGTGTTTTACGTGCATAACGTGGTGCCTGGGCCGCAGCTTTTCCAGAATGATATGCCGTTTGTCGTGGCGCTCTATCTGGCGCTATTGATGCTTAACCTGCTGGTTCTGGTGTTTTTGCTGTTTGCTTCGGGGCAGTTGATCAAGGTGGTGAAAATACCCAATCGGTTCTTGGGGGTGTGTATTTTGACGCTGAGTTTTGTTGGCGTCTATAGCTTGCGCAACTCGTTTACTGATTGCCTGATTGCCGCCTGTTTCGGGGTGTTTGGCTTTGTGCTCAAGCGGCTTGATCTGCCTGCGGTGCCGATTGTGCTGGGCATGGTTCTGGGCGGAATCATGGAGGTGAAACTTCGCGCAGGTATGGCACGGGTGAAGACACCGTTTGATTTCATTGATCGCCCGGTGGCGATGATCCTGTTCTTGATGATTATTGGCGTTTTGGCCCTGCACATCCGCTTTGTGCTGGGGGAGCGGCGCAAACGCAAGGAGACCAAATGACAAATCAAGTGAGCATTGACACGCTGCGAAATAGAGATGTTCCGGCTCAAAGATTATTGATCGACGGAGAGTGGCAGGCGGGGTCGGGAGAGTCGCTCGAAATTCGTTCGCCGATTGACGGGGGACGCCTGACGACGATCGAGCGGGCAACGCCGGAAGATGTGGCGCGTGCCACGGGTGCGGCGCGTCGGGCGTTTGATGATGGGCGTTGGTCGCGGATGGCCCCGGCTCAGCGCAAGAAGGTGATGCACAAGATTGCCGATATCATCGAGGAACGTGCGCTTGAGTTGACGGTGCTCGGGGTGCGCGACAATGGCACCGAGTTCAACATGGCACTGAAGGCCGAGGCGGGATCGGCGGCGGGGACGTTTCGCTATTACGCCGAGGCGCTAGACAAGATCTATGGCGAAGTGGCGCCGACGGCATCGGATGTTTTGGGGCTTGTACATCGGGGGCCTGTTGGGGTGGTCGGGGCGATTGTGCCGTGGAACTTCCCTTTGATGATCGGGTCATGGAAGCTAGCCCCGGCTCTGGCGGCGGGCAATTCGGTGGTGTTGAAACCGGCAGAGACGGCATCGCTCTCGCTGTTGAAGCTGGCGGAGTATTGCGCCGAGGCCGGGTTGCCTGATGGGGTTTTGAACGTGGTGACGGGGCAAGGCTCGGTCACGGGTGAGGCGTTGGCTTTGTCGATGGATGTGGGTGTGTTGGTTTTCACCGGGTCGGGCGGTGTTGGGCGGCGGTTGCTGGAATATTCGGCGCGCTCGAATTTGAAGCGGACCTATCTGGAGCTTGGGGGAAAGTCGCCCAACATCGTGTTTGCCGATGCGCCCGATCTGGAACATGCGGCGAAGGTGTCGGCGCATGGAATTTTCCGCAATTCGGGGCAGGTTTGTGTGGCCGGGTCGCGGTTATTGGTGGAGCGGTCGGTGCATGATGAGTTTGTTGAGGCTGTGGCGCGTCATGCAAAGGCGTTGAAAGTGGGTAATCCGCTGGATCTGAGCAATCAGGTGGGGGCGGTGAATTCTCTGGTGCAGTTGGAAGGCAACCTTGGGTTTGTTGAGGGCGCGACGGCTGAGGGGGCCGAGATTGCGCTGGGCGGTAGCCGTATTCTGGAGAGCACGGGCGGGTATTATATGGAGCCGACCGTATTGACCGGGGTGAAGCGAGAAGACCGAGTGTTTCAGCAGGAGGTGTTCGGGCCAGTTCTGGCAGTGACGGCGTTTGACAGTGAGGAGGAGGCGCTGAGCCTTGCCAATGCGACTGATTTCGGGTTGGCGGCGGGCGTGTGGACCGGGAATTTGAGCAGGGCGCACAAGATGGTTGCGGGCATACGCGCCGGGGTGGTGCATGTGAACACCTATGGCGGGGCCGATAATACGGTGCCTTTGGGCGGCGTGAAGCAATCGGGGAATGGCCATGACAAGTCGCTTCATGCGATGGAGAAATACATGGATTTGAAAACGGCTTGGATACAGTTGTGAGCGAGACAATCACATCTTCTGCCCGGCGGCACCGCCGGGCAGCGTCCGACCCGCCCCATGGGCGGGCGCTTCTCGCCCACCCCGGTTCGGGCGCTGCCCTTTTCACAGTGAGCGGAGACAGATATGAGCGAGACACTCCTTGAGCGCCGCGAGCGTCTACTTGGGCCGCGATTGACGACGTTTTATGACGAGCCTGTGCATCTGGTGCGGGGGTTGGGCACAAAACTCTGGGACGTGGACGGGCGCGAATACCTCGATTGCTATAATAACGTGCCGCATGTGGGGCATTGCCATCCGAAGGTGGTGGAGGCGATCTGTCGCCAAGCTGGAACGCTGAACACGCATACGCGGTATCTGCATGAGGGAATCGTGAATTATGCCGAGGCGTTGACCGCCACATTTGCTGATCCGCTGAATGCGATGATGTTTACCTGTACCGGCTCGGAAGCCAATGACATTGCGCTGCGCATGGCGCGGGCGGTGACGGGTAAACGCGGGGTGATTGCGACTGATCACACTTATCATGGCAACACGATGGCAGTGGCGCAGCTGAGTTGCACCAACCCGCCGCCGGATCGGTGGGATAGCGTGGAGTTTGTGCCGGCGCCGGACAGCTATCGCCCGATTTCGGGAGAGGAATGGGCGCAGGAGGTTGAGGCGGCGATTGAGCGGTTGAAGGCAAAGGGGTATGGCCTTTCGGCGCTGGTCCTTGACCCGTTTTTTGCCAATGAGGGGTTTCCCGATTTGGCCAAGGGTTGGGTGCGGCCTGCGATCGAGGCGGTGCGCCGCGCGGGAGGTGTGATCATCGCCGATGAAGTCCAGCCGGGATTTGGCCGGTTGGGCACGCATTTTTGGGGGCATGAGAAAGCCGGATTTCTGCCCGACATTGTGAGTCTGGGCAAGCCGATGGGCAACGGGCATCCTGTGGCGGGGGTGGTGACGAGCCGCGCCACGATGGCGGCGTTTCGCGAGACGTTTCGCTATTTCAACACCTTTGGAGGCAATCCGGTGAGCATGGCGGCGGCGCAAGCCGTTCTGGAGGTGATCCGCGAGGAAGGCTTGCAGGAGAATGCACGCGAGGTCGGGGACTATGCCCGCGAGGGGCTGCGTGAATTGGCGGGGCGGCATGAGGTGATCGGCGATGTGCGCGGGTCGGGGCTGTTTTTCGGGGCCGAGTTGGTGTTGGACCGGGAGAGCAAGACACCGGCGACTGACTATACCAAGCAGGTTGCCAATGCGCTGCGCGACAAGGGAGTCTTGATGAATTTTCTTGGGGTGCATTACAACGTGTTGAAAATACGCCCGCCGATGGTGTTTTCGCGCGGTGATGCCGACCGGATGCTAAGTGCTGTCGATGAGGCGCTGGGCGAGGTGCGGCTTGCTTGAGGCGGCAAGAGAAGCTGCCAGGTTTTGGGGGCTGGGGGACGCGCCGATAGAATTGGCGGCGCGGCGCGAAAATGTGGTGTTTCGGGTCGCGGCGCCGCGAGGCGATCTGGCGCTGAGGTTTCACCGGCTGGGATATCGTGACGAATTCCAGCTGACTTCGGAATTGCAATGGATGGCGGCGCTGGCCAATGGCGGATTGCGGGTGCCGGCGCCTGTCGCAGCCAGTTCGGGTGCGCTGATCCAGCGGCAGGGCGATTACATGGTTGATATGCTGGAGTGGTTGCCGGGGCGGCCATTGGGCAAGGCCGGAGAGATGCAGGGGATTGCCGACAGGGCGGAGTTTTGCCGGGGCTTGGGCGGTGTGATGGCAAAGCTGCACGGGATTTCGGATGAATGGCCGCGACCGATGGGGTTTGCGCGCCCTGCCTGGGACCGGGCGGGGCTTGTGGGTGAGAAGCCGCTCTGGGGGCGGTTCTGGGAGCATCCGGGGCTGACGGCTGAGGAACGTGCGCTGTTGCTTCTGGTGCGTAAGCGGGCAGATAGAGCGCTGGCCGAGATCGAGGCAAGTGCGGATTTCGGGCTGATCCATGCGGATTTGATAAGCGAGAACATCCTTTACGACGAAACACACCCGGAAGATCGGGTGGCGCTGATCGACTTTGATGACGGTGGTTTTGGGTTTCGCGATTTCGAGATGGCGACGTTTTTGCTGCGCTTTAGCGAGGCCGAGGATTACCCGGAACTGCGTGCGGCACTCTGCGAAGGCTATCGTGAGCGGCGCAGGGTCAGGCCGGAGCAGTTGGATCTGTTCATATTGCTGCGCGCGCTGACGTATCCGGGATGGATTATGGAGCGGCTGGGGGAGCCGGGGAGCGAGGAACGCTCGAAACGGGCGATTGCCACGGCACTTAGAGAGGCGCGCCGGTGGCTGGAGGGTACGGGAGGATGACGATGGCGGATGACAAGACGATCCTTGTGGTGGGGACGTATGACACCAAGGATGATGAGTTGGGCTATCTGGCCGAGCGTATTCGAGGGCAGGGCGGCAAGGTTTTGTCGATGGATGTGAGTGTGCTGGGCGATCCATCGAGACCGACGGATTATTCCAAGCATGAAGTGGCGCGAGAGGGGGGATCAAGTATCACCGCCGCCATCGAGACCGGCGATGAAAACCACGCGATGCAGATCATGGCGGCCGGGGCTTCGGGATTGGCTTTGCGGCTCTATCGGGCGGGCGAGATTGACGGGGTGATCGTTCTTGGCGGGTCGATGGGCACTGATTTGGCGCTGGATGTTTGTGCGGCGCTGCCGTTGGGGGTGCCAAAATACGTCGTCTCAACTGTGTCGTTTTCCGCGATGTTGCCACCCGAGCGGATGGCGCCGGATATTCAGATGATTCTCTGGGCCGGCGGGCTTTTTGGGCTGAATTCGGTCTGCAAGGCGTCACTCAGCCAGGCGGCGGGAGCGGTTCTGGGCGCGGCGCGGGCGGTGGAGAAACCGACGCGGGATCGCCCGTTGATCGGGATGACTTCGTTCGGCAAGACGGTGCTGCGCTATATGGTGACGCTGAAACCGGCGCTGGAAGAGCGCGGTTTCGAGGTGGCGGTGTTTCATGCCACGGGGATGGGTGGACGTGCCTTTGAGGGGTTGGCGGCAGAAGGGGCATTTGCGGCGGTGATGGATTTTGCGCCGCAGGAGGTTTCCAACCATCTCTTCGGCTCGGGAATTACGGCGGGGCCGGATCGGATGACCAATGCCGGGGCGCTGGCGATTCCGCAACTGGTGGCACCTGGGTGTTACGATCTAGTAGATTTTGTAGGCTGGCAAGCACCGCCCGAGCGCCTGAAAGACAGGCCGATCCACGCACATAACCGGCTTTTGACCTCGGCTATGCTGGATGCGGATGAGCGGCGCGAAGTCGCGCAGGCGATCTGTGACAAGCTGGGCAGGGCCAAAGGGCCGGTGGAGTTCTTGTTGCCGACGCGGGGCTGTAACGAGTGGGACCGCGCGGGTGGTGAACTGCATGACGCGGATGCGTTGGCGGTGTTTTGCGAAGAAATGCAAAGCGCCTGTCCAGAGAATGTGACCCTGAGCCGGTTGGATTGTCATATCAACGACCCGGAGTTCAGTGCCGCGGCCCTGGCCGTATTTGACCGCTGGATCGAAGACGGAGTGGTTTCGCCAGCAAGCGGAGAGTCCCGGCGCGGTACCATTTGACCCTGAGACGGGAATAAGTGGAAACGCGGCGCAAGACGGGATGAACTCGTGATTCAAATCTATCCCGAAACGCTTTAGGTTGAGCGTATGGAATGGCGGGATCAGGGCATACTTCTGGGGGTGACGCGGCATGGAGAAACCAGCGCCATCATCGACGTGTTTACCGAAAACCACGGACGCCACGCAGGTGTAGTGCGCGGCGGCACCAGCCGGAAAATCGCGCCGATCCTGCAGCCAGGTGCGCAGCTTGATGTGGTATGGCGGGCGCGGTTGGAGGATCATCTTGGCAGCTATCAAGTCGAGCCGATCCGATCGCGCGCGGCGGCGGCTATGGGATCGCGGCTGGCGCTGGCGGGGCTGAATGCGGTGAGCGGTGTTCTGAGTTTTTGTCTGCCCGAACGCGAAGGGCATGGCGGGCTTTACCGGCGCACTGAACAGCTGATGGATCTGTTGGGCGAGGATGCGCTCTGGCCGCTGGCGTATCTGCGATGGGAATTGGCGCTATTGGATGAGATGGGCTTTGGGCTGGATCTTACGCGCTGTGCGGCGACGGGTGCGCGCGAGGGGCTGCTTTATGTCTCGCCCAAGACCGGGCGGGCGGTGTCGGCGAAAGGTGCGGGAGATTGGGCCGACCGGCTGTTACCCTTGCCGCCCGTGATGTTGGGCGAGGGTGATGCGCCAGACAGTGAGATCGCACAAGGGTTTGAAACAACAGGATACTTTCTTCGTCACAAACTTGCACAGGAATTGGTGCACAAGCCGTTGCCGGAAGCACGCCAGCGGTTTGTTGATCAGTTCAATCGGGGGCTTGGATAAGGCGAAACACCAGGCTTTGATTAGAGCCATCCGTCAGGATCAGATGGTCGGAACCGGCTTCGGCGTGGGTCATGCTCTCAAGCAACTGTAAATAGGTGTGTTCGAGCGAAAGATCAGGGCAGGCGCGCCGGGTGGCGGCGATGCGCCCGGCCTTGAACCACGGGTAGTCGCCCCACATTGCACCGAAATAGCGATTGCAGGGCGCTTCCCCGGCCAGCTTGCCAGGTTCAGGGAACGTGAGCGTGACGCGCGCCGTGAAAGGCGTGTTATTCATCTCGATGAGCTGCCAGACATGGCCGGGAGCGTCAAACGGCGCGTGGTTGTCATGTGCGTGCAAGGGGGATGCAGCAAGCAAGCCGGCGAACAGAGCGCGTTTCATCGCAGCGCCAACACGAGATCGATCAAAGTGCTTAGCACAGCGTGATCCTTGGTCGGGTCATCCTCTGCCAGCGTGGCGAGACCGACCGCACAGGCATAGAGTCCGCGGGGGATTTCGGGGTTGGATATTCCGACATCTTGCAAAAGCGCAGCTGTGGCCGCGAGTCTGAGCTTGTCGATCTCGGAAAGTTCGGCGGCGGCGGCGGGATTGCTACGCGCCCAGGCCCGCATGGCGGCTTCTGCCTGTGCCGGGCTTCCGACCGCCTGCAAGCTCTCGGCAATAGGCGCATCGCTTTCCAGCACACCGACGAGCGTACTGGCGGCGCGGCGTTTCCATGTCTGGGCGAGATCTGAATGAAATTCGCCCAAATCTTTGAAATGCCAATAGAATGAACCCTTGGTCGCCCCCAGTTCCCGCGCCAGAGGTTCGGCTTTGAGCGCCAATGGACCATTCTTCTCGAGGGCGAGAATCCCGGCGTCTATCCAGCTTTCTGGGGAAAGGCGTGTGTTTTCCATCGCTCAACCATACGCTAACGTATTGCCCTTTGCAATCGCAGCATTTATTTCAATCCGGTCTTGCAACAAATGCGTGATGCGCGGATGATCTCGACGCTGTACAACCATTCAGGAGAGCCGTTTTGGGATATATCCTTGCCATCGACCAAGGCACCACATCGAGCCGCGCCATCCTGTTTGATGAGGACATGCATATCAAGTCGGTGGGGCAGGAGGAATTTCAGCAGCATTTTCCGCAGTCCGGTTGGGTAGAGCATGACCCGGAGGAATTGTGGCAAACCACTTTGCGATCCATAGAAAGTGCTGTGGCGCAGGCCGCGATAGAGGCGCGAGAAATCGCTGGCATCGGGATCACCAATCAGCGGGAGACCACGATTGTCTGGGACAGGATAACGGGGGCGCCGATTTACAATGCGATCGTCTGGCAGGATCGGCGCACCGCCGAGTATTGTCGGCGGTTGCGAGAGGCGGGGCACGAAGAGATGATCCGCGCCCGCACCGGTCTGCTGCTCGATCCGTATTTTTCGGGCACCAAGTTGGCGTGGATTCTCGACAATGTAGAGGGTGCGCGCGCCCGGGCCGAGGCGGGTGATCTGGCGTTTGGCACGGTTGACAGTTGGCTGATCTGGAGGCTGACCGAAGGGCGGGTGCACGCCACGGATGCGACCAATGCATCGCGAACGTTGCTTTACAATATTGTTGAAGGGACGTGGGACGGCGAACTCTGCGCGCTATTGGATGTGCCGATGGCGATGCTGCCAGAAGTGCGCGATTGCGCCGGAGACTTCGGAACAACAGAGGTTCTGGGCACGCCGTTGCCTATTCTTGGGGTGGCCGGGGATCAGCAGGCGGCAGCCATTGGACAGGCCTGTTTCCAGTCAGGAATGATGAAGTCGACCTATGGGACGGGGTGTTTTGCGTTGCTCAACACCGGAGGCGAATTGGTGATGTCGCAAAACCGATTGTTGAGCACTGTTGCTTATCAACTGGATGGCAAGGTGACTTATGCTCTGGAGGGGTCGATCTTTATCGCCGGAGCGGTTGTGCAATGGTTGCGCGACGGGCTGAAGATTGTTTCGGCTGCGACTGAAACGCAAACGTTGGCCGAGGCGGCGGATCCGCAGCAGGACGTGATATTGGTGCCGGCGTTTACCGGGCTTGGTGCGCCTTATTGGGATGCCGAGTGTCGCGGGGCGATGTTCGGGTTGACCCGGGCCACCGGGCCGGCCGAGATTGCGCGCGCGGCGTTGGAAAGCGTAGGGTTTCAGACCGCGGATCTGCATCGTGCGATGCTGGAAGACTGGCCCGGCGCGGGGAGCGGGACGGTTTTGCGAGTTGATGGTGGCATGGCGTCCAGCGACTGGACCATGCAGTTTCTGGCAGACATCCTGGGGGCGCCGGTGGATCGCCCGGTGATCACCGAAACCACGGCTCTGGGGGCGGCGTGGTTGGCGGGGATGAAGGCGGGGATCTACCCCGAACGCGCGGCCTTCGCCGATAGCTGGGCGCTGGAGCGGCGTTTCATGCCCCGACTGGAGGAGGATGCCCGCGCCAAGCGTCAAGCGCGTTGGCAAGATGCCGTGGCGCGGACACTGTCGCGTTAGGCACTAAAGGTCGTGTCAAAAAATCTGCGAATTAACCGCGCATTAAGGATAACGCACTAGGCTGTTTGTGTGGAGCAGGCTGAAAAGCCGATAACCGCCCATGGAAAAGACGCGTTGTGCGTGACCCTCGTAAGCATCAGCGAAAGGCTGACCGGCGGGGCCGCGACCGGCGTATGCCCGAAAGATGGGAAGACCCGGCAAGGGGATTTGCGCAGAAGCCGCGCGGATGCCAGAATGGCACGAAGCCCTTGCCGGGGCCGCTTGTCCGGTGTTTGTCGCTGTACGACAGTGCCGCTCCGGGCCGGGTGGGCGAGCGTTCAGAGCGCGGCCTTGCGCGTTTTCTCTTGATGGCCTGCCACGAACCTGGGTGCACATCCAGCGAGGCCCGCATGTTTTCTAGGTCGGCCGGTTACTTGCTCGAAATCAGCAGTTCGAAGAACAATCTTACAGCCGCTTGCCAAACTCCGCGAGCACCTTCTCATAAACACTGCGCTTGAAAGGCACGATGTTAGCGACCAGTTCATCAGGCGCGAGCCATTGCCAACTGGAGAATTCGGGGTGTTCTGTCGCGATGTTCACGTCAGTGTCAACGCCATGAAATCGCATGAGAAACCATTTCTGTTCCTGTCCGCGATAGCGGCCTTTCCAGATCTTTGGCACAAGATCAACGGGCAGGTCATAAGGTAGCCAGCCCTCGGTTTCAGCCTCGATCGTGACCAGGTTTGGTGCGACGCCGGTTTCCTCAAACAGCTCGCGCAGGGCGGCATCGCGCGGGGTTTCACCCTTGTCGATTCCGCCCTGAGGCATTTGCCAAGCCGCCTGATCGTTGTCGAGGCGCTGTCCGACAAAGACTTCGCCCCGCTGATTGGCCAGCATCACGCCGACATTCTGACGATAAGGTAGTTGGGCGATTTCCGTCGGTGTCATGCGTGTGCCAGTCCCGTGATCAGTCTTGCGGCCCGAGCGCGGAAAGTCCCTTGAGGATGTCGATGGCGTAGGCCAGCTGATAGTCGTCTTCACGCAGCTTGGCAGAGGCTTCTGCTTTGGCGCGGTCGGCTTCGATCTGTTTGATTTCGTCCTCGGTCAGGCTGTCATTGGACAGTGCGCCGCGCAGATCGGCTTCGGAGCGATTTCTGCGAATGGCACTTTTGGCTTCCTCCTCGGGTTCGGCGTCGACCTTGCGGGGCTGGGCTACAATGATGTCAGGCGAGATGCCCAGAGACTGGATAGAGCGCCCTGAAGGCGTGTAATAGCGCGCGGTGGTCAGGCGCATTGCGCCTTCGCCCCGCAGCGGCATTACCGTCTGGACCGAACCTTTGCCGAAGCTACGGGTGCCGATGACGATCGCGCGGCGATGATCCTGAAGCGCGCCCGCGACAATCTCGGACGCCGAGGCGGATCCGCCATTGATGAGTACCACCAAAGGTTTGGACTGTGCCAGATCACCGGGTTGGGCGTTGTAGCGATCACCATCCACCGGATTGCGCCCCCTTGTCGAGACGATCTCACCGGATTCAAGGAATGCGTCGGAGACCTTGATTGCCTGGGTCAGAAGCCCGCCGGGATTGTTGCGCAGATCAAGAATGAAGCCGTTGATATTGTCGATGCCGCCCGCTTCCTCGACCTGTTTGGCAAGGCCTTCGGCAAGGTTCGGGTATGTCTGATCGTTGAAGGTGGTGACCCTGAGAACCACCGATTTGCCTTCGGTTCGGGTGCGCACGGCGGTCAGCTTGATCGTGTCGCGGATAATCGAGATATCGAACGGCTCGTCGGTGCCTTCGCGCGCGATGGTGATCACGATTTCGGAACCGACCTGGCCACGCATCAATTCGACCGCTTCGTTGAGCGTTAGGCCAAGGACCGATTCGCCATCGACATGGGTGATGAAATCCCCGGCCTCGACCCCGGCCTGATCGGCAGGAGTGCCGTCGATCGGCGAGACGACTTTGACAAAGCCTTCTTCCTGCGTGACCTCGATGCCGAGCCCGCCGAATTCGCCGCGGGTCTGCACCCGCATGTCTTCGGCATCGTCCGGTGAGAGATAGGATGAATGCGGATCCAGTGACGTGAGCATGCCGTTGATCGCAGCTTCGATCAGGTCGGATTCGTCCACCTCCTCAACATATTGCGAGCGGATTCGTTCGAAAATGTCACCAAACAGATCAAGCTGTTGGTAGACATCCGTTGTCTTTGCCGATTCCTGGGCGAGCAGGGGAGCAGCCACTTGGGTCGTGACGATAACGCCACCCAGAATCCCGGCGCTCGCGGCCATGAGGAATTTCTTCATTGTCTATCCATCCTTCGCAATGCTGAACCAGGCAGAAGGGTCCACCGGAACATTGTCTTCTCTGAGTTCTACATAAAGCGTTTCCGTGCGGTCATTTCCAGCCCCTTCGCTGGTCTGGGTCAGAATCTCGCCGATTTTCGGGTCCGTGCCGCCCATCAGGCCGACGGGTGCGCCTGCGGGCAGAACCTGACCCGGCAACCCGTAAACCACATCGAGCCCGGCTAAAACGATCAATAGACCCGATTGCGGTTCAAGGATCATCACGTTTCCGTAGTCAAGCAGCGGGCCGCGATAGCGGACGGTGGCCGCCGCCGGGGTGGTGACAAGCGCACGAGGGCGGGTGGCGATGATGATACCGGGACGGGTGATTCCGGCAGCATCCGAGCCCATGAAACCGCGCAGCAGGCGACCCTGAACCGGCAGAGGAAGCTTGCCCTTGCGGTGTGAGATGTCAGGCAGGCTGCCGGTCGCTTCGTCCACTGCGATTTCCGAAAGTCCCGAGGCGAACCCTTCGAGCGTTTCGGTGGAGGCGATGAGGAGTGCTGTTCGCACCGGGTCTTCGGTAAAACGGCGGGGCAGATCGGTGCGATCGGCGACGGCCTGGGAAAGCTCTGTGCGCGCCTCCTGAAGACCTTGCAATCCTTCGCGCAGCGTTTCGGCTGCGTTGTCCTGCAAGCGGCGCAGCGTGGTGACTTCTTCGAGTTTGCCGCGCAGTTCGCTCACGCGGGTGTTCAGCGCAGGCGTGACATCGGCCAGGACCATGGCCGCGCGCGCAGTGCCCGTGGGGCCTTGAGGATGCAACAGAACCGTGGGCGCGCGGGTGTCGCCCATGGATTGCAGAACGCCAATGAGGCGCGAAATCTCGCCCTCGCGGGCGGTGAGTTCGCGGGTCAGGGTCTGTTCACGGATCGAGGCGTGGCGCAGGCCCTCGCGCATTGCCGCCAGCCCGTCTTCAAAGGCACGGATGGTTTCCGAGAGCGCCTTGACGCGGTCGCGCGCCGAGTCGGCCTCATCAAGTCTGATGGTTGCCTGGTTGAGCCGAGCAGCGGCGGCGCGGGCAGCCTCGGCCGGGTCAGGGGTCTGCGCCGAGGCCGCGCCGCCCGCAATCAGGGTGCAGAGGAGGGCGGCGCGCAGGCTCATATGATCAGGGTCTCGCCAGTCATTTCGGGTGGCTTGGGCAGGCCCATGAGATCGAGCAGCGTAGGCGCGAGATCGGACAGTCGCCCCGGTCTGAGTTTTGCGCCCTCGGGTCCACCAAACAAGGCAACCGGCACCGGGTTGATGGTGTGTGCAGTGTGCGGGCCGCCGGTCTCCGGATCGATCATGGTTTCGCAATTGCCGTGGTCGGCGGTGACGATCATCGCCCCCCCGGCCTTTTCCAGCGCCGCCATGACTTGACCCAGCCCGGCATCGACCGCTTCGCAGGCCTTGATTGCTGCTGCGATATTCCCGGTATGGCCGACCATGTCGGGGTTGGCATAATTGGTGATGATCAGGTCATAGCCTTCTTCGATGGCGCGCACGAAATTCTCGGTCACCTCGGCTGCGGACATCTCGGGCTGAAGATCATATGTGGCGACCTTTGGCGAGGGTGCCATGTAGCGGTCTTCGCCCAATTCAGGCGTTTCCTTGCCGCCGTTCAGGAAGAAGGTGACATGCGGGTATTTCTCGGTTTCTGCCAAACGGAACTGGCGCAGCCCCTGTTTGGCGACCCATTCGCCCAAAGTATTCACGATAGCAGTCGAGGGAAACATCGTGGTCATGTATTGATTGTGCCGGTCCGAGTATTCGACCATACCCATGAGCGCGCCGAACTTTGGCCGCTTGCCGGTTTCAAAAGCATCAAATTCGGGATCGCCAATGGCAGCGAGGATTTCGCGCGCGCGGTCGGCGCGAAAATTGAGGCACCAGAGACCGTCGCCGTCTTGCACTCCGGCATAGTCGCCAATCACGGTGGCGGCGATGAATTCATCGGTTTCGGAACGGTTGTAGGCGTTGGAAATCGCATGGTTTGCGGTGGCGGTTTTGTGCTGTCCTTTGGCGTTGACGATTGCATGGTAAGCTTCCGATACACGCTCCCATCGGTTGTCGCGGTCCATCGCGAAATAGCGCCCCGTCAGGGTGACGATATGGGCGGTATCCGGCAGTGCCTCTTCAAGTGTGGCGACATAGCCGAGCGCCGATTTCGGGGCGACATCGCGGCCATCAGTGATGGCATGAATGGCCACGGGGATACCTGCACGGGCGAGCACGCCGATCGAGGCGATCATATGCTCGAGCGAACCGTGCACGCCGCCATCCGAGACCAACCCCATCAGATGCGCAGTTCCGCCTGTCTGTTTCATGCGGGCGATAAACTGCGTCAATGCCGGGGTTTCAAAAAATGAACCGTCTTCAATGGCGAGATCAATCTGTCCGAGATCCATTGCAACCACCCGACCGGCGCCGATATTGGTGTGTCCGACCTCGGAATTGCCCATCTGGCCGGAAGGCAGGCCAACATCCGGGCCGTGGGTCACCAGAAAGTTGTGCGGGCACGTCGACATCAGGCGATCATAGGTTGGTGTCTTCGCCAATGCCGGGGCATTGGCTTCGCGTGCCTCGCGATGGCCCCAGCCATCGAGAATGCAAAGAACCACCGGTTTTGTCATAGGATTTGCCTGTTTTTCATTCTGAATTCGCGTTTAAGCCTTGTTGGCCCCCAGAGCAACCGGCGGAATAGGGCTGTTACCGTTTCATCTTGCCGAAAATATCCCGGGGGTTTGGGGGCAGCGCCCCCAACCTCTCCCCTCTACGTTGCCAGGCAACACCGCGCTCAATCCCCACAGCGCTATAGGCTCAGACGCGGTGATAGGGGCTGCCGGCAAGGATCGAGGCAGCACGATAGAGCTGTTCGGTCAGCATCACCCGGGCCAACATATGCGGCCAGACCATTTTGCCGAAACTCAGCCCAAGATCAGCACGGCTGCGAAAATCCGGGGCCAGACCATCGGCACCGCCGATCACAAACGCCAGGTCGCCACAGCCATCATCGCGCAGGCGGGCCAGTGTGGTGGCGAACTCGGGCGAACTCATCTTCGTGCCGCGTTCATCCAACACGAACAGCCGCGCAGCTTTCGGCAAAGACCGTTCGAGCAGGGCGGCTTCGGCCGCCATGCCACCACCCTTGCGATCCTCGACTTCGGTGAAGGTAAGCGGGCCAAGACCCAGTGCGCGCCCGGTGCGGTCAAACCGCGTCGTATAGTCGTCGATCAGGTCTTTCTCCGGCCCCTTGCGGAGCCGACCAACGGCGCAGATCGTAACCCGCATCTATATCGTGGCAGGGGTGTCGGCCGCAGTGGGCTGCCACATCTTTTCGAGTTGGTAGAACTCGCGCACTTCGGGGCGGAAGACGTGGACAATGATATCGCCCGTGTCAATCAACACCCAATCACCCGAAGCCTTGCCTTCGATCTTTGAAAACCGCCCGAGATCGGTTTTGAGCCGGTCAGCGAGCTTTTCGGCAATTGCTGTCACCTGCCGCGAGGAGCGCCCGCTGCACACGACCATGTAATCGCCGATAGAGGATTTGCCGCGCAGATCGATCTGAACGATATCCTCGGCCTTGTCGTTTGAGAGCGAATCAAGAATGTGATCAAGCAATTCTTCGCTTGTCACGTCGCCGGGAGCACCTGGAACGGAGCGCCCTTTGGGAGCGGCCGAAGCCGCATCAACATGCGTTGACAGGACAATGTCCTCCTTACATTACGCACCTGAAAAGCGCCCCGGTGCCGGACGTGTTTAAAACTTAGCACCGGATATGTGGATTCTCAATGACAGGATCAAGGCCTGTGAAATGCCGCCGTTTTTTGCCGTTGGGAGCCGGATCCGACAAGCGGAGGACGTAAATCTACAGGCTGGAACGTCGAATCCCAGGTTGGGTTGGGCAAGGGGGCGGCATGGAGCGTGCGTATTCGCCGCAGGCAACAGCGGCCTGT
Organism: Rhodobacteraceae bacterium LMO-JJ12; assembly: GCA_021555075.1. Taxonomy (NCBI): domain Bacteria; kingdom Pseudomonadati; phylum Pseudomonadota; class Alphaproteobacteria; order Rhodobacterales; family Paracoccaceae; species Rhodobacteraceae bacterium LMO-JJ12. The sequence continues at coordinate 521,128 of JAKGBX010000002.1, forward strand.
TATTGCAGATCAGAGCTTAAAGAACTTGGCGTCGGCCCCGGTCGTTGAAGCTAAATGGGGCTGGATCTCGCGGGTTTATGACTTCGGGGGCGGGTCGGCATCTTCGCCCAACAGGCGCACTTCGCGCTGCGGGAAGGGGATCGAAATGCCGTTCTCATGAAAGGCATCCCAGAGAGCCAGATAGACATTGCCCCGAATATTGGTGAGGCCCTGAGAAGGATCGCGAATCCAGAATCGCAGGACATAATCAACGGAACTGTCGCCAAATCCGATGATATGACAAACTGGCGGCTTGGATGTCAGCACGCGTGTCACGCCCTTGGCGGTTTCGATGGCCAGAGCGCGAACCTTGTGAGGGTCATCGCCGTAGGATGTGCCGAATTTGATATCGAGTCTGACAAAATCATTGGTATGAGACCAGTTCACCACCTGACCGGTGATCAGATCTTCGTTGGGGATCAGGTATTCCTTGCCGTCGCGCGTGACAACAGAGGTATAGCGCGCGCTGAGCGTGTCGATCCAGCCGAAGGTTTCACCTAGGCTGATCACGTCGCCCGGTTTGATTGACTTGTCGAGCAGGATGATCACGCCGGATACCAGATTCGACACCACTTTTTGCAAGCCAAAGCCAAGGCCGACACCAATGGCACCAGATAAAACCGCAAGCCCGGTGAGGTCGACGCCAATTGCCTTGAGCCCGATATAACCGGCGATGCCATAGAGGGCGACCTGAAGGAATTTTACTGCAAGCACCTGCATCGAGGGGCTGATGTCTTCGTTGCGTTTCAGACCTGCGGTAGTGGTGCGCGACACAAAGCGGGCGACGAAGAAGAGCACGCTGAGTGTGACCGCCGCCTGTATTAGCAGCCACAACGACAGGTGCAGATTGCCAAGGTCGATGGCGGCGCTGTCGAGCAGAGATCGGGCCTCGCTGGTCAGTCCGAGGATAACCAGCGTGGCCCATGTCCAACTGGCATAGCGCACCATTGTACGCAGGAAACCATTGGTAATCAGACGCGAAACCAACGCGATAAGCAGCCATGCCACGGCCAGCTTGGCAATTCCCCCCAGCAGGAACGTGCGCGAAGGCCAGGTGATTTCGCGCATGATCCACACTGTGGGCCAAAGCAGGCAAACGAAGAAGACCAGCCGCAATCGCTTTTCTAGCATCAGCATCAGGCGGAGTCGCCATTTGGGCCAGTTTTCGCGGGTGCGCAGCCATTCGCGAAAGCGCGGTGACAATAGGAGTGCAATACCCCAGGCCAGCAGGAAAATCGCGATAGCGATCCCCACCTGATAGGCGTTCCAGGGGCGCAGGAGACCTTTCAGGAATACCTGGGCCTGATCGGCCAGCGAATACGCGATTTCCTGCGCTTCCTGCGCCGAAGTCGTCGCTGGGGCGGCTGATTGGGGGGTCGCGGAGGTATGTTCTGTCATGAATGCGCCTGTGTTGAACACAGCGTGGCACGCGCGGGGTTGCGCGGGCAAGGGGCTTGGGCGGGGAAAACGCAGCGGGCGTTGTCACGAATGGGCTAGGAATGATGGGCTTTGTTGTCGGTTGCGCGGATTTGGGCCTGTGCGAACTGTGCGGGAGTGATGGTGCCGGGAAATGCGAGAAATGGCATGCGCACCCGCATTCCTCCGCACTGCGCCGCGAAACACCCGGCTTGTGAGAATCTGTGGCGTTGTGTAGGAGATGCGCCATGACACGGGTTTTCGATATGGATGACCGCGCGCGGTTGAAAGAACGCTTCCACAGCGAAGTGCGATCGGTTTTGGTACGCCCGTAAGCTTTGGCCTGCGCCAAACCCCGCCTGAATACCCACGACTTCACGAACATGAACGGGAGTGGACCAATGTCCCCCAAGACGATCTATGATAAAATCTGGGATGCTCATGTAGCCCATGAAGCCGAAGACGGCACCTGCTTGCTCTATATTGACCGACACCTCGTCCACGAGGTGACCAGCCCGCAAGCTTTTGAAGGACTGCGCATGACGGGTCGCACTGTGCGCGCGCCTGACAAGACTATTGCCGTGCCGGATCACAATGTGCCGACAACGCTGGATCGTGCCAATGCCGAAACGATGACCGAAGACAGCCGCATTCAGGTTGAAGCGCTGGACAAAAACGCCCGTGATTTCGGTATTCACTATTATCCGGTTAGCGACGTGCGCCAAGGGATCGTGCATATCGTTGGCCCTGAGCAGGGCTGGACGTTGCCCGGCATGACCGTGGTATGCGGTGACAGTCATACTGCGACGCATGGCGCATTTGGCGCGCTGGCGCATGGCATCGGCACGTCCGAGGTGGAGCATGTGCTTGCGACACAGACGCTGATCCAGAAGAAATCGAAGAACATGAAAGTCGAGATCACCGGCAAGTTGCGCCCCGGCGTTACGGCCAAGGATATCACCTTGGCGGTGATCGGTGTGACCGGCACGGCGGGCGGCACTGGCTATGTCATCGAATATTGCGGTGAAGCGATCCGCGATCTTTCGATGGAAGGCCGCATGACCGTCTGCAACATGGCGATTGAAGGCGGCGCACGCGCGGGCCTGATTGCGCCGGACGAGACAACTTATGAATATGTCAAAGGCCGCCCGCACGCCCCGAAGGGTGCGCAATGGGAGGCTGCGATGAACTGGTGGAAAACGCTTTATACCGATGACGACGCCGTTTTCGACAAGGTGATCACACTGAAGGGCGAAGATATCGAGCCGGTAGTGACATGGGGCACGTCGCCGGAAGATGTGCTGCCGATCACGGCCAATGTGCCCAGCCCGGAGGATTACGCGGGTGGCAAGGTTGAGGCCGTGAAGCGTGCGCTTGACTATATGGGGCTGACACCCGGTCAAAAGCTGACCGATATCGAGATCGATACGGTGTTCATCGGGTCCTGCACCAACGGGCGGATCGAAGATTTGCGCGCCGCTGCTGCCATTTTGAAAGGCAAGAAAATCAAACCGGGCATGCGGGCGATGATCGTGCCCGGTTCGGGGCTTGTGCGTGCGCAGGCCGAGGAAGAGGGGCTGGCCGAAATTTTCAAGGAAGCCGGTTTTGAATGGCGCCTTGCCGGGTGTTCGATGTGTCTGGCGATGAACCCAGATCAGTTGGCTGAAGGTGAACGCTGTGCGTCAACTTCGAACCGCAACTTTGAAGGGCGTCAGGGCTATAAGGGCCGCACCCATCTGGTGAGTCCCGCAATGGCGGCGGCGGCGGCGGTAACCGGGCATCTGACCGATGTGCGCGAGATGATGTAACTGGTTGCATATTGCTGTCTTCAGGCGCGAAAGCGCGGCGAGGCGGCAGACGTAGGCTAAAAAGGAGAAACACGATGAAGCCTTCTGCCATTCTGATTCTTGTAGGTGTGTTGCTGTTTATTGGCGGGGTCTTTGCCTTTGCCAATCCGTTGGCAGCGTCCATGGCTGTGACGACGCTCGTCGGGATCGCCTTTCTTCTTGGCGGTGTCTTGCAGGCTTGGGCGGCTTTTCAAAGCGATGCTGCGATGCTGCCCGGCGGGCGCATCTGGAACGGGCTTTGGGCCGTGATGGGAATCGTTGTCGGCGTCTGGCTTCTGGCCAACCCGCTGGAGGGCGTCGTTTCGCTGACGCTGCTTCTCGGCGTCGTGTTCCTGTTTACCGGGATCATGCGGATCATGTTGGGCTTTGGTATCGCACAGGCGCAGACAAAATGGCTGTTGATCCTGTCGGGAGTCGCCGGTGTGGTGATCGGCGTTCTGATCTTCGGCAACATCGCAGAGGCGGCCACGACGCTTCTGGGGCTTCTTTTGGGCATCGAATTGCTCTCGCAGGGTGTTGCGCTTCTTCTGCTTGGATTTTTGGGCCGCAAAAGCGGGCTTTGACATATACGCAGGGCCAGATCGCCCTGAACGGAGACTGAACTATGGACAAATTTGAAAAACTCTCGGGCATTGCGGCACCCATGCCGTTGGTGAATATCGACACCGATATGATCATCCCCAAGGTGTTCCTGAAAACGATCAAGCGCTCGGGGCTGGGTGTGAACCTGTTTGACGAGATGCGATATGATCGGCAAGGCAATGAGATCGCTGATTTCGTGTTGAACAAGCCAGCCTATCGCGAGGCGCAAATCCTGGTGGCCGGTGACAACTTCGGCTGTGGATCGTCGCGCGAACATGCGCCTTGGGCGCTGGCCGATTTTGGCATCAAGGCGGTGATTTCCACCTCTTTCGCAGACATTTTTTACAACAACTGTTTCCAGAACGGCATCCTGCCTATCGTCCTGCCGCAAGAGGCCGTGGATGTCTTGATGGCTGATGCGGAAAAGGGCGCCAATGCGCGGTTGGATGTGGATCTGGAAGCGCAGACCGTGACAAGCTCGGATGGCGAAGTATTCGCCTTCGAGGTGGATGCATTCAAGAAGCATTGCCTTCTCAAGGGGCTCGACGATATCGGGCTGACCATGGAGAAGACCGCGTCAATTGACACATTTGAGGCGCAAGCAGCGCAGACGCGTCCCTGGGTCTGAACCTGTTAAAGGCGAGAAAGCCAAGACCGCCCACATCCAGGGCGGTCTTTTTCTTTTGAGTGGAAAACCTCACCTGACGCTATTTCGCGTCACATCTCGCAACGTGTAGCGGGCTAACGCAGCACATCTACTACATCTTGTAGATGCTTGAGTTTGCGCCTTTTTTTTGCACCAAAAATGATGCAAACGCGCACCACTTCTTCCCTGAAACGGCCCAATAGCTGAAGTCTTGTTAACCGTGACTTGAGCCGGAAAACGAAAGAAGGCAAAAATTGGGCAAGAATGAGGCAAGCCGCGACACGTTGCGGCATCAAGTTGGAACAAAAGGTCGGCATCGTACCGGCTTTGGCCAGTTTGAAGGGAATGGTGCAGTGGTATCCCGACTGACAAGCGCTTTTGTGCGCGCAGCTCTGATGGCATTGCTTATTGCAGTGCCTTCTCTCATGCTGCCGGATGTCAGCTCGGACACGACGCAGATCGTGGTTCTGGTGGCGATCCTGGCCTTCCTGCTGACCTTGACCGAATACTTCAGCCAATACCCCTCTATCGTCGAATTCCGCTTTGCGCCGCCGTTCAACCGGCTGAGGTTTATTGCGCTTTTCGCAACGGTCTTAATGCTGTCGATGATCATGGCGGGCAAAACTGACCCAACCAATATGTCGACGCTAGTAACCAAGCTGGGCACGCTTTTGGGCACGGCCATTGATTTCCCCTATTCGCCAGTGCGTCTGGTGGTGTTGATGATGCCCGCCAATAGCCCGCCCGAGCTTTTGTCGTCGGTGCGAACGGCGGCTGGGATCGCTTACATGGTGTCGTTGGTGACACTGTTTGTCTTTGTAAGCATGGTGCGCCTGTTCGGCTGGCCAACCCGCAAGGGGGCTTTCAACGTCTGGATCAACCTGCCCTTATTTGACCCGACGGCGGGTGGTGATGTGTTGGCCCGGCTCAAACGCGATGCCGGTCTTAACATTGTATTAGGGATTTTGCTGCCATTCTTGATCCCGGCGGTTGTGAAGGCCGCGGCGGAACTGATTGATCCGATCTCGATGGACAATCCGCAGACACTGATTTGGACGATGAGCGCATGGGCCTTTTTGCCGGCAAGTATGATCATGAGAGGCATCGCGATGAGTCGCGTGGCCGATCTGATCGCGGAAAAGCGGCTGCGGACTTATGCAGAGGCGAAGGCCGACGGCGAGGAATTGCAAATCGTTTGATCTTGTTGGCGCTGCTTTGGGCGGCGTTGATACCTGGGCTTGCGCGGACCGAGACCCTGCGGATCGCGACTTTCAATACAGACCTTTCCCGCAAGGGGCCGGGGCTTTTGCTGCGGGATATCCTGAAGGGTGACGAACAGGCCGAAGCGGTTGCCGGGGTGATTGCCCAGGCCGCGCCCGATGTTCTGATTCTCAACGGCATCGACTACGACCATGAAGGGCTGACGCTTGCGGCGTTGATCGAGCGGATTGCATCGGGCGGGCACAAGATGTCGTATCGGTTTGCGGCACGGCCCAACAGCGGCTGGGCGACGGAACTCGATCTTGATGGCGACGGAAGGCGTGGTGACCCTGGTGATGCGCAGGGTTGGGGCCGTTTTGCAGGAGATGGCGGTATGGCGGTATTGTCGCGCTATCCTATCGGTGCGGTGCGCGATTTGAGCGGATTGATCTGGGCCGAACAGGACTGGGCCTTGTTGCCCATGCAAGACGGGACGGTCTTTCCGTCGCAGGCTGCTATAGAGATACAGCGCTTGTCATCGGTGGCGCATTGGGTGGTGCCTGTGGATGTGGCGGGGCGGGTGCTGACCCTGATGGCGTTTCACGCCACACCGCCGGTGTTTGACGGCCCCGAGGACCGTAACGGCAAGCGCAATCATGATGAGATCATGCTGTGGCGGCATTTGCTTGATGGCAGGCTGGGACCGGCGGGTGGGCCTGTCCCAGAAACTGCGTTTGCGGTCATCGGTGATGCCAATCTCGATCCGGTGGATGGCGAGGGGATCAAAGTGGCGATACGTGGATTGCTTGGCGATAAGCGGTTGCAGGATGTGCGCCCGGCCAGCGAGGGGGGCAGGGTGGCAGCGGATCCTGGCCACAACGGCGATGCGGCGTTGGATACCGTCGATTGGAAGGGCATCGAAGATGGTGGCGGGCCGGGCAATCTGCGGGTGGATTACGTGTTGCCTTCTGCCGATCTGGACGTGTTGGGCGCGGGCGTTGTCTGGCCCGCGCCCGGGCAGTCAGGCGCTGATCTGGTGCGCAAGGCCAGCCGGCATCGGCTTGTCTGGGTGGATGTCGGCTGGTAGCGCGGCAAGCATAACCTCGCGCATCGGGGTGGGCGCGAAATCGGGCAGAAGCGCGTTGAAGCGAGTGGGTGAGAGGGTATGCGGCGTGTTCCAGAGATAGCGCATCTCGACAAGTTCGCGGGCGAGTTCCCAGACCGGGGTCGTCAGTCGCAACGCCCACCATGGGAAACGTGACAGTGCCAGCGGGCGCATCAACTCGTGCTCGAGGGCGGTTTTTAATTCGTTGAATGTGAAGGCGTGACCGGGAAAGGGGATGTCTTCGAACTGCGAGAGTTGTTCGCGTTTCTCGGCCAACATTTGCAATGCGCGGGCCCAATCGGGCAAAAAGGCGTGGGACTGGATCGTATCGGGGTCGCCGGGCACCGTTATTTTGCCGGACTTGATCGATCGCAGCGCCAGGACGCTGAAGATATCACTGTTGTGTTCGGGGTCGATCCAATTGCCCGCGCGCAGAATGATGGTTTGCACGCCACTGTCGCGATAGGCCCGCTCCATATCGAGGCGGATTTTGCCTTTGCGGGAGCAGGGGCTGGGTGGCGTGGTTTCGGACCATTCGCCGCCCGTTGCGCCGAAATGATAAACATTGCCGGGAATGATCACGCTGGAACCGGAGGCTTTGGCGGCGGCAATCACCTGTTCAGTGATCGCGGGAATGATCTCGGACCAATTATGATAATTGGGTGGGTTGAGCCCGTTGACGATGATGTCGGCACCCATGGCAGCTTGGGTCATGTCGTCGGTCTTGCGGTCGTAGCGGCGGATGCTCCAACCGGTAGATTCGAGGGCACGGGCGGCATGTGTGCCGACCTTGCCTGATGCGCCGAGGATGAGAGCGGTTTTGGCCATGGGAGCCTCCTGTTGCTGAAATCTGCAATGAAAGTAGGGCGACCAAGAGGGAATAGGAATTGCCAAAAATTTGCTATCTGATATTCATAATTGAATGGATAAAGCGTTAGACAAACTCGACTGGGCGTTGATTCAGGCCTTTCTGGCGGTGGCGGAAGAGGGTTCGCTGAGCGCAGCAGCCCGCCGATTGGGAGCCAGCCAGCCGACATTAGGGCGCCAGATCAAGGCCGTTGAGGTTGAATTGGGGCTGGACCTGTTCCGGCGGCATCCGAAAGGGCTGGAGTTGAGTGAGGCAGGCGCGGCGCTGGTTGCTCCGGCGCGTGCGATGCGTGAGGCGATGCGTGAGATCGCACTTTTTGCGGCGGGGCAGGAGGCGGGATTGGCGGGTGCCGTGCGGATTACGGCGTCGGAAATGGTGTCGCACCACGTGTTGCCGCCGATCCTGGCCCGGATCAGACAAGAGACGCCGGACGTCGAAGTGGAATTGGCGCCAACTGATACCACGGAAAACCTGCTCTATCGTGAGGCCGATATCGCGGTGCGGATGTATCGGCCCGAGCAGTTGGATGTTGTGGCTCGGTATCTGGGAGAGATCGAATTGGGGATGTTTTCATCCAAGGCCTATCTGGCGCGTTGCGGAATCCCGAAAGGGCCAGAGGAAATGCAAGAGCATGATCTGGTGGGGTACGACCGTAGCGAACTAATCATTCGAGGGATGCGTGAGGCCGGGTTTGCGATCGGTCGGGAGGATTTCAAGACTCGATGCGACTGTCAGACCACCTATTGGGAATTGGTGCGAGCGGGATGTGGTATCGGGTTTGGCCAAGCAATGGTGGCACGGGCCGATCCGGACATGGTGGAGATCGATCTCGGGGTTCCGTTGCCGAGCCTGCCCGTCTGGCTGGCCGCGCATCAGGGATTGCGCCATACGCCGAGGGTGCGGCTGGTCTGGGGGATGCTTGTCGATGGGCTGAGTGAGGTTGTGAGTTTGAAAAAGGAGGTCTCGGGGTGACTGCGAACCATGGATGCACGTTGGTTTCTTGACGCTGCGACGCCAGAGGGGTAGGCGGAGAGCGACAGTTTTCAGGAAGGACCACACCCCATGAGCAACCCCTCGCTTCTCATCCTGCCCGGTGACGGGATCGGCCCCGAAGTCATGGTCGAAGTGCGCAAGATCATCGATTGGTACGGTGCCAAGCGCGACATGCCGTTTGACGTAAGCGAAGACCTCGTGGGTGGCTCGGCCTATGACAAGCATGGCGTGCCGCTGGCCGATGAAACAATGGCCAAGGCGCAAGAGGTGGACGCGGTATTGCTTGGCGCCGTGGGCGGGCCGAAATACGACAATCTTGATTTCAGCGTAAAGCCCGAGCGCGGGTTGCTCAGGCTACGCAAGGAGATGGACCTGTTTGCCAACCTGCGTCCCGCCCAGTGTTTCGACGCGCTGGCCGATTTTTCGTCGCTCAAGCACGATGTGATTGCCGGGCTCGACATCATGATTGTGCGCGAGCTGACTTCGGGCGTCTATTTCGGAGAACCGCGCGGGATTTTTGAGGAAGGCAACGAACGCGTAGGGATCAATACCCAGCGTTACACCGAGAGCGAGATCGACCGCGTGGCACGCTCGGCGTTTGAGCTGGCACGCAAGCGGGGTAACAAGGTCTGCTCGATGGAGAAGGCCAATGTGATGGAAAGCGGCATTCTGTGGCGTGAAGTCGTGCAGAAGGTGCATGATGAGGATTACCCGGATGTCGAGCTGAGCCACATGTATGCCGATGCGGGCGCGATGCAGTTGACCCGCGCGCCCAAGCAATTCGACGTGATCGTGACCGACAACCTTTTCGGCGATATCCTGAGCGACGTGGCGGCGATGCTGACCGGTTCGCTTGGGATGCTGCCCTCGGCTTCTCTCGGGGCGCCGATGGCGAATGGCCGGCCCAAGGCGCTTTACGAGCCGGTGCATGGCTCGGCGCCTGATATTGCCGGACAGGGCAAGGCCAATCCGATCGCCTGTATCCTGAGCTTTGCCATGGCGCTGCGCTATTCCTTCGATCAGGGGGCAGAGGCCGACCGACTTGAGAAAGCGGTTGAGGATGTTCTGGCCGATGGGTTGCGCACCGCCGATCTGTTGGGCGAAGAAGGCAAGACGCCGGTGTCGACTGCTGAAATGGGCGACGCAATTGTTGCCAAGCTTGAAGCGTCACTCTGAGGTAGTAGTGCTTTCAAGCCGGGGCGGCTGAGGTTGGAATCAGGCGCCTTATGTTTCGCGATACGCGGATTGTCAGAGGCAGGAGTGGGGGCCAGCCCCACTCCCCCGAGATATTTCAGGTCAGAGGAAGGCGTAAGGGCGCGTTAACGTGTTTCGGGTTTACACTGAAACATGTGGATCGAAAGGCGCGTTCGAGCGACACGCGAGAGACAGCGTATCTTAACTCCTTTTTTGACCTTTGACGCTCTAACCGCCGACGAGTCGGTTGAGCAGCACGACTTCGCTGTCGGGGCGGATCGGGGTGGCCCAGGTGTCATTGTAGATCTTGCCGTCGATTGAAACGGAAACCCCGCGCGCGAGCTGTGGTCGAAGCGCGGGGTATTTTTCTTCGAGTTGGGCGAGCAGTTCGCGCAGGTTTGTGGCGTCGACCTCGACCTCTGGAGTGCCATCAGCGAGTTCTGCCAGAGCACCCCAGAGACGAACCGCAACCATCCTTATTGCGCCTTCATTGCCGCCAGAACCTTGGGCGGGGACATCGGCAAGGAAGTGAGGCGGACCCCCGCGCCACGCGAGACCGAATTGGCGATAGCCGCCAACGGCGGCACGATCGAAGTTTCGCCAACGCCGCGCACGCCGTAGGGATGGCCGGGGTTGGGGATTTCGAGGATCACTGGTTCGATCATCGGCAGGTCGGAGGCGACGGGAATGCGATAGTCGAGGAAACCTGCGTTTTGCAGTCGGCCATCCTCGCCATAGATGTATTCCTCGTTCAGCGCCCAGCCGATGCCCTGAACGGCACCACCCTGGAATTGTCCTTCGACATAGGCAGGATGCACCGCCTTTCCTGCATCCTGAAATACGCTATAGCGCAAGACCTTGACCGCGCCGGTCTCCGGGTCGACCTCGGTATCGACCATATGGGTCGCGAAGCTGACCCCGGCACCTTCGGCCGTGACCTCGTGATGCCCGGCAATCGGTCCGCCTGTCTTGGAGGCGATGGCGGCGATTTCGGCCACGCTCATCGGCGGGAATTTACCGGCGTTTGGTCCGGCAGGTTGGGCTGCGCCATCGACCCATTCGACGGCATCGGGATCAATGCCCCAGTTCATTGCCGCGCGCTGTTTCATGATCTCGATGGCATGGCGTGCAGCCTTGATCGTGGCGAGGCCGACGGCGAAGGTGACGCGGGATCCGTCGGTCACGTCGTTCTGACCCAAGCTACCGGTATCGGCGATGATGGTGCGGACCTGTTCCAGCGGAATGCCCAATTCTTCGGCGGCCATCATCGACATTGATGCGCGCGAGCCGCCGATATCGGGATTACCTTCGGAGAGCGACACGGTGCCATCGGGGTTGATCATCAACGACACACAGGTATCGCCGCCGAAGTTGAACCAGAAGCCACAAGCCACGCCGCGTCCTTGATTGGGGCCAAGCGGTGCCGACCAGTGCGGGTGGTTTTGTGCTGCTTTCAATGTCGCTTCGAGCCCGATGGCCGGATAGGTGGGGCCATAGGCGGCGCGCGTGCCTTCGCGGGCGGCGTTTTTGAGGCGGGTCTCGATCGGGTCGAGATTGAGCTTCTGGCACAACTCGTCAACGACCGACTCGACGGCAAAGGCAGCCATCGGCGCACCGGGTGCGCGATAGGCGGCGGCCTTGGGTCGGTTGGTGACAACCTCCCAGCCCGAAGTACGAACATGTTCGAGATCATATGGTGCAAACCCGGTCATCGCCCCAAGCATGGCGTTCATGCCGAGAAATGCGCCGTTCTGGTAGCGATACTCGCCGGTAGCGGCGGTCATCTTGCCGTCTTTGGTCATGCCGATCTTGATGGTGATCGAGCTTGATGAAGTCGGACCGGAGGCGCGGAAGCATTCGTCGCGCGTCATCACCATTTTAACTGGGCGCCCCGCCTTGCGCGAGAGCGCCAGCGCGGTGGGTTCAAGGAATACGGTGGTCTTACCGCCAAAGCCACCGCCGATCTCCGAGGCTGTGACGCGCAGCTTGCCCGCTTCAATCCCGAGAATTGCGGCGCAGGTGTTGCGCACCATGTAGTGGCCCTGAGTGCAGACCCAGAGATCGCCTTGGCCATCGGCACCCATTGTGGCGAGGCACGCGTGTGGCTCGATATAGCCCTGGTGGGTGGCGGCGGTCTTGAAGATGCGCTCTATCACCAGATCAGCAGATTTAAAGCCGGTCTCAGGCTCACCATGGCCGTAAGCGGTGCGCGAGAGCACGTTTTCTGAATAGCCTTCGGGCACGTTTTCCTGCTGACGTCCTTTGTGCAAGACCGGCGCTCCGGGTTTCATCGCCTCGTCGACATCAATGACATGCGGCAGGACTTCGAAGTCGACTTGGATCGCATCGAGCGCGGCGCGTGCAATCGAACGAGACGTGGCGGCGACAGCAGCGATGGCATGACCATCGTAGAGCGCCTTTTCACCTGCCATGCAATTGTCGAGGATATCAGAAATTGATGGATCATCGGGCTGATGGGTGAAGTCGGCGCGGGTGACAACAGCTTTCACGCCCTTCATGACCTCGGCGGCCGAGGTGTCGATGTTTTTAATACGGGCGTGAGCATGAGGGCTGCGCAAGACTGCACCCCAGAGCATGCCTGGTACGGTCATGTCGGCGCCAAAACGGGCGCGCCCCGTGACTTTGTCAATGCCATCAGGACGCAGGGGGCGCGTGCCAACAACCTTGAACTCGCGGGTTTGGAATTCGTCTTTGGCCATCAGGCAGCCCCCCTCATGTCAGCGGCGGTGGCAAGCACCGCGCGGATGATCTTGTCATAACCGGTGCAGCGGCAGAGGTTGCCAGCCAGCCAGTAGCGCACTTCTTCCTCGGTCGGATTATTGTTCCGCTCAAGAAGGTTTTTGGCAGCTACGAGGATACCGGGTGTGCAGATGCCGCATTGCAGGGCGGCCATTTCGATGAATTTCTGTTGTAGAGGGTGCAGTTTGTCGCCGGTTGCCATGCCTTCGATCGTGCCGATCGTGCGACCTTCGGCCTCGGCGCCCAGCATCAGGCAAGAACAGACCAGGCGGCCATCTACAACCACGGAGCAGGCGCCACAATCGCCTGAGGCACAGCCTTCTTTCGAGCCTGTGAGATCGAGATCGTCGCGAAGCACGTCAAGCAGGGTGTCTTCGGCATTGCAGAGAAATTCAGTCTCGTCGCCGTTGATGGTGGTGGTAACGTGGATGCGGGACATCAGGCTTCTCCTTTGGCGCGGGACATGGCGATTTTGGTGGCGCGTTTGCCGAGAACGCCCGAAACGTCCTTGCGAAACTCAATCGTGCCGCGTTTGTCGTCGATCGGTGTGGCGGCGGCTGAGCAGGCAGCAGCGACCGCTTCCAGTGCAGTATCATCGCCCTTGGTACCAATCAGAGCTTTTGCGGCGGCGGGAACGAGCATGACCTTGGGGCCGACCGCACCGAGCGAGACGCGCGCGTCGGTGATGGTGCCGGTTTCATCGAATTGCACTATGACACCGCAGCCGACCACAGCAATGTCCATTTCGGTGCGCGGGATGAAGCGCAGATAGGCTGATCCAGAGCGTGGCGCCCGAGCGGGCAAGTGGACCGATGTGACCAGTTCGCCCGGTTGAAGCGAAGTCTTGCCAGGCCCTGTCGGGATATCTTCTACCGGCACGTCGCGGCTACCGCTTGGCCCCTGCACACGAACCACCGCCCGGGCAGCAACCATGGCCGGCACGCTATCGGCAGCGGGTCCGGCATTGCAGAGATTGCCGACAATCGTGGCGCGGCCCTGAACCTGGGTTGAACCGATCAGATCGGCGGCTTCGACAACACCCGGCCAGTCGCCCTTGAGCGCCTCATGTTCGTTCATTTCCGCGGAAGGTACCGCAGCGCCGATGCGCCAGCCGCCATTCTCTTCACGGGTGATTGTGGTCATTTCGTCGATGCGTTTCACGTCGATAATGGCGGATGGTGCGATCTGGCCCGCGCGCAAGCGGACCAAAAGATCGGTGCCACCGGCAAGCACCTTGGCCTCGGGATCGGCGACAAGAAGGGCGATGGCGTCCTCAACGCTCTTCGGTGTTTCGAATCTCATGATTTGGCCTCTCCGGCAGTGTGTCTAAATCGGAAGGGGCGAGCGGATAGATCGCGCCCGGCGCCAGAGAGAGTGCTGCGGATTCGGAGCGATGGCAACCCCTGGCTGGGTGTGTTTGTGCGTGCTGGTGTCAACGCACCAAGAGTTTGCAAACCTCCCGCCTCTTTCTTGGGTCAAGTATCTAAGTCCAAGTTTTGTGGAAAACGGAACATTCGCTTGCCTCGGCACTTTGGCATTGCCCAAACCAGAACGCGCCGAGACGCACAATTGTATCGGGGTATTCGTTTTAACCACCACAGATGTTTTGCAGTCGAAGCCAGTCTGCATCGGAGATCAGCGGGTCGGAGGTCTGTGCCGCGAATGGATCGGCTTCGATCAGTCCGATGGTGGATTCACCGGTGATATCGCGAGCATAGGCATAAGGCGCGGCCCTTACGGACCAAGCTTCGAACCCCGCCAGAAGCGTGGCATCTGTGAGCGTTTCGGGTGGTGTGGCCAAAAGGGTTTCGCTGTAGGATTTCAGCATCGCATCCGAAACGGCGCCAGTTGTCAGCAGGCGGATCGTGGCGATGGGGCCTGCTTCCTCAAGGAACTGGTGCAGTGGATCGTTCAACTCTGCACGCAGGTGTTCTGCGATAATGAAGCCGGCGGCGACGTCAGGTTCTTCAAAATCCTCGAACAAGGCACGGTTCAAAAGGATGATGCCACCCGGCAGATGTGCGGCCTGCTGGACGCCGCTGCGTAGGGCGATCAGGCGTGCTGGGCCGTTTGGGGACGGTAGCCGCGCCGATAGCCGGGCGAGCGCGGGAAGTGCTTCTTCTTCGTTACAGGGGCGACCGGCAACACGGCGAATCTGGTCCAGAAGGGCTGCGCCGAGCTCCTGACGCTTGACCTCGGGCACCACCGAAACCGTATGATCAAGCACCGCTCCGGGGAGCCAAAACAGGCCGAGTGCCACCACCGCGGTGACGCTCAAAGCCAATGAAACAAGGCGCAACCGGCCCGGATGGGGGCGGGAGCGTTCTACTGCTCCGAGCAGGGTTTCGATGGCCTTGATCATCTCGGCTTCCTCGGCCGGAAGCTCAAGAACTTCGCCGGGGTCGCCGTCGGGGTGATAGATCGCCGGGGTGTGGCCGTGATTCGCCCGCGCGATTGCCGGGATCGACCAATGCGCCAAGGCCTTGTCGTTGGGGTCGGAAATCGTCAGCGTCGCCTCGCCGATCGAGACGATGACTTCACGGCGCTGATGATGCGGCGATGCCCGCCAGAGGCCGCTTGCTTCCAGCCGGTCATATGCGTGGAGTGCTGTCATGTTCGGGCCTGCCCTGCCTCGTTTTCAGGCAAAGATAGCACGGGCAGGCCCAAACGGGCAACGCCGAGTTAACCGCTTGGAATCAGGCGGGTTTGAAGCCCAGTTTGCGCATGATCATGGCCGCCGGGCAAAGACCGGTGAAGGCGGATTGCAAGAGGTTTGCCCCGACGAACACGGTCAGCCAGACGAAGTGCGGCGAGACGGTGACGGTGAGCAGAACGGAGAGCAAAACCATGAAGCCAGCGAAGGCCATGACGGCTTGGGATACGGTCATTTTTACGAGTCCTTATGTTGAATTCGATACCGCGGGCCACCCGCGAATCCTTATTGATATTCAATATATGGAATATTGAATATGACTGCAAGAGCCGTGCTGTTACGAGGGGCCGGATTTCTGAAAGTCTAACGGAGCGTCCAGCAAGGTTAACGCCATGGGGAAGGCCGAATCAGGGGGGTGACTCCCGGCTGACATCCGTCTGACTCCCGGCTGCCGGGGGAAATGGGAGGGGTTAACGGGATTTTAGGTTAATGGGGGGTATGGTGGGGGTAGTTTCGGTCCGTTCCGGGCTTTCGCTGAAGGTCGCAGCACCGCGGTGCAGCTTCCTCTAACCACCTAGTGGAAGCGGCTCAGGCCGCTTTAGGTTTCTTGTTTTTCGAGTAGGCCACCTTCCTAACTGGGACAAAGCTAACGATGATATCTCGAAACTTGCAAACTCGGCGCATGTGATCATGCATGAGCATCATCTCGTATTTCGCGATGAGAGGGATTCCTTCTATGGTGGGAACCATTTCTTTCCAGTCATAGAGTAGCCAAAGACGCACGCGGTAATCATGACCATGAATGGCCTCAATTTCCTCTTTGATATGATCAAGATAGGTCTGTTTCTGCGCGCACGTCGACGCTTCGATGTGCCCCCTGATATCACCGAGAAAAACTTGGTCTTGTAGAAACGCGTCCCCGTAGAACTTAGCTTGCGAGAACAGGTAGTTCATGGACGAAGCATCCTTCAAGGGTTTGCAGTGGACAATATCCACGACACCGTCCTCGAACATTGCCAAGATATCGCAAAATTCTTTGTCTTTCCTTCCAGTGCCGATCTGGAGTTTCGCCCTGTCAAACTTCACCCAGAGGGGGTTTTCCTCGCAGGCCTTGTTGTTGAATATCTCTTCCTTGTTTTTCATGTCCTTATCGTCGTTTATTGGGATGTTCTTGCAGTTATCAGGGCAATCCTCGACCTTCACCTTGTTCTGCAAAAACTCGAGAATTGCGTTGTAGAAGTCGGCCTCAACACGCGCCCAATTGCCATCGACCAAGATAAAGCAAGCATCCCCGATCTTTGCCTCAAAAAGCAAGCAGTCATAAATGGACCACTTCCTGTAGGGTAAGACGCGGTCCTCTTCGAGTGAATAGGCGTAAATTACTTTGTTTTGAAGATACTTGGCGCTGAATTTGTCCATGTCCAAGTGATCATATAGCTGGGTAATATCGAGGTGAGAATACACCCGGTTTTCTTGCTTTTTCTTGTTTGAATAGGAAAAGCTATAGTCGTCGTCTGAGATGAATTCAGGGATACAGAGCTGAAGCTTGTCGAGTTGCTTGTTCCTAAGTGCATTTAACAATGCCGCGTCAAGCTGATCTGCTTCTTCTTCCGTAGCCGGACTGAAATTTCTATAATTTGGGAATTGTGACTTAAAATCTTCTTTTGAATAGGCCGCCAGAAATTCTTTACACTGGTCAATTAGCTTTTCCCAAGTCAGCTTGTCCTTGCCAAGAACTTTGATGGTCAGCCGATCTTTCCCTTGCAGCGTTATGAGGTTGTTGCCCTTCATGTGGGCGGAAATGTATTTCAGGTCCTCGGCTTCGCTCAGGCCGAAGACAAACGAATCAGAAGGCCTACTAACTTGCCGATCTATTTGTGTCGTAGTGATCGTGTTGCTCTGGCTTTTGGTCTGCCGGATTTCTTCGTTGCCGCACATGTTCATCGCCGTGCGAATTCCAAAATCGTTTTCCAGCCGTTTTTTGTCCAGTAAGCTGGCAGATGATCGTCCGAAGGCGGCTACGAGCAGGCGGTTATCTACCGCTACCATCAGAACGCCGTTGGGGTTTTTACTAACCGCGCTAAAAGAAAACTTGTCTTCGATTTGCGTGTTAACAAAATCTAGCCATTTCGGGTTCTTCTTGTAGCTAGTGGTCTCGAAATAAATAAACCGGCAGCTGGCATCTCCAACCTCAATTTCGAGTTGGGAGAACTTGTCACGCTTCTCCGGATTGGCCTCGGCATCCAGCACCGTGTCGAAGGTGCTTTCCGGCTTGGCTAGGAAAAAAGATACCTGTGATATTTCGTGATCTTTATCGTCCAAGTTGAACCTCTCTAAACTCCACGCTTCCAATTTGGATCACATTTTGTGCTCACTATATATATCAATAATTCGCCTTTTATGCTAGTTTTTTGAATTGCGCCTAACGTCGCGGATCTTAACCTTAGATTACATTTTCGATAAGAATGCAGCGAAGATCCACTTCCCGCCCGCCGTGTCAAAAAACCGTCAACTAACCCCAAGCTTCTGCAATCAACCTGAATCCCACTCCCCCGTGCGGAATCAAGGCCGCAGGCCGCCGCGCATCGCCGGGCCGTCCCCCGGCACGGCGATTTGGTGAGGCCTGCGCGGGCCTCCGAGGTTTGCGGACTTGGCGGGATAAACTGCCCTATTTAGAGGGAGGGTCGCCGCACCACGGCCCTGCGCTGCGCGGCTTGGGTGCGGTGTCATCCCCGGAAGCCTGCGCGGGCCGTCAGGGTTGGCGGATGTGGCGGGATAAACTGCCCCAGTTAGAGGGAGGGTCGCCGCACCACGGCCCTGCGCTGCGCGGCTTGGGTGCGGTGTCAGCCCCGGAGGCCCGCGCGGGCCTTCGAGGTTTGCGGATTTGGTGGGATAGGCTGCCCCATTTAGAGGGAGGATCGCCGCACCACGGCCCTGCGCTGCGCGGCTTGGGAGCGGTGTCAGCACCGGAGGCCTGCGCGGGCCATCCGGGGTTTGCGGGTTTGGTGGGATAGGCTGCCCCATTTAGAGGGAGGGTCGCCGCGCCACGGCCCTGCGCTGCGCGGCTTGGGGCTGTCGCTCAATCCTCCGTCGCGAGCTTTCTCAGTTCGAATTTCTGGATCTTGCCGGTCGAGGTTTTGGGGAGTTCGATGAAGCGCACCTCTTTGGGGGTTTTGAAGCCGGCAAGGCGCGCACGGGCGAAGCTGATGATCTCTTCGGGGGTGACTTCGACGTCGGCTTTCAGCTCAATAAAGGCGCAGGGCACTTCGCCCCATTTCTCATCGGGTTTGGCGACCACGGCGCAGAGCGAGACGGCGGGGTGTTTCATCAGCACGCCTTCGATTTCGACCGAGGAGACATTCTCGCCTCCCGAGATGATGATGTCTTTCGAGCGGTCGAGGATTTTCATGTAGGTGTCGGGGAATTGCGCGGCGAGGTCGCCGGTATGGAAATAGCCGCCTGCAAAGGCTTCGGCGGTGGCCTGGGGGTTCTTGAGGTAGCCTTTCATCACGCCATTGCCGCGAAACATGATCTCGCCCTGGGTTTTGCCATCCATCGGCACCTGGCGCATCGAAATCGGGTCGAGCACGGTGTTCTCTTCGATCATCGGCATCGAGACGCCGGTGCGGGCCTTGATCTCGTAGCGTTCCTCATCCGGGCGGTCGTTCCATTCGGGTTTCCACATGCATTCGGCGCCGGGGCCGTAGACTTCGGTGAGGCCGTAGACTTGCGTGACGTTGAAGCCCAGAGGTTCGATCGCGCGCAGGGTTGCGGCGGGGGGCGGGGCACCGGCGGTGAAGACTTCGACGGTGTGATCGAAGGGGCGGCGTTCGGTGTCGTGGGCGTTGACGATGGCGTTGAGAACGATGGGTGCGCCGCCGAAATGGGTGACGCCTTCGTCGGCGATGGCGTTGTAGATGTTGGCGGCGGTGATGTCGCGGCAACAGACCACGGTGCCGCCCAGAAGCGGCATCATCCAGGTGTGGCACCAGCCGTTGCAATGAAACAGCGGCACGATGGTGAGATAGACGGGGCGCAGGGTGAGTTGCCAGCTGACCACCTGACCGAAGGTGGAGAGCATGGCGCCGCGGTGATGATAGACGACGCCCTTGGGTTTGCCGGTAGTGCCGGAGGTGTAGTTGAGGGCGATGGATTCCCATTCGTCCTCGGGCATGATCCATTTGAAATCGGGATCGCCTTGGGCAAGCAGGTCTTCGTATTCGAGATGATCGCCGGTGGCGGGGAAGCCTGCGGACGGGTCGGCCACTTCGATGATTTGGGGGGCGGGGGTTTCGAGCGTGGCGATGGCTTCAAGCGTGACGGGCAGGAAGGCGGTATCGACCAGCACGACCTTGGCCTCGCCGTGACCAAGGATATAGCTGATCGTGCCGGGATCGAGGCGGGTGTTGATCGCGTTGAGGACGCCACCGCAGGCGGGCACGCCGAAATGGGCTTCGGCATGGGCGGGCAGGTTGGGGAGGACGGTGGCGACGACATCGCCGGGCTCAATGCCCAGACCGGCAAGGGCCGAGGCGAGGCGCGAAACACGGGCGTGATATTCGGCGTAGGTCTTGCGATGCTGGGTGCCATAGGCCACGGCAAGCTGATCACCAAAGAGGTGGCGCGCACGGTTCAGGTGGCTGAGCGGGGTCAGGGGCGCGTAGTTGGCAGCGGTTTTCTCAAGTCCGGTTTCGTCTTTCAGCCAGCCCATTTGCTGTCCTCCGTAAATTCATGCATGCAATATCGGTTCCAAGACAGAATATTGCGCGTTAAACGAATTGGAAAGAAGTCGAAAATCCCCAAAGGCCGCAGAAAAAATGCACCGACCCGCCACAACCCAGCCAATCGGGGCCGTGCTGTTTATCCTGACGGGGATGATGCTTATCGGGTTTGTCGATAACTTCATCGCGCCGCTGGCCGAACACATCGGGCTTTGGCAGTTCCTGTTCATGCGGATGATCCTGACCTTACCATTGCTGGCTGTGGCGTCCTGGATGGGGGCGGGTGCGTTGCGGGCGCGCAGTTGGGCGCGGGTGGTGCTGCGCAGTTTTCTGATTGCCGCCGCGATGGTGCTCTATTTCGGGGCCTTGGCCTTCATGAGCATGGGCGAGGCGCTGGCCGGGCTTTTTACCAGCCCGATTTTCATCCTGTTGATCTCGGTATTCTTCTTGCGGGTGCAGATCGGGGTTTGGCGCGTGTTGGCGGTGGCGATTGGGTTTGGTGGGGTGCTGTTCGTGCTGCAACCGGGGGGCGCGGATTTTTCGCTTATGATGCTCATGCCGGTGGCCGGGGGGTTGCTTTATGCCTTGGGCAATCTGGCGACGCGGTATCTTTGTGCAGAGGAAAGCACGCTGGTGATGCTGGCGGGGATATTTGTCTTGCAGGGGGTCATGGGTGCATTTGCGATGATCGGTTTGGCGTTGATTGGTGTCGAGGCGCCGGGTGGTGGTGAGGGGTTCTTGCTGCGCGGGTGGGCCTGGCCGCCGGACGGGGCGGTTTGGCCATACATGGCGTTGCAGGTGTTTGGCTCGCTCGCCGGGCTTTATTGCGTGATCCGGGCCTATCAATGGGGCGAGGCAAGCCATGTGTCGGTATTTGAATATTCGATCATGGTGTTTGGGCCGGGTTTTGCCTTTGTGCTGTTCGGCGCGACATTGAGTGGGCTGCAATTGGTCGGGGTGGCGATGATCATTGTGGCGGGTGCGATTATCGCGATGCGTTCAGCCAAGGACGCAGAGATAGAGAGTAAGGCGGTGTGATGCCCGCATTGGCGTGCCGGGTGTCTGTCGGAAGAGGTCTTTCGAAGGCGTTTGTAAGAGGGTAGCGTCCGAGCATGATCATCTCGCCCGGGCGCAATTATATCTTTGTGCATATTCCCAAGACCGGCGGCACCTCATTGGCGCTGGCGCTGGAGGGGCGTGCGATGAAGGATGACATCATGCTGGGGGATACGCCCAAGGCGCAGAAGCGCCGCCGACGGTTGAAGGATGTCAAAGCGCATGGGCGGCTTTGGAAGCATTCGACCTTGGGTGATATCGAGGGGCTTGTGAGCCGGGATCAGATCGGTGGCATGTTTGTTTTCACGCTGGTGCGCAACCCGTGGGACCGGATGGTGAGCTATTATCACTGGCTGCGCGAACAGAGCTTTGAGCATGACGCGGTGCGCAAGGCCAAGACGCTGGATTTCAGCGGCTTTGTAAATGATGCGGGGATCGGGCGAAGTTTTCAGGCCAATCCTTATTCTCAGTATGTGACGGATAGCGCGGGTGTGGCGCAGAAAGCGCTTTATATCCGGCTGGAGCATTTTGAAGAAGATTCAACGCCGCTCTGGGAGCATCTGGGGTTCCGGTTGGACATGCCGCGCGAGAATGTCTCGGGGCGGGCGCGCGATTATCGCACGTATTACTCGGAAAGTGATTCGGGCAGAGTTGCCTCAATTTGTGCTGAAGATATCGAAAAGTTTAATTATCGATTCAGTGATTAGACGAGATTGCCTGCTGGTTGGCGGGCAATCATGTCGGTTCCCCATTAATTGTTTCCAGTACGAGAACAGTGCCATTTTTTGGCCGCGTCTCGGCCCAAGGCCCGGCACGAGATGCACGGCAAATTAACATTAATGAAACGTGAAAAAGCCGCCTGCCAACGGCTGACGGGTAGAAACCTGGGGAGGTGAAGATGTTTGGATGGAATGGGACAAATCGCCAGAAGACCAGGCGGATGAGTGATGCAACCGGCACCTATGATGGCGGGAACACGGGTGTGATGACGGGAATTATCGTGGGCACCCGTGTTGCCACGTCGATGGGATGGCGCGATGTGGGCGCGATTCAGGAAGGCGACATGGTGTTGACCTTTGATGGCGGCCTGCAACCCGTGACCGGCGTTCGGCGCAGAGCGATGTGGAGTGGTGCAGGTGCCTGCCCGCCCGCGTTCTGGCCGCTGGTGATCCCGGCGGGGGCGTTGGAAAATGCCAAGGCGATGCGGCTTTTGCCGCGGCAGGGCGTCATGTTGGAAAGCGATGTGGCCGAGGAGGTTCTGGGCGATCCTTTTGCCTTGATCCCGGCCGCCGCGCTGGACGGCGTGAGCGGGATCGAGCGGGTGTTTCCCAACGATCCGGTGGATGTGATTGTGCTGTCGTTTGAGACCGATCAGGTGGTTTTTGCAGAGCAGGGGGCGCTGTTGTTCTGTCCAGCTGGAGGTGATCTGGTTCAGGCGGCTCTGAGTGCGCCGGAGAGGGCGGTGAACCAGTGCAGTTACGAGATGCTGCCTGCGACAAGTGCAGTGCATCTGGCCCGTGGTTTGGAAGCGCGGGGTGCGAGTGAAGGCTGTCTTGAGAGATTTCGGGCAGCGCTTTGTGGGTGCAGTTCTGAGGGTTGTGTCGCGGCTTGACCCCCACGGTCGTTTGCGACTGTCAGAACAAGGGAAGGGCGCGCCGGGAGGACGCGCCCTTTTCTGTTTTACCTGATGGTTGGGCCAAGCCCGGCTCAGGCGGCCTTGGCAGATTCGGGGCCAAAGCGGCCATAGAAGGTCTGGTTCTTCTCGGCCATTTCCTTGAGCAGCGCGGGCGGTGTGAAGCGCGGGCCGAACTTGGCGGCGAGTTGTTCACAGCGTTCCACGGCATAGGGCGCGCCGATGATGTCGAGCCAGGAGAACGGGCCACCCGATGAGGGCGCAAAGCCCCAGGCCAGCACGGCGCCGACATCGCCTTCGCGGATGTCTTCCAGCACGCCTTCTTCCAGAGCTTTGACGGCTTCGAGCACTTGCGCGAACATCAGACGGTCCTGCACTTCTTGCAGGTCGGGCTGTTCTTCGGCCAGCGGGTATTTGTCCTCGATGCCCTTCCAGTAGCCCAAACGTTTGCCGTTTTCGTCATAGTCGAAGTAACCGGCTTTTGATTTGCGGCCCAAGCGGCCCTGATCTTCGAGCCAGGTGATCAGGTTGTCGGCCTCGGAAGCGGGGTATTCGTTGCCCATGGCTTCTTTGGTGGCACGCATGATCTTGGTCGCCAGATCAATCGAGGTTTCATCGCCCAGCTGGACCGGCCCAACGGGGAAGCCGAGCTGTTTTGCAGCGTGGTCGATCAGCGGCATGGTCACGCCTTCGGTGATCATGCGGTTGGCCTCGTTTCCGTAAGGAATGATGCAGCGGTTGCAGTAGAAGAAGCGCGCATCATTGACCACGATCGGGGTCTTGCGGATCTGGCGGACATAATCGAGCGCCTTGGCGACGGCACGCGGGCCGGTCTCTTTGCCCTTGATGATCTCGACGAGGAACATCTTCTCGACCGGTGAGAAGAAGTGGATGCCGATGAATTGTTCGGGGCGTTTGGAGGCCTTGGCAAGTCCGGTGATCGGCAGGGTCGAGGTGTTGGAGGCGAAGATGCAATCCTCGGGGATCACAGCTTCGACCTTCTGGGTCATCTCGGCCTTGACCTTGGGGTCTTCGAACACGGCTTCGATGATCAGATCACAGCCGCTCAATTTGGAGAGATCGGCTGTGGCGGTGATCTGTGCCAGCAATGCCTCTTTCTTCTCTTCGGTGGCTTTGCCGCGCTTGATGCCCTTGTCCATGTAAGTGGCGGAATAGGATTTGCCGCGTTCGGCGGTTTCGTCGTCACGGTCGATCAGAACGACCTCCATTCCGGCCTGCGCGCTGACCAAAGCGATGCCCGCGCCCATCATGCCAGCACCGAGAACGCCGATCTTCTTGACCTTCTGGTCGGGGATGTCCTTGGGCCGAACGGCGCCTTTTTCCAGCGCTTCCTTGTTGACGAAGAGGGTGCGCATCATCGCCGAAGACGACGGGTTGAGCAGGATGTTGGTGAACCAGCGGGCTTCGATCCGCAGCGCGGTATCGAACGGCACCTGCGCACCTTCATAGACCGCCGACAACAGCGCTTTGGCTGCGGGGAAGGCGCCTTGGGTCTTGCCGTGCACCATCGCCGAAGCACCCACGAAGGTCATGAAGCCAGCAGGATGATAGGGCGTGCCGCCGGGCATTTTATAACCCTTGGCGTCCCATGGTTTGACCAGATCGGCGTCTTTGGCGTTGAGCACCCAGTCGCGGGCCGCCGCAACCGGATCGTCAGCCACTTCGTCAACCAGACCGGCCTTTTGCGCCTTTTCGGGCGAGACCATCTTGCCTTCCAGCAGGAAGGGCGATGCGCCCATCGCGCCAAGCTTGCGCACAAGACGCGTGGTGCCACCCGCGCCGGGGAAAATGCCGACCATGATTTCGGGCAGGCCGATTTTGGCCTTGGGGTTGTTGGCGACAAAGATGCGATGGGTGGCCAGCGGCAGTTCAAGACCGATGCCCGCCGCCGTACCGGGAAGGGCGGCCGCAATCGGTTTGCCACCTTTCTTGGTTTTGAAGTCCATGCCCGCGAGTTCGATCTTGCGCAACAGGCCATGCATCTGCATGACGCCATCGAACAGGCCCTTGGCGGGATCGTCGCCTGCGTTGGTCTTCATGTCGGCCAGCGCGTTGAGGTCCATGCCGCCGGCGAAATCCTTCTTGCCGGAGGTGATGACGATGCCTTTTACGGCGTCATCGGCAAGCGCGTCGTCGATACATTTGTCGAGTTCGAGAAGCGCGTCGGTGCGCATCACGTTCATGGTGGCGCCGGGCACGTCCCAAGTGATCGTGGCGATGCCTTCGGCATCCTTTTTCATGGTGAAATCAGTCATATTAGCCTCCGTTGGGCTTTGTTTTCATGTGTCAGTCGGGCTTGTGGGCAGGTCGAAATCGCCATCTGCGATTCCGCCTTTGCCCAAAGTCCAGTTGATATGTCCGAGCGAGCTCTGAATCCGGGCGAACCGGACCGCACCATCTTGATCGCGCCGCATCGTTATCACCGTGGTAAACGGGCGTACCACCCGCGTGCCGCCTGAAAGAACATGCATCCGACAGACGATGATCGTGCTGTTCGGGTCTGGATGTTCTTCATCAAGCACCTCGCGAAAGATGTCGGTGATCGAATGCAGTGCGACATGATCGCAATAGAGATCAAAATCCTGGCGCAGTTCTTCGACGGTTTCCAGACGATAGGGCGTACCACCGCGCGGTTCGAGCTCGACCGGCAGGGAAATGACCTGCTGATAAAGCTCGAAGTCGCGGGTGGTGAGCGCCTTTGTCAGGCGATCACCCAGATCGAGGAAAACCGCCGCATCCATTGATCAGACCCGTTCAAGAATAGTTGCGGCACCCATGCCGGAACCAATGCAGAGCGTTGCGAGGCCAAGCTCCTTGTCAGAGCGCTCAAGCTCATCGATCAGCGTGCCGAGGATCATCGCACCGGTGGCACCCAACGGATGACCCATGGCAATCGCGCCGCCGTTGACGTTCACCTTGTCATGATCGACGTTGAACGCCTGTTCAAACCGCATCACCACCGAGGCGAAGGCTTCGTTGACCTCAAAAAGGTCGATGTCGCCGATTTTCATGCCGCTGTCGCGCAGGATTTTTTCGGTCACGGGGACCGGACCGGTCAACATGATGGTCGGGTCGGTGCCGATCTTGGCAGTGGCGCGGATGCGTGCACGCGGCTTGAGGCCATATTGTTCGCCGAACGCCTTGTTGCCGATCAGAACCGCCGCAGCACCATCAACGATGCCCGACGAGTTGCCCGCATGGTGGATGTGATTGATACGCTCAAGTTCGGGGTATTTCAGCAGGGCAACATTGTCGAAACCCGGCATCATTTCACCGATTTGCTGAAACGCTGGTTTCAGGGCGCCAAGCGTCTGCATATCCGTGCTGGGGCGCATGTATTCGTCATGATCAAGGATCGACAGGCCGTTCACATCGTGCACTCCGACGATGGAGCGGGCAAAACGGTTGTCGTCCCACGCGGCCTTGGCGCGCTTTTGCGACTCGACAGCCATGGCGTCGGCCTCATCGCGCGAGAAGCCGAATTTGGTGGCGATGATGTCGGCGCCGATACCTTGTGGAACGAAGTATTGCTCAAATGCGATTTGAGGATCGACGGCAATGGCACCACCGTCGCTGCCCATGGGCACGCGGCTCATGCATTCTACGCCACCGGCGATATAGGCATTGCCCGCGCCGCCGCGCACCTGGTTGGCGGCGACGTTGACGGCTTCTAGCCCGGAAGCGCAGAAGCGGTTGATCGACAGGCCGGGGATCGACTCGTCAAGGTCCGAGGCGAGAACGGCGGTGCGCGCGAGGCATGCACCTTGTTCGCCGACCTGGGTGACATTGCCCCAGATCACGTCCTCAACGGCGTGACCTTCAAGATCGTTGCGCTCTTTCAAGGCGTTGAGCGCGACGGCGGAAAGCCGCGCGGCGGTCACTTCGTGCAGGCTGCCATCGGGGCGGCCCTTGCCGCGCGGGGTGCGCACGGAGTCATAGATATAGGCGTCGGTCATTTTGGTAGTCTCCTTGGTCTAGGTCCGGGTCAGGCGCGGTCTGCGGGGCTGCCGGGCATCAGGTCATAGGGGTGTTTCCATCCGGGGGTGTTTTCGATGTTCGAAAGCCACCGGTCGATATTGGGCCAATCCTTGCGCTCGAACCCAAAGGGTTCGGGGTAAAAGAGATAGCCGCAGCAGGAAAGATCGGCATTGGTCAGCCCGTCGCCGACGATCCAGTCGCGGCCCGCGAGATGGGCATCGAGCGTGGCATAGACGGGTTTGAGGCGGCCCTGCATGAACCCGATAACCTCCTGCGGGCGTTTGTCTTCGGGCAGGAAGTTCATCAGGAAGCGCAGCAGTCCGGCCTGCGAGCTGAGCTTGTGATTGTCCCACAGCACCCAGCGGAAGATTTCGTAATTCTCGTCGCGGTCCTTGCCGCCGAACTTGCCCGATTTCTCGGTCACATAGGCCTGGATCGCGCCGGATTGCGAGGTCTTGAAGTCGCCATCTTCGAGACAGGGCGCTTCGCCCATCTCGTTCTGGGCGCGAAATTCGGGGCTGCGCGTGGCGCCGGCGAAGAAATCGACAAAGACCGGCTCCCAGTCGAGGCCGCTGAGTTCGAGCGCGAGCGCGGCCTTGTAGGAATTGCCGGACTCGCCGAAGCAGTGAAGTTTGATGGTCATGCGCGTCTCCTTTTGACAAACGAAAGAGCGGGGGTTTTGCACCCCCGCACCCCCGCAGGATATTTGTAGCAAGATGAATTAGTGCGTCTTAACTCGGTTTTAACTTTGAAACGTTTTACTGGTATGTGCGTCACAGGCTGGGAAGCCGATGGGCGTGCAAGGTGAAGCCCCGCTTTTTGGCGCCGTGGCGCCTGAGGCAGCAAGGCGCAGAAAGCGGGGTGAGACCGTTGTTCATCTTGCCCTAAATATCCCCGCCGGAGGCTCCCTTTGATCACAAGGAGGACTGGCTTTACAAACATCACAGCGACCTCGATATCAGTTCTTTCATGATCTCGTTGGTGCCGCCATAGATGCGCTGCACCCTCGCGTCGGACCACATTTCTGCGACGGCGTATTCCTGCATGAAGCCATAGCCGCCATGTAACTGCACGCATTCGTCCAGCACTTCGCCTTGGGTGTCGGTGAGCCAGTATTTGGCCATGGCCGCCTTTTCGACGGTCAATTCGCCGCGCATGTGCTCAACGATGCATTCATCAAGGAAGGCGCGCCCGATGGTGAGTTTGGTTTTGCACTCGGCCAGTTTGAAGCGGGTGTTTTGGAACTGCATGATCGGGCCGCCGAAGGCTTCGCGGGTGTTGCAGTATTCGATCGTGCGCTCAAGTGCGCCCTGCATTGCGCCGACGGCGCCGCAGCCGATGATCAGGCGCTCTTGGGGCAATTGCTGCATCATCTGGTAAAATCCTCGGCCTTCTTCGAGGCCAAGAATGTTTTCGGGCGGGATTTCGACGTTATCGAAGAACAGTTCGGACGTGTCTGCGGCGTGCATGCCAATCTTGTCGAGGTTGCGCCCGCGAGTGAAGCCTTCGACCTTGTCGGCTTCGACAACGACGAGCGAGACACCTTTGGAGCCTGCGGTGGGATCGGTTTTGGCGGCGACGATGATCAGGTCGGCGTGCTGGCCGTTGGAGATGAATGTTTTCTGACCTGACAGGCGGTAGGAGTTGCCCTCTTTGATCGCCTTGGTCTTGATCGCCTGTACGTCCGAACCGGTGGAAGGTTCTGTCATCGCCAATGCGCCGACCATTTCGCCGCTGACCATCTTGGGCAGCCAGCGTAGTTTTTGCTCTTCGGTGCCATAGGCGAGGATGTAATGCGCGACGATGCCGGAATGGATCGGGTTGCCCCAGGAGGCGAGGTTGGCGCGGGGGTGTTCCATCATCACTACGGCTTCGTGGCCGAAATCGCCGCCGGGGCCGCCGTATTCTTCGGGGATGGAGGGGCAGAGCAGACCCAGCGCGCCAGCTTCGTTCCAGGCGGAGCGGTCCATCTGGCCTTGCTGGCGCCAGCGCTCAAAACGCGGTGCCCATTCATCGTTGATAAACTTCGCCGTCATGTCGGCGAGCATTTTGTGTTCTTCGGTCATCCAGGACGACATGTTGGATTCCCCCCCCTTCTTAGTAGTCAGCGTTTTCGAGCATCCAGTTCGGAATTGAAGAGCCTGAGCCGCGCGGTCAGATTCTCGTGGTTCATCACACTCTCAAAGTTCTCGAACAGGAAGCTCAGTGCTTCGCCTTCATCAAGCCCGGCCTCAGCTGCGAAGCGCTTGAGCCGCCTGTAGCCATCCTCTGTCATGGCGCAGGGGAAACGGCGGGTCAGACGGAAGCGTTTGGGCATGGGCCCCTCCGGTTTGAGCAAATGAAGGGTGGGCAAATAGCCCACCCTTGCGCATTAGAACTGGTCAGCGGCCAGCGACATCACCGGATCGGCGCCGGATTCGATCCGGGCGAGATGCATGGCGGTGGCCGGCAGGCGGCGTGCCATATAGTAGCGCCCGGTGGCGAGCTTTGTCTCGTAGAACGTCGGGTCCGAAGTGCCCGAGGCCAGCGCTTCGAGCGAGGCCTTGGCCATACGGCCCCACATCAGCCCCAGGCAGACATGGCCGAAGAGGTGCATGAAGTCGTTTGAGCCCGAGAGCGCGGCGTTGGGGTTTTTCATCCCTTGCTGCATAAAGAACATGCCCGCGGATTGAAGATGCTTGGAGGCAGTCTTGAGCGATTCAACGAACGGCTCCATGCCTTCGACATCCTTGTTCTCGGTGCAGAAATTCTTGACCATCTCAAAGAAGGCCATGACGTGTTTGCCGCCGTCCTGGGCCAGCTTGCGACCGACAAGATCGAGCGCCTGAACGCCGTTGGCACCTTCATAGATCATGGCGATGCGGGCATCGCGGGTGAACTGGCTCATGCCGTGTTCTTCGATATATCCGTGGCCGCCATAGACCTGTTGGGCCTGTACGGTCATGTCGTAGCCTTCGTCGGTCAGGAAGCCTTTGATGACGGGGGTGAGCAGCGAGATCAGGCCGTCGGCCTCCTTGTCGCCGGAGCGGTGGGCCTGATCAATCAGGTTGGCGCCCCAGAGGATGAAGGCGCGCGCACCCTCAACAAAGCTTTTCTGATCCATCAGCGAGCGGCGGATATCGGGATGAACGATCAGCGGATCGGCGGGGCCATCGGGGTTTTCAGCGCCCGTTACGGCACGCCCCTGAAGGCGGTCTTTGGCGTATTCAACGGCGTTCTGATAGGCGACTTCGGCCTGCGAAAGCCCCTGCATGCCAACGCCAATGCGGGCCTCGTTCATCATGGTGAACATGGCGCGCATGCCCTTGTTTTCTTCGCCCAGAAGATAACCGGTCGCTTCGTCATAGTTGAGCACGCAGGTCGAGTTGCCGTGGATGCCCATTTTCTTTTCGATATTGCCGACGCTGACGCCATTGCGTTGACCCATCGCGCCATCGTCGTCGACCAGGAATTTCGGCACGATGAAGAGCGACACGCCCTTGATGCCTTCGGGGCCGCCGGGGATTTTGGCTAGAACGAGGTGGACGATGTTCTCGGCCAGGTCGTGATCACCAGACGAGATGAAGATTTTCTGGCCGGAGATTTTGTAGCTGCCGTCGTCTTGCGGTTCGGCTTTGGAGCGCATCAGGCCGAGATCGGTGCCGCAATGCGGTTCGGTCAGGTTCATCGTGCCGGTCCATTCGCACGACACCATTTTGGGCAGCCATTTCTGTTTCTGTGCATCGGTGCCATGGGCCAGAATGGCCGCGGCGGCGCCGTGGGTGAGGCCCTGATACATGGTGAAGGCCTGATTTGCGGCCGAGAACATCTCGCCTACTGCGGTGCCCAAAACGTAGGGCATGTTCTGACCGCCAAATTCTTCGGGCATATCAAGCCCGGTCCAGCCACCCGCCTTGACTTGCTCAAAGGCGTCTTTGAAGCCGGTGGGCGTGTAGACCTTGCCATTCTCCAACCGGCAACCTTCGTGATCGCCGACCACGTTCAACGGGGCGATGACATCGGAGGTGAGTTTGCCCGCCTCTTCCAGAACGGCAGAGGTGAAATCGGGTTCAAGTTCGTCATAGCCGGGGATGTCGGATTTCGAAACTTTCAGAACATCATGCAGCACAAAAGCCAGGTCTTTGGTCGGAGCGGTATAAATGGGCATGGGAAGACTCTCTGTTGTGGTCTTTGAATCGGTGTTTTCGAAAGCGTCGGCTTTATTCAGCGGCGCTTTTTTCGGTGGTCATGGAGGCGAGAACCTTCTCGCCCCATGTCAGTTGCTCGCGCAGATCGGCGATGGCTTCGTTCAGCTCATCGCGTTGCGTTTCCATGTCGTTCAACCGCTCTCTGGCGATTTCGAAGGTGCGCACGAGTTGGGTCTGTTGTTGATCGCCGATATCGTAGAGTTCGAGCAACTGGCGGATCTCTTCGAGGGAGAAACCAAAACGCTTGCCGCGCAGGATCAGCTTGAGGCGGGCGCGGTCGCGTTTGGTGAACAGCCGTTTCTGGCCTTCGCGGATCGGAAAGAGCAGCTCTTTGGATTCATAAAAGCGCAGGGTGCGTGGCGTTACGTCGAACGCATCGCACATCTGGCGGATCGTCATTGTCTCGTCTGTATCAGGCATCAGGTTGCATCCGGTTTTTTCAATCGGTGATGCCCTGCAAATGGGGATGAAGCCGAGTCGATGCAAGGATAAGTTGACGTTGACGTAAGTCTAACGTCACGTCACTTCCAGCCATCCTCAAGCTTGGGGCGCCATTCATCGCCGATATCGCCACCGCTCTCTTCAAGCTCGATCAACTTGGCCGAGCGGTCGCGGGATTCTTCCAGTGTCTCGATGGCGTCCTGAAGTTCGGCGAGCTGGGTGCGCAGCACTTCAAGTTGGTTATTGGCGGATTTCACCCATGATTTGCGCGCGTGATATCCGTCTTTTTCATAGATCAGCAACCACTGGCGGATGCCTTCGAGCTGAAACCCCCATTTGCGGCCTCGCAGAATGAGAATCATACGCTCGATTTCGCGCGTGCCATAGAAGCGGGCACGTCCTTCACGCTCGGGCTGCAACAGCTCGATGTATTCGTAGTAGCGCAATGTACGGGGTGTGACGTCAAATCGTTCACACATTTCTTTGAAAGACAGGCGAATGTCAGCCATTAAATTCTCCCTTGCGCAAAGGGTAAATTGTCTGGAGCCTGAGGGCAACCGCATAGCCGCCTTCGGGGGGGCGAGATTTCTGCGGCGCAGTAACTGCGTTTCTGCACCAGCAACAAGGGGTGGGGCGAGGGCGATGGCGCAATATTTCGCGCCTTGCGGCAGGGGCGCATTACTGGTCAAACAAGACAGGAAGATCAAAAACCCCGAGGACAAGCATGTCGATAGACAAGACCAAGATTGCGAGCCAGTTCATCAAGGCGATTCCGCATTCCAGGGAATTGGGCATGGATCTGACCGAGATCGGCAATGGAATGTCCGTGATCATGATGCCCTATGATGAGCGTTTTGTGGGTGATCCGGAATCCGGCGTGATGCACGGCGGCGCGGTTTCGGCCTTGATGGATACCTGTTGCGGTGCGGCGGCGATGAGCCATCCGGAGTCGCCCAGTGGCACGGCGACGATAGATCTGCGTATCGATTACATGCGCCCCGCCACGCCGGGACAGGCCATTCGGGCACGCGCGGAGTGTTATCATATCACCCGCTCGGTCGCCTTTGTGCGCGCGGTGGCGACGGATGATGACGAAACACGCCCGGTGGCCACCGCCAGCGGCGCCTTTACGGTGGAGGGCAAGTGATGGCCCGCAAGCGTCCAGAATCGGTTCAGGTGATCAAGCAGCGGCGCGATGCGGCGCTGAGCGCGTTGGTGCATGGCGTTCCCTACATCAACTATCTCGGGATCGAGTTTGATCGGCGGGGGGATGAGTTGACCGCGATCATGCCGTTTGACGAGAAACTTATTGGCAATCCGCTCTTGCCGGCCATTCATGGCGGGGCGATTTCCGGCTTTTTGGAAGTAGCTGCCGTGATCGGCCTGAGCTGGTCCGTGATCTGGGATGAGATGGAGCATGGCGAACGCGATGCTGAAGAATTGCTGAAGGGTCATCTGCCGCGGTTGCCGAAAACGATTGATTTTACCGTCGACTATTTGCGCTCGGGTCTGCCGAGGGATGCTTATGCGCGGGCCAAGGTGAACCGGTCGGGGCGGCGCTATGCGTCGGTGCATGTCGAGGCATGGCAGGACAATCGCGACCGCGCTTTCGCGCAGGCCACCGGACATTTTCTGATGCCGCCGCGTGATGGCTGACGCAGCCTTGGACGCCAAGGCGATTACCCACAAACGGGTGCTCAAGATCGCCCTGCCGATCATGCTGGCCAATGTCTCTGTGCCGCTTCTCGGCGCTGTTGATACCGGTGTTGTCGGCCAGATGCCCGAAGCCGCGCCGATTGCGGCGGTGGGTGTCGGTGCAATCATCCTGTCTGCCATTTACTGGGTGTTCGGCTTTCTGCGGATGGGCACGACAGGGCTGACCAGCCAAGCGCTGGGCGCGGGGAACACGGCAGAGGTTGCCGCGCTTTTCACCCGATCGCTGATGATCGCGGTGGCGGGGGGTGTTGCGCTGATTGCGCTGCAATGGCCGATGATGGCGGGGGCGTTTCAGGTTGCACCGGTCAGCGCCGAAGTTGAGGGGTTGGCGCGCGATTACATGGTGATCCGCATTTGGTCGGCCCCGGCGGCGATTGCGATTTATGGCATTACCGGGTGGCTTATCGCGCAGGAACGCACGCGCGGCGTTTTGATGTTACAGCTTTGGATGAACGGGCTGAATGTCGGGCTTGATCTGTGGTTCGTGCTGGGGCTGGGCTGGGGCGTCGAGGGCGTGGCGATTGCCACGTTTCTGGCGGAATGGAGCGGGCTTATCATTGGGTTGTGGCTGTGCCGGGATGTTTTCCGTCTGCCCGACTGGCGCAATTGGGAGCGGGTGTTTGACGCGGTGCGGCTTAAACGCATGGCGGTGGTGAACACCGATATTTTGATCCGCTCGCTTTTGTTGCAGGCGATTTTCGTCTCATTCCTGCTTATGGGTGGACGGTTCGGCGATGTGACGCTGGCGGCCAATCAGGTGCTTTTGCAATTCCTGCATATCACTGGCTATGCGTTGGATGGGTTTGCCTTTGCCGCCGAGACGCTGGTGGGGCAGGCGTTTGGTGCGGGGGCGGTGGCCAAGATCAGGCGAGGGGCGGTTTTGACCAGCCTTTGGGGTGGGGTCATCGCGCTGAGCTTTGTCGTGGCGTTCTGGATCATGGGGCCATGGATCATTGATGTGATGTCAAAGGCACCCGAGGTGCGGGTAGAAGCGCGGATATATCTGCCATGGATGATTGCCGCACCGCCGATGATTCTGGCGCTTGTCATGTTTGATGGCATCTTCATTGGGGCCACGCGATCGGCTGATATGCGCAACATGATGTTTGTGGCAGCGGCGATCTATGCTTTGGCTGTGTGGCTTTTGATTGAGCCGTTGGGCAATCACGGGCTTTGGCTTAGCTTGCATATCTCGTTTTTGATGCGCGGGCTGACCTTGGGTGTGCGATATCCGGCGCTGGAACGTTCGGCGGGGCGTGCGTAGGGGGCTTTTTGCCGATGCGTGGCGAGATGTCTTGTCGCAGGTGCCGAGACACGCCACACTGACCCGCAAAACAGGCAAAAAAGGGCAGGGTTATGCAGGTAACACGACGGTGGGTTTTGATCACAGGGGCGGCAACGTTTCTGAGTGGGTGCATGAATGGTGGATTGCCGTCGGCGTCTGGGGGAGGTTCGACGCGGGTCGATCCGGCGCTGCTACCGCAGCCCAATGCGGGCTGGGACGCCTGGGTGGCGGCATTTCGCGGACGCGCAGGGGCGGCGGGGATTTCGGATGCCACGTTGAACCAGGCGTTTCGCGGGGCGGGGTATCTGCCCGGAGTGGTCGAGCGGGACCGCAAGCAGACAGAGTTTACCCGCAGTTTGCAGGATTATCTGGCCATCATGGCGTCGGATGAAAAGATCACGAACGGGCGAAGCAAGCTTAACACGCACCGCGCATTGCTGGGCGAAATCGAAGGGCGTTACGGCGTGCCTGCGAATGTGCTGACGGCGATTTGGGGGGTCGAGAGCCGATACGGCGCGGGGCGCGGTGATATCTCGGTGATCTCGGCCACCTCAACGCTGGCCTATGATGGGCGGCGTGGCGCGTTTTTCGAGAAGCAGTTGATTGCAGCGCTGAAGATCTTGCAGAACGGCGATGTGAGTGCGGCGAGATTGACCGGGAGTTGGGCCGGTGCGATGGGCCATACTCAGTTTATTCCCACGACCTATCAGGCCTATGCGGTGGATTTTCGCGGCGATGGGCGGCGTGATATCTGGTCGGATGACCCGACCGATGCGTTGGCTTCTGCCGGGGCTTACCTGAGCAAATCGGGCTG
Organism: Rhodobacteraceae bacterium LMO-JJ12; assembly: GCA_021555075.1. Taxonomy (NCBI): domain Bacteria; kingdom Pseudomonadati; phylum Pseudomonadota; class Alphaproteobacteria; order Rhodobacterales; family Paracoccaceae; species Rhodobacteraceae bacterium LMO-JJ12. The sequence goes on from JAKGBX010000002.1 coordinate 556,283, forward strand.
GCAGCGTGGGCAGAAATGGGGGCTGGAGGTTCGGCTTCCCAGCGGGTTCAACGCGGGGTTGGCAGGGCGCAATGTCAAGAAATCGGTTGGCGAGTGGGCCGCGTTGGGCGTGAAAGCGGCCAGCGGTGGAAGCCTGCCCAACCACGGGGCCGGTTCGATCCTGATTCCGATGGGGGCGAATGGTCCGGCGTTTTTAGTGTTTCGCAATTTCAGTGTGATCCTTCGGTATAATAACTCAGAAAGTTACGCGCTGGGCGTCGGGCATCTGTCGGATCGTATCGCAGGGGGTGGCGCGATCCGTAGCAGCTATCCGCCCGACAAATACGGTTTGCGAATTGCCGACCGCAAGCGGTTGCAGGCGCGATTGACGGCGGCGGGGTATGATGCCGGGACTGCCGATGGCGTGCTGGGCAAAAAGACCGAAGCGGCGATCCGCGCCTATCAGCAAGCCAAGGGGTTGGCGGTAACGGGTGAGCCTTCACAAGCACTTCTTGCCCACTTGGGGTAAGAGCGACGAGGCCGCTCGAATGCGTTTAGACGCTCAGAGGATGTCGAGGACGGCTTCTGGCGGGCGGCCAATTGCGGCTTTGCCATTCGCGAATACGATGGGGCGTTCGATCAGCTTTGGCACACGGGCCATTGCGGCAAAAAGTGCGTCATCCGGGCTTTCACGGGTCAGGCCTTCGGCTTTGAATTCGGCCTCGCCGGTGCGCATCATTTTGATTGCCGGGACATTGAGGGCGGCGGCGGCGGCGCGCAACTCGGCCTCGGAGGGGGCGTCGTCGAGATAGCGGCGCACCTGCGGCGTGTGGCCGTTTTCTTCCAAGAGCGCGAGGGTCTGACGCGATTTGGAGCAGCGCGGGTTGTGCCAGATTGTGAGGGTCACAGCCAATCCTTTCGTTTGGTGCCAACGGCCAAGGCGACATTGGCAAAACCGTCGCGTTCAAGCAAGGCGTCAAGGCCGCGCGCGATCTCGGCGGCCAGCGAGATGCCTTGATAGATCATCGCGGTGTAAAGCTGCACGGCGCAGGCCCCGGCGCAGATCTTGGCATAGGCGTCTTCGGCAGAGGATATGCCGCCGACGCCGACGAGCGGGATCTTGCCGTCGGTCAATGCGGAGAGCCGGGCCAGAACGCGGGTGGATTTCTCAAACAGGGGCGCGCCCGAGAGGCCGCCGGTCTGATCTCGGTGGGAGTTTTGCAACCCGTCGCGTGCAAGCGTGGTGTTGGTGGCGATGATCGCGTCGATGCCGGTGCTTTGGGCGACTTCGGCGATGTCTTCGATCTCGGTTTCGTTAAGGTCCGGTGCGATCTTGAGAAAGACGGGGATCGGGCGTTTGAGCCAGGTGCGGGTTTCGATCACCCCCGTGAGCAGTGAGCGCAGGGCAGCGGCACCTTGCAGGTCGCGCAGCTTTTCGGTGTTGGGCGAGGAGACGTTGACGGTGGCGAAGTCGATATGGGGGCCGCAATGGGCCAGCACGCGGCTGAAATCTTCTGCGCGGTCTGTGCTGTCCTTGTTGGCGCCGAGATTGAGGCCGAGGATCATGTCCCTGGGCCGGTTGGCGAGGCGGCGGGCGATGACTTCCATGCCGTCATTGTTGAAGCCGAAGCGGTTGATCGCGGCGCGATCTTCGGCCAGGCGAAAGAGTCGTGGGCGCGGGTTGCCGGGCTGGGCGCGTGGTGTGGCGGCACCGACTTCGACAAAGCCGAAGCCCGCGCGGGCCAGTTGTTTCAGCGCCGTGGCGTTCTTGTCGAACCCGGCGGCGAGGCCGACCGGATTGGGCAGCGACAGAGAGGCGAGGCTGGTTTGCAGACGCCCGGATGTCACGCGACCGGGCAGCGGCGTAAGGCCACTTCGCAGGGCGGCCAGCGCGATGGCATGGCCGCGTTCTGGGTCGATCCGGTGCAGGATGCCAAGGCCGAGGCGTTCAAGCGGGGTCATGCAATTTCATCCGGGAAAACATGCCCATTGGGGCCGAGCGGCAACGGGCGGGTCCAGAGCACATCGGTGAGGGTGAGCGCGCGATAGAGATGCGGGAAGAGCGCGCCGCCGCGCGAAGGTTCCCATTTCAGCGCCGCGCCGAGTGCGTCGGTGTCGAGGGCCGCGAGAATCAGGTTGTCTTCTTTGGCGAAGTGTTTTGCCGCGGTTTCACGGGCCTGCTGGGCGGTGGAAAAATGGATGTAGCCATCGGCGACATCGACAGGGGCGCCCGCGGTTTTACCTTGATCGGCCAGTTCCTGCCATTCGGGTGCGCGGAAAATCTTGTAAATCAGCATGGTGGCGTGATGCATCGGGTCTGGGCAATGGTCAAGCGGGTTTGACTTTGACTTAGAAGCGCTGACACGGCAGCATTCGATTGAAGTTATTTTAGAACAGGAGATTTGGACGATGATTGCACGGTTTCTAAGTGGGGCTGCGGCCTTGGCCATGAGCGCGGGTATGGCCGCGGCGGATTATTCGCTGACCATTCTGCACACCAATGATTTTCACGCACGTTTCGAGCCGGTCAGCAAATATGACAGCGGCTGCAGTTTTGAGGAGAACGCCGAGGGTAAGTGTTTTGGCGGCACGGCCCGATTGGTGACGGCAATTGAGGACGCGCGCAAGCGGACGAACAACGCGATTCTGGTGGATGGGGGCGATCAGTTTCAGGGCACGCTTTTTTACACCTATTACAAGGGCAAGGTTGCCGCCGAGATGATGAACAAGCTTGGCTATGACGCGATGACCGTGGGCAATCACGAGTTTGACGATGGCCCGGAGGTGTTGCGCGGGTTCATGGATGCGGTGGATTTTCCGGTGTTGATGTCGAATGCTGATCTTTCGGGCGAGGACATTCTCAAGGACAAATTGGCGAAATCGACGATTATCGAGCGCGGTGGTGAGAAGCTGGGCCTGATCGGGCTGACGCCGCAGGATACCGATGAATTGGCCAGTCCGGGGCCAAACATCATCTTCACCGATCCGGTCGGCGCGGTGCAGTCCGAGGTGGAGAAGCTGGAAGCGCAGGGGGTTAACAAGATCATCGTGTTGAGCCATTCGGGCTATGGCGTTGACCAAAGAGTGGCGGCCGGCACGACCGGGGTGGACGTGATCGTGGGCGGACATACCAACACGCTTTTGAGCAACGTGAACGAGCGGGCCGAGGGGCCTTATCCGACAATGGTAGGCTCAACCGCGATTGTGTCGGCCTATGCCTATGGCAAGTTTCTGGGTGAGTTGAATGTGACGTTCAACGATGCCGGTGAAATCATTGAGGCCAAGGGTGAGCCGGTTTCGATGGACGCGGCCGTGGCCGAGGATGCGCCGACGGTGGCGCGGATTGCTGAACTGGCCGCGCCGCTGGATGAGATCCGCCAGCGCGTGGTGGCCGAGACGCTGGAGGTGATCAATGGCGCGAGTGCCGACTGTAGGGCAGGGGAATGCACCATGGGAAATCTGGTGGCCGACGCGATGCTGGAGCGGGTGAAGGACCAGGGTGTCACGATCTCGATTGAGAACAGCGGTGGGCTGCGTGCCTCGATCGACGCGGGTGAGGTGACGATGGGCGAGGTTCTGACTGTGCTGCCGTTCCAGAACACGCTGTCGACGTTCCAGGCCAAGGGGTCGACCGTTTTGGCCGGGCTGGAAAACGGCTTTAGCCAGATCGAGGACGGCGCCGGGCGGTTCCCGCAGGTGGCCGGCATGAAGGTGGTTTATGACCCGAGCGCGGCATCGGGCAGTCGGGTCGTTTCGGTTGACGTGATGGAGGGCGAGACCTGGGTGCCGCTGGAGACCGACAAGGTTTATGGCGTGGTGACCAACAATTACATTCGCAATGGCGGCGACGGATACAAGGTGTTCGGCACCGAGGCGATCAATGCGTATGATTTCGGGCCGGATCTGGCCGATGTGGTGGCAGAGTATCTGGCCCAAAAGGGCGCGTATACGCCCTATGTGGACGGACGGATCGCGGCGAAATAGGGCGCAGGGCCCGTTGTTTGGAGAGGTAGGAGCGGGGGCCAGCCCCCGCACCCCCGGGATATTTCCGGCAAGATGAAGCAGGGGCGTGGGACGCGATATTTAGGGCGAAACGGTTGCCGGGGCGTTGGCGTTTTGCGAGGCGGCGTGAGGGTGGTGATGTCTAATCCCGGCGGATAGGTTTTTTGAATGGTTTGAGGAGCGCGGGATTTCTGTCTGGCGGGCGGCAGGGCGCTTGCGCGTGCAGGGCTCTGGCATGATCGGTAGAGCGGTGGGCAGGCAGAATCAGCCTGTGCCATTGTGACCTGTGAAGCCCAACCGGGCGTGGCGCGCGCGCATGGTCGTGCTGTTGTGGCGCGAGATATATGCAGAAAATTTCATGGTGGAGAGGTTTGAATTGAACGAAATCAGGAAAAATGCATTATAACGCACAAATGGCGATTCCCGTGTAGGGTTTGGAGTGATCCTCGGGCGGAGCCGAAGCGTCGGATTTGACGCGGCGTTCAGGGAGGAACGACCTATGCAAGTAAATGAGAATGCAGCCCTCTATTTCGTTGATCGGCATCTCGACGAGGGGCGCGCTGACAAGGTTGCATTTCGCGAGGCCGATGGAGAAAAGCGGGAATTGACCTATGGCCAGTTGGCCGAGGAAACTGCGCGTTTTGCCGGGGCGCTGGAGCGGCATGGGGTGCGGCGCGAAGAGCGGATCGCAATGATTGTGCGCGACCAGATCGAATTTCCGGTGGTGTTTTGGGGAGCCATCAAGGGGGGTGCTATTCCTGTGCCTCTCAATACTCTGCTGTCATCGTCGGTCTATGAGGCGATCCTGAACGATAGCCGGGCGACAATTCTGGTGGTCTCGGAGCAGCTTTGGGACGTGGTGAAGCCCGCGATTGATGGCAACCGCTTTTTGCGCTCAATTCTGGTGATTGGTGATGCACCTGTTGGCACCGAGAGCTACACCGAATTTGTCAAAGATGCGCCGTTGCACAAGGCGGCGGAGGCTTACAGTGATGAGTTGGCCTTCTGGCTTTATTCCTCGGGGTCGACCGGGACGCCCAAAGGCGTGCGCCATGTGCATGGATCTCTGAAAGCAACGTCGGACACGTTTGGTCAGCAGGTGTTGGGTTTGCGTGAGGATGATGTCGTGCATTCCGTTGCCAAGTTCTTTTTCGCATATGGTTTGGGCAATTCGCTAAGCTTTCCGATGGCGGTGGGGGCGACCACGGTGATCTATGGCGGGCGGCCAACGCCGGCCTCGGTGTTTGAGTTGATGGCGGCCGAGCGCCCAACAGTTTTCTGCGGGGTGCCGACGCTTTATGCTGCGTTGGTGGCCGAGCAGGAGAAGCGCGGCGGCATGCCAGAGCATGCGATCCGCATTTGCACGTCGGCGGGCGAGGCGTTGCCGCGCGATGTCGGGGAGCGTTGGAAGAAGCTTTGGGGTGCGGATATCGTCGACGGGGTTGGGTCGACCGAAATGCTGCATATTTTCCTCAGCAACCGCCCCGGCGATATTGTTTATGGCACGTCCGGTGTGGCGGTGCCGGGGTATGATGTGCGGCTGGTGGATGAGCATGACGAGGCTGTCGGGCAAGGCGAGGTAGGGGAGCTTTTGGTGCGCGGGCCGTCAAGCGCAGAAGGCTATTGGAACCGCCGCCACAAATCGCAAAGCACCTTTGAAGGCCATTGGACGCGTACTGGCGACAAATACGAATGCAACGCCGACGGGCGCTATGTTTATTGTGGGCGCACGGATGACATGTTCAAGGTTTCGGGCATCTGGGTTTCGCCGTTCGAGGTGGAACAGGCGCTGATTGAGTTTCCCGGTGTATTGGAGGCCGCAGTCGTTGCGCGTGATGACGAGAAGGGTCTGGCGAAACCGGCTGCCTATCTGGTGATGAAAGAGGGCGTTGAGGCGCCCGACATGGAGGCGGTGAAAAACTACGTCAAAGAGAAGATCGGGATGTGGAAATATCCGCGCTGGATCGAGGTTGTGGACGAGTTGCCCAAGACCGCGACAGGCAAGATCCAACGGTTCAAGTTGAGGGATGGGGCATGATTGACTGGGAAGCCGGGCATGGGTCTTTGAACGCCGGGGGCAAACGTCTGGAATGGGGCACATTCGGGCCTGCACCGGATGGCAAGCCGGTGATTGTCTTGTTGCACGAGGGGCTGGGGTGTCTGGCCTTGTGGCGCGATTTTCCGCAAAAATTGGTTGAGGCGACCGGGCTTTCGGTGTTTGCCTATTCGCGTGCGGGGTATGGTCAATCGGAGGCCAGCGATTTGCCGCTGCCGCTTGATTACATGACGTGCGAGGCGTTGGACGTTCTACCCGAAGTATTGGATGAAATGGGCGCGGATCAGTTTTTTCTGATGGGGCATTCTGACGGGGCGACGATTGCGGCAATCTATGCGGCACGTTTGCAGGATGTGCGGCTTTGCGGTGTGATCCTGATGGCGCCGCATTTCTTTGCCGAAGACATGGGGCTTGCCGAGATCGAACGCGCCAAGGTGGCCTATGAAACGACAGACCTGCGGGAGAAGATGGGCCGGTATCATGCCGATCCGGACGTGGCATTTTATGGCTGGAACGGTGCCTGGCTCGATCCCGGGTTTCGTGCATGGAATGTGGCGGATGTGATAGACTGCATCAACCGGGCGATTTTGGTGATTCAGGGGCGCGAGGACCAATATGGCACTCTGGCGCAGGTCGAAGAGATCACGCGCCGGTCGCAAAGAGCGGTCAGTGTCGCCATTCTGGAGGAGTGTCGCCACGCCCCGCATTTCGATCAGACCGAGCGGGTAATGGCGGAGGTAACGGCGTTTACGCGGGAATACACCAGAGGGCCGGGAGAGAGAATCGTCGATATCCCTGTATATGAATTATAATGCATAATTCCGTTGCTGGCCGTCCTGCCTGTCGGTAGTGCATTGAAAAATATAGAATAGATTTAGCATTATTGTTCCGAAGAGAATAGTTTACCTGTTAGCGAGTGTGAACTATAATGCAGATAACAGGAAAGATGAACGCGCAACATGGAGGGCATCTGGTCGTGACAAAGGTTATTGATTTTCAGACGGAACCATCGAAGTACCGCCACTGGAAAGTAACGTATGATGGAGAGGTTGCACGCCTGACCATGGATGTGGACGAAGATGGCGGGCTGTTTGACGGCTATCAGCTCAAGCTCAACTCCTATGATCTGGGTGTTGATATCGAGTTGAACGATATCGTTCAGCGGATGCGGTTTGAGCACCCGGAAGTGAAGGTTGTGGTGATGCAGTCGGGCAAGGATAAGGTGTTCTGTGCCGGGGCAAATATCCGCATGCTGGGTGGTGCGACGCATCATCACAAGGTCAATTTTTGCAAGTTCACCAATGAGACACGCAACACCTACGAGGCGGCCGAGGTCGACAGCGGGCAGAAATATATTGCCGCGATCAAGGGCTCGTGTGCGGGGGGCGGATATGAGCTTGCGTTGGCGTGTAATTACCTGATGCTGACCGATGACAGCACGTCTGCCGTTGCGCTTCCCGAAGTGCCGCTATTGGCGGTATTGCCGGGCACTGGCGGGCTTACCCGTGTGACCGACAAGCGCAAGGTGCGCCGGGACCGGGCGGATGTGTTCAGCGCCATGGAAGAAGGGGTGCGCGGCAAGCGGGCCAAGGATTGGCGTCTGGTGGATGAAGTCATCCCCAACTCGAAATTCGACGAAACCGTTGCCGAGCGGGCGCGTGAATTCGCCGCCGCTTCGACAAAACCTAGTGCCGAGAAGGGTATCGTCTTGGCGCCACTTCAGCGCGAGTTCTCTGATGATGGTTCGGTTCGCTATTCGCTGGTTGAAGTGACGGTGAACCGCGCGGCGCGCAGTGTGGAAATCATGCTTCACGGGCCAGAGGGCGATGCGCCGGGGTCTATGGAGGAGATGCTGGCGCAGGGCGATCAGGCATATTTGCTGCGGCTGGCGCGTGAGCTTGACGATGCGATCCTGCATTTGCGGATGAACGAGCCCGAGTTGGGTGTCATGACATTCCGCAGTCAGGGCGACGCGGAGGCGGTTCTGGCGCATGAGAAACTGCTGCTCGACAACAAGGATCACTGGTTGGCGGCTGAGGTTCTGGCGTTCTGGAAGCGGGTGTTGAAACGGGTTGATGTGACCTCGCGCAGTCTGGTGGCACTGGTCGAGCATGGTTCGTGCTTTGCCGGGGTTCTGGCCGAGCTGCTGTTTGCGGTGGACCGGTCCTATATGATGGAAGACGAGTTTGAGGGCGATAATCGCCCGGTTGCTGCCATCACTCTGTCGGCGGGCAATTTTGGGCAATATCCGATGGGCAATGACCTGAGCCGGTTGAATACTCGTTTTCTGGGCGAGCCGGAGTCGGTGGACGTGTTGGAAGGCAAGATCGGTGAAGCGATTGAAGCCGAAGAGGCCGACGAGTTGGGGATGGTGACTTATATCCTTGATGACATCGACTGGGAGGATGAGATTCGCATCTTCATGGAAGAGCGTGCGAGCTTTAGCCCTGATGCCTTGACCGGGATGGAGGCGAACCTGCGGTTCCCTGGCCCCGAGACCATGGAGACACGGATTTTCGGACGCCTTACGGCCTGGCAGAACTGGATTTTCCAACGGCCCAATGCGGTTGGTGCGGATGGCGCTTTGCAGCGCTATGGCACCGGCGTGAAGGGTGAATACGACATGAAGCGCGTTTGATGGCGCGAAGAGGAGAGAAGACATGCTTGATCTGATCAATGTGAGTTACGACACGCAAATCCCCAACAATGTGGGGCTGTCCTCGGACAAACGCGTGCTGAAGGCGCTGGAAAAATGGCACCCCGGTTATATCAACTGGTGGAGCGATCTTATCCCCGACAAATTTCAGCAATCGCTGGTCTATCTACGCACCGCTGTGAGCGTGGACCCCAAGGGTTGGGCCAAGTTCGACTATGTGAAGATGCCGGAATACCGTTGGGGTGTTCTTCTGGCACCGGAAGTTGAAGACCGCCGCATCCCTTGTGGTGAGCATGCGGGCGAACCTGCTTGGCAGGAAGTGCCGGGCGAATACCGCAATATGATGAAACGCCTGATCGTGATTCAGGGCGATACCGAGCCTGCATCGGTTGAGCAGCAACGTTCGCTCGCTCTGACCGCACCGTCGCTTTATGACATGCGCAACCTGTTTCAGGTGAACGTGGAAGAGGGGCGCCACCTTTGGGCGATGGTCTATCTGCTGCACAAGTATTTCGGCCGTGATGGGCGCGAAGAGGCGGATGATCTGCTGCGTCGTCAGTCGGGTTCGGAGGAAGCGCCGCGGATGCTCGGGGCGTTCAATGAAGAGACGCCGGATTGGCTGTCGTTCTTCATGTTCACCTACTTCACCGACCGCGATGGCAAGATGCAGCTTGAATCGCTGGCACAATCGGGGTTCGATCCGCTGAGCCGCACTTGCCGCTTCATGCTGACCGAAGAAGCGCACCATATGTTTGTGGGCGAAACCGGTGTGGGCCGCACGATCCAGCGCACCTGTGATGTGATGCGTGAAAATGGTATCGAAGACCCGTATGACGTGGAAAAAATCCGTTCGCTCGGTGTGATTGATCTGCCGCTTATCCAGAAGAAGTTGAACCTGCACTATACCCTGTCGCTCGATCTTTTTGGGCAGGAAGTGTCGACCAACGCGGCCAATGCGTTCAACGCGGGGATCAAGGGGCGCTATCAGGAAAACCGTCTGACCGACGATCACAAGCTGACCAATGATACTTACCGCGTGTGGGATATCGTGGATGGCAAGATCGTGCAGCATGATGTTCCCGCCCTTACCGCGATCAACATGCGTTTGCGTGATGATTATACCAAGGATGCCGCCGGTGGTGTGGGCCGTTGGAACAAAATCATCGAGAAGATGGGCATTCAGTTCGAGCTGAAGCTGCCGCATGAGGCCTTCCACCGCAAGATCGGTGTCTTTGCAGACAAGATGATTGACCCCGATGGGAAGTTCATCACCGGCGCGGAATTTGACAAGGGTATGGTCGAATGGTTGCCGACCCACGCCGATGGTGACTATATTCAGTCGCTGATGAAGCCGGTAAGCGAGCCGGGCAAATACGCCGGCTGGATCGCACCGCCGAAAGTGGGTATCGACAACAAGCCGGGTGATTTCGAATATGTGAAGCTTCACATGGCCTGATATGATCTGATCCGACCGGGGTGTCGTGATGCCCCGGTCGGGCACTACAAATCGAAGGGAGAAGCGTGATGGGCATCGACGTCGCCAGAAACCGAGGTGAAACCCGGCGCAGCAAGGCTTTGGCCGCGACTGTCGCCAATCTGGGCGTGCCGTGTTTGGGATGCACCGATTGCCGAGGTATTTGCACGGAGCTGCTCGAAGCCTTGGTTCTTCCCGATGTCATCTTGAACGACAGGCATGCGTGGCCATGAACAAACCGATCAAACAGCACCTGATCGACCCGGAAATTTGCATCCGTTGTTATACCTGCGAGATGACTTGCCCGATCAATGCGATCTCGCATGACGACAACAACGTGGTGATTGACGCCGAGATTTGTAATTACTGTATGGATTGCATTCCTGTTTGTCCGACGGGTTCGATTGATGAATGGCGCGTTGTGAATACACCCTATTCATTGGAAGAGCAGTTTGGTTGGGAGGAATTGCCCGCGCAGGAGGATCTGGGCGAGAGCGCAGATACGGGCATTGAGGCGATTGACGAAGCGATGGCCGCCCTTCTGGCCGAGGCGCATGAAGGGGCCGGCGGCAAGGCACATGCACCCGCAACTGCATCGAAACCGACGGTTAATCTTTATAATCTCGGCAAACCTGCCGTGGCGCGTGTGCAGGGCAGTTATCGGCTGACGGCCGAGGGGGCCGATAGCGATGTGCGCCATATCATCCTTGATTTTGGCGGCCAGCCGATGCCGGCGCTGGAGGGACAGTCCATTGGGATTATTCCGCCGGGGACAGATGAAAACGGCAAGCCGCATCTGCCGCGGCTCTATTCAGTTTCGAGCCCGCGTGATGGGGAACGCCCCGGATATAACAACCTGTCGCTGACCGTTAAGCGGGAAGAGGGTGGGGTTTGTTCGAATTATGTTTGTGATCTGAAGAAGGGCGATGAAGTTCGCGTAACCGGACCGTTCGGGGCAACATTCCTGATGCCGAATGATACGGACGCACGTATTTTGATGATCTGTACCGGCACGGGATCGGCACCGTTCAGGGCGTTTACCATGCATCGCACGCGCATGGCGGGGGCCACGGGTGGCGATATGGTGCTGTTCTTCGGGGCGCGCACGCCCGAGAGCCTGCCGTATTTTGGCCCGCTGGGCAAGGTGCCGGACAGTATCCTGAAAAAGCACATGGTCTTCAGTCGACTGCCGGATCAGCCCAAGGAATATGTGCAAGACCGCATGATGGTGGCCGAGGGCGATATTGCCGAGATGATCGCCGATCCGAAAACCCATATCTACATCTGCGGGCTGCGCGGCATGGAAGTGGGTGTTGATCAGGCATTTACCAACATTGCCGAGAGCGCAGGTATCTCATGGAGCGCCACCCGCGACGCGATGCGCAGCGACGGGCGCTATCATGTGGAAACCTATTGAGGGCCATCGCGCGATAGTGCAGATCCGCGAATTCGTTTGAATCAACGCCGAAATGAGGTAGCTTGTGCGATATAATACATAAGTAGCGCATGGCATGAGTGAGATTACGAATTTCAGGGGGAAGATCACCACCAGCGTCCCGGCGCAGGAGGCTGAGCGGGTTGTTGAAACCCTGCTGGCGCGTGTTGGGGAGCGGGTGCGCAAGGCGCGCGAAATGAAGGGCCTGCCGCGCCGGGTGATCGCGGAAACCTCGGGGGTTTCGATGCGGTATCTTGCGCAATTGGAAGCCGGAGAAGGCAATATCTCGATCGGTTTGCTGCAACGTGTGGCGACGGCGCTGGATACGCGTATCGAGTGGCTATTGGGGGAGGAAGACCCCTGGACCTCGGAAACGCTGCGCTTTGCAGAGCTTTATCGCGCCTCGACCTCGGAAACGAAGCAGCAGATACGTTCGGTGCTGACACCGGTGCCGCCGGAAAACCTGCGCGCCAGCCGGATCTGTCTTGTTGGGTTGCGCGGGGCGGGAAAATCGACGCTGGGGGCCATGGTGGGGCAGGACATGGGCCTGCCGTTTCTTGAGTTGAACAGCGAGATTGAAGACCATTCCGGCATGCCGGTCACGGAGTTGATGGCGCTCTATGGGCAGGAAGGGTATCGCACGCTTGAGGCGCGCGCGGTCGAGCGGATCATTGCAACGCATTCCAGCATAATATTGGCCGTTGCCGGAGGGATCGTGGCCGAGCCGACCACCTACAACACGGTGCGGCGCCATTTCCATACGATCTGGATCACAGCGAGTCCCGATGAGCATATGGCGCGGGTGCGTTCGCAAGGCGACATGCGCCCAATGGAAGGCAACCCGGAGGCGATGGAGCAATTGCGCGCGATCCTGAAAAGCCGGGAGAACCTCTATCGGCAGGCGCATGCCGCGCTGGACACCTCGGGCAAGGCGCTGCGCCAGTCGGCGGATGATCTGCTTGCCCTGATCAAGGAACGTGGGTTCATCCGCGGGTCATGAGCGGGCGGGTTTCGCGCTCACTTACGGTTTGAGCGCCAATTGACATAGCGCGACATAAGCCGTTCGGGCAGGGATGGTTTGCCCGGTGCCTTCATGTCGAGATTGCCGCCACCTGCACGATACATTTCGGCAAAAACGTCGAGCACCTTGTTCTTGACCATGCCGCGCATTGGCACATGCGCCATCATGCCATAGGTGGCAGCGCCGCCGGACTTGGCCAACTCGGGATGGGCGCGCACCGTTGCAACGGCTTCGGCCAGATCGGTGAGATATTGCGGCACGACATCGAGATGCTGGGCCGTTACCATTGCGTGGATGCCATCGGGGTTTTGCACGCGGTTCACGCTCCAGCCTTTTTTCTCAAGCTGATCGGCAACGGCAAACATGTTGACCGTGCGCGCGGAAGAGCCGAAGGCCAAAAGCGGGCCCTGGGGATTCCCAAGCAGGCGCAGGCCGTCAATTTCGCTGATGCCGGTCTTTAGCTGCTCGACGGCTTGGGTGGTGCGAGCGGCCAGGTCGCGGTAGCCATCAATGCCCATTTTCTGCAACACGGCCCAGGCGGCGGCGTAGGCGCCCCCCGGTCGGGTGCCCAGCAGGGCGGGGGACGCAAAGACACCGCCCGGCCAATCCTGATAGACGAACATCTGAAACTTCAGCAGGTCGAGGTTGCGGTAAAGGATCGTGGATGCGCCTTTGGCGGTGTAGCCATATTTGTGCAGGTCGGCCGATATCGAGGTGACGCCCGGCACGCGGAAGTCCCATTCGGGCAGTTCGGCGCCGTTCATCTCCATGAAAGGCAGGATGAAACCGCCGACGCAGGCGTCAACGTGAAGGGGGACGCCCTTGGCCTGTGCGATCTTGCCCATCTGGGCGATCGGGTCGATGGTGCCGTGCGGATATTCGGGGGCAGAGCCGAGGATCATCACCGTATTGCGGTTGATCATCCGGGCGAGCTTGGAAATGTCGGTGCTGAGGTCATCGTTCATCGGCAAGAGCCGCGCGGTCACGCCGAAATATTCCGCCGCCTTGAACCATGCGACATGCGCCGTAGTGGGCAGGATCATATTAGGGCGCTGCACACTGCGCTTCTTGCGCGCCATGTCGCGATAGGTTTTTACCGACATAAGGCAGCTTTCGGTGCCGCCCGCCGTAACCACGCCGCAGGTGTCAGCCCCGCCATGCAGAAGGCCGGCGACGATGGAAATGATCTCGGTTTCCATCTGCTTGAGGCTATGGAACGCAGCCGGGTTAAGCCCGTTGGCCGAAGAATATTGCCGATAGGCGGCGGCGGTGAAGTCATCATGCTCTTCGTCGAGGTGATAGACTAGACTCCAGAGGCGCCCGTCCTTGTAGTCGGGGTCTGTGCGCCCGAAATCCTTGAGGTCTTTCAGCACCTGTTCAGGCGCGCGGCCCTCTTCGGGCAAGCTTAGATGACTCATTGATTTCCTCCAGAGGCCAGAAGCAGCGCCACAGAGATACCGAGATAATTACCGATGGCAAACCCCAGAATTCCGGTGGTCATGCCAGACATGAGAATGCCGGGGTTGCGCAGGTTACGCGCCACCATCGGCACAAATGCCGGCGACAGAAGCGCTGCTACGGATGTGATCAGGAAGGTATCAACATCGACTTTGAACCATCGGCAAAGCAGCGCGTGCAGCAGCAGGCTGCCGAAGGTGGCCACAATCACGAAGATCAGGATCGTCGCATTCATTGTCGCCAGCGCGGCCAGGTCCAGCGAGGCCGCCACGCAGAACGAGAAGACATAGATCAAATACATGCCGAGCTTGGAGGCTGCAGGGTTTTGCTGAATCTTGGGAATGAACGACGCCAGCAAGCCAAAGCTGGTGAGCAGGACAATGACCACGATTTCGGGCGCGGCGAAGGGCAATCTTGGTGCCAGAAGAACCGCAGCGCCGACGCAGAGTCCGGCGGCCACCAGCGCAGCGAGGGTTCTGGGGAGCTCTGAAATATGTAGCAGTTCGCGGTAAGATTCCACTTGGTCGTAGGCGAGATTGTCGCCGTGGTAGGTTTGCGGGAAAGGCGCGAGAAAACGGTCGAAAATCCGACGCCCGACAGTCAGGACCAGCATCAGGTAAAGCGCGCCGACAAAGGTGTCGACGGTCGCAAACAGAAGATAACGCGCATCGGGAATGGCAAGCGCCAGCTTGATAGACCCAAGATTGGCGATGCCGCCGGTATACATGCCGATAGCCATGCCCGAGAGCTGTTCGGGGGCTTCTACGCCCTGCGCCGCGAAGCCGTAAAACAGCAGAGTCGCGATGAAAACCACGGCGGTGACGGCCAGACCCATGGACAACATGGCGCGTCCGGCCACGTGCCGCCATGCGCGGATATCGACGGAAAAGAGCAAAAGCGGAAGCGCCAACCCAAGGCTGGCTTCGGTAATGCTGGTTCTGATGGGGTCTGTTGAATCGGGGAGCAGGTCGGAAATGCCCAAAATCAGGCCAGCAACATAGCAAAGCACGATTGGCCCAAGCATCCGGGCCGCTGACAGATGGCGAACGCCAAGCAGCAAGACAGCCGGTGCGCAAAGAAACAGGAGTATGGCGAAGGTCTGTATCATGATGGTCCCATGGCCTGTTCGGTGTCAGAGATGTTGAGCCAAAGAGCGGCCTGAGCCAAAAGAGCGCCTAGCCTTTCTGGTCGGTTGGAGTATGCGGGGGAATTGGCGAGTTGCAAGCATGCGGTTTTGACGGTCGTTAGCTCCAATCAAGCACAACCTTGCCGCTTTGGCCCGAAAGCATCGCCTTGAAGCCTTCTGCATAGTCGTCGGCGGGAAAACGGTGGGTGATGACGCCGCGCACATTGAGGCCGTTTTCCAGCATGGCGAGCATCTTGTACCAGGTCTCAAAAATCTCGCGGCCATAGACGCCCTTGAGGGTGATTGCTTTGAATACGAATGTCGACCAGTCGACCGGGGATTTACCGGGCGGGATGCCGAGAAGAGCAATACGCCCCCCCATCACCATGTTGTCGACCATCTGATCGAGCGCGGCCTGATTGCCGGACATTTCCAGCCCGACATCGAAGCCTTCCTTCATTCTGAGCGCGCCTTCGACATCGCGCAAGTCTTGCAAGGCAACATTTACAGGAACGACATCGGCCACCGAGGCCGCCAGATCGAGGCGGGCCTGGTTCACATCGGTGATCACCACATGACGCGCGCCAACGTGGCGCGCCACACAGGCGGCCATGATACCGATCGGGCCAGCGCCGGTGATGAGAACATCCTCGCCCACGAGATCGAAGCTGAGTGCGGTATGGACCGCGTTGCCTAGCGGGTCGAGGATAGCGCCGATTTCGTCGTCTACTGCATCGGGTAGCGGCACAACATTAAAGGCTGGGAGTTTGAGATATTGGGCAAACGCGCCTTGTTCATTCACGCCGATACCACGAGTTTGTGGGTCGAGGTGGAATTTTCCGGCGCGCGACTGGCGTGAGGTTTTGCCGATCAGATGGCCCTCGCCTGAGCAGCGCTGGCCAAGCTCCAGACCTTCGACGTCGCGGCCCAACTCGACAATCTCGCCGGCGAATTCATGGCCAGTGACCAGCGGCGTAGGAACGGTGCGTGCGGCCCAGTCATCCCAGTTCCAGATATGCACATCGGTGCCGCAGATGCCGGTCTTGTGGATCTTGATCAGCACGTCGTCGGGGCCGATTTCGGGGACTGGCACGCGGGTCAGAACGAGGCCGGTGCCGGGGGCCTCTTTTTGCAGGGCCTTCATTTCATTGCTCATGACAAAACTCCGGTGACGCGGCCCGCCTGCGCGAAGGCATCAAGCGCGGTGTCAAGGTCGGCGCGGGTGAGGGCGGCGTTCATCTGGGTGCGGATGCGGGCGGTGCCTTTGGGAACCACAGGAAAGAAAAACCCGGCGACATAGACGCCGAGTTCACCCAAACGCGCGGCCATGTCTTGTGACAGACGGGCATCACCGATCATCACGGGAATGATCGGGTGTTCGCCGGGAAGCAGGTTGAAGCCGCGCTCGCTCAGCCCTGCGCGCCAATAGGCGGCGTTTTCGAAAAGCTGGCGGCGCAGATCGTCGCCCTGTTCGACCAGATCAAGCGCGGCAATGCCAGCGGCGCAGATCATTGGTGGAAGGGCATTGGAGAAGAGGTAGGGGCGGGCGCGCTGACGCAAGAGGTCGATGACCGGTTGCGGCCCGGCGATGAACCCGCCGAGAGCGCCGCCGAGGGCTTTTCCGAGCGTGCCGGTGATGATGTCGATCTTGTCGGCGACGGCGAAATGGTGGCCGGTGCCTTGGCCCTTGGGGCCCATGAAGCCGGTGGCGTGGCAGTCATCGACCATGACGAGCGCATCGTATTTTTCGGCCAGGGCGGTGATTTCGGGCAGGGGGGCAAGCGTGCCGTCCATCGAGAACACGCCATCGGTGGCGATCATGATGTGGCGCGCGCCGCCGGTGCGGGCTTCTTTGAGCTGGGTTTCCAGATCGCTCATGTCGCCATTGGCATAGCGAAAGCGGCGTGCCTTGCTGAGACGTACGCCATCGATAATCGAGGCGTGGTTAAGTGCATCCGAGATGATCGCATCTTCGGGGCCGAGCAATGGTTCGAACAGCCCGCCATTGGCATCGAAACAGGCGGCGAAAAGGATCGCGTCGTCTTTTTCAAGGAAGGCGGCGAGGCGGGTTTCCAGCGCGCGGTGCAGATCGTGGGTGCCGCAAATGAAGCGCACTGAGGCCATGCCAAAGCCATCAGCATCAAGCGCCTGTTTCGCCGCCGTGATCAGGGCGGGATTGTCGGCAAGGCCGAGATAGTTGTTGGCGCAGAGGTTGAGCATGTCGCGCCCGGCCACGTCGATATGAGCGCCCTGGGGCGAGGTGAGGGCGCGTTCAACCTTCATCAGGCCGTCGGCCTCGATCTGACCGAGGGTGTCGCGAATATGGGTCAGGAAATCGGGGGACATGGGGGCGGCTCCTTGGTCTGCTATCGGGGGATCGGCGTAAGGATAGCAGAGGTTTGAATGGGTGTATGTGGCGCGCGGTGGGCCTATTGGGGGGCCGTGATCGTTATGGCGGGATCGTAGGTAAAGGAGGTCACGTAGGTGTCTTTTCCTGGTTCGGGCAGCCAGGAGGAGAACAGCCCGGTCTGTTCCAGACGCATTACCTGCATCGTGTCAGGCGCGATATAGACGGTATCAGTGGAGCCAAAGAAGGCGTTGTTCATGTCGGGGTTTGGATCGGTCTTGGTGCTGTAGCGGTAGGAGAGCCATTGAGTGCCCTCGAAATTGACGATGCCGGGGCAGGCGGTATTGGTAAGGTTCGCGGCCTGCTGGGCCTGCATTGCGCGGTGCCAAGGTTCGCGGTTTTTGGGCATGTTGTTTTGCGACGGTGTCCAAGGGCCGTCGGGGGAGGGGCCGGTCCAGGTGTCGTCGTCTATCGCCAGCGTC
Organism: Rhodobacteraceae bacterium LMO-JJ12; assembly: GCA_021555075.1. Taxonomy (NCBI): domain Bacteria; kingdom Pseudomonadati; phylum Pseudomonadota; class Alphaproteobacteria; order Rhodobacterales; family Paracoccaceae; species Rhodobacteraceae bacterium LMO-JJ12. Next base: position 574,319 of record JAKGBX010000002.1, read on the forward strand.
ATGTCGCCGCCTTTGATGCCGGAAATGGTGCGCAGCGGGGTTTGCACGATTGACGCGAAAGTGTGTGTCGGGGTGTCGGAGGCGTCGAATACCTGTTTTTCGTGGCGATGGGACGGTCGCTGATAGGGATCGAGCGGCCCACCGTCGAACAATGCGGCGATTTCATCGCGGCAGGCATCGGCGTTGGATTGGGCGGGAATGGCAAGGCATAGGGCGAAAGCAACGATCAAGATGCGCATGGATCTGCTCCTGATAAGGAAATGGATCTGTGAAATGAGCCTAAGGGTGGGCGCGGGCGCGGGGCAAGGGCGGATCGTGATCTGCAACATCTGGCCCTCCGCTTGGAACTGGCCTAAACAGGGGCCATGATATTAAATTTCGGCAAGAAAGCAGGGCCTGTGAACGAGACGCATAGGGGGCGCATGACGCGCGAAGGTATCCGCATCCACGAGGCTGCGGATTTTGCAGGGATGCACAAGGCGGGCGCATTGGCGGCGCGCATTCTGGACGAGATTGCAGAGCATGTTTTTGTCGGTCAGACCACCGGTGAGATTGACCGGATCATTGAGCAAAAGGTCAATGACGCGGGCGCGAAATCGGCCACGATTGGATATAAAGGGTATAAGCACGCCAGCTGTATCAGCGTGAACCATGTGGTGTGCCATGGTATTCCGGGTGACAAGAAGCTGAAGGATGGTGACATCCTGAACATCGACGTGACCGTGATCGTTGATGGGTGGTTTGGTGATACCAGCCGGATGTATGTGGCAGGGAAGTTGTCTCGCAAGGCAGAGAGGCTGATTGAAGTGACGCATGATGCCTTGTTCAAGGGGATCGAGGCGGTAAAGCCGGGAAATACCTTTGGCGATATAGGTTTTGCGATCCAGAGTTTTGTAGAAGGCCACCGGATGAGTGTGGTGCGTGATTTCTGCGGGCATGGATTGGGGCGGGTGTTTCATGCGCCGCCCAATGTGCTGCATTACGGGCGCGCGCAGAGTGGCTCTGTATTGGAAGAGGGTATGTTTTTCACCATTGAGCCGATGGTCAATTTGGGCCGCCCGGAAACCAAGGTTCTGGGCGATGACTGGACCGCTGTGACCCGTGACAAGACTCTGAGTGCGCAGTTTGAGCACTCGATTGGTGTGACGGCAGATGGGTTTGAAATTTTCACCCTGTCACCGGCGGGCAAGTTCCACCCGACCTGGGGATGATACGACAATGAGCGGGCCTTTTGCGTAACACTATCGAGATCGGCACTGCGACGGCATTTCGCGAGAACCGGTGAAGCAGGTTTTCGCGAAATGTTTGAATGGGAAACTGGCGCTTGTTGAGGGGGGCCGATTTGAGTTTTCTTTCGGTCACGACGGTTCCCAAACTCTGGTGGAGTTCGCCACGGGCGTTCACGATGAAGCCGCCATTGGCGTCGCTTGCGTTTCTCATTCTGGGGTTGGTGATGTTTGGTCTGGGAGAGGCCATGTTGGTCACGGCCAGCGTCGGGGTGAGTCCCTGGACCGTGTTTGCGCAAGGCGTGACCAATATCACGGGGTGGAGCCTTGGATTCGCAACTTTTGTCATCAGCGTATCTGTGCTGTTGCTGTGGATACCCCTTAGACAGTCACCGGGTATGGGCACGATCCTCAATGCGGTCGTTGTTGCGTTGGTGTTGGAATATGTGCTGCCCTTCATGCCGACGTTTGAGAGCTATGGTGTGAATGCGCTGTTGGCTCTGCTTGGCGTGTTCGTGACCGGCTTTGGCGGGGCGATATATCTGGTTGCGAACCTCGGGCCGGGACCGAGAGATGGTCTTATGACAGGGCTTCAGGCCGTCACGCATCAACCTATCGCGCTTGTGCGGATGTTTCTTGAACTGAGCGTGGTTGCAATCGGTTGGGCGCTGGGTGGAACGCTTGGCCTCGGCACGGTTCTCTTTGCTTTGGGGATCGGGCCCGCCGTGGCGATCGGGATGCAAATTCTGCAATTGCGAAGCTCTGCGCGTTGCTGACCGTGTGGTTTGCGGCGCCTTTGCGTTAGCCTGCGTTGGCGCGCAATAGCGAAATACTGGTGTCGCCGTAACGGCGCGTGTCGAGCGGCGTGATACCGTCAGGGGGGATGATGGCGGCGCTTTCCTCCCAGACGATCAGAGCGCCCGGCGCGATCCAATCGCCAGCGAGCGCGGCAGATAGTGCGGATTCGCCCAGACCCTTAGCGTAGGGCGGATCGAGGAAGATCAGATCATAGGGGGCCGATGGGCAGGGCGCGAGTTTGCGTGCGTCGCGTTTGATCAGAGCGGTTTGCGCCCCGGCGCGGCAAATTTCGATGTTCTGGCGGATCAGGGTGGTGGCTTTGCGCCCGTCGTCGACAAAGGTAACGTGCGAGGCACCGCGCGACAAAGCTTCGAGCCCGAGCGCGCCGGTGCCAGCAAAAAGATCGAGCACGCGCGCGTCTGTTATGGGATCACCAAAGCGCCCGCCCATGAGCACGTTGAAGAGGCTTTCGCGCACCCGGTCGGTGGTGGGTCTGAGATGTGCACCGGAGTCGCCCTTGCCCACCGAAGCCAGAGCGCGACCGCGAAAGTCGCCGCCGATTATACGCATGGCGGGCATATGGCGTGTGCGATCACGCGCGCTGAGTTTGTGTTCTTCATAGCAGTGATTTCAGGTCGGTTGCGGGATCGGCGACGGCGGCGGGATCGGGGGTTTTGCCCGCCTCGATAAGGCGTTTGCCGATCATGTAGGCGCGCGCGTCGTTCATGGCGTCTACCGCCAGAAGTGTATCACCTGCGTAATACCAGAAGGACGTGCTGCTCGGTTTGTCACCGGGGCGGGTGATGACGTGGGTGTAGCCCGCGTTGAGTCCCGCAATCTGTAGTTTCACGTCGTATTGATCCGACCAAAACCACGGTTTTGCGATATAATCCTTGCCCGTCCCGAGCATGTTTTCGGCAACGCATTCGGCCTGATCAATGGCATTGGGAACGCTTTCGAGCCGGATGCGCGCGCCGCGATAGGGGAAAGAGGCGCAATCGCCTGCGGCCCAAATATGGGGATCGGAGGTGCGCCCCTGAGCGTCGGTTTTGATGCCATTGTCGAGGGTGAGCCCGGCGGCTTCGGCCAGCCCGGTTTCGGGCATGATACCGACGCCGACGATGGCGAAATCCACGTCAAGCGTGGTGCCATCGGACAGGCGCGCACCGGTGACACGGGTGTCGCCGATGAGCCGGTCAAGGCCGATGCCTTCGAGGATGTTAACGCCGTGAGATGTGTGCAGCGCACGGAAATAATCAGAGGTTTCCGGGGCGGCGACCCTTTGCAGGATGCGATCGGCCATCTCAACCAGCGTGACTTTCAGCCCCTTTTTGGCAGCCACGGCGGCGGCTTCGAGGCCGATATAGCCGCCACCGACGATCAGCACATGTGCGCCATCGGCAAATTTCGGTGCCATCGCATCGACATCGTTGAGCGTGCGCACGGTGAAAACACCGTCAAGCGCGCCGCCGATTGCGGCTGGCAGGCGGCGAGGGGTGGAACCAGTGGTGAGCGCGAGCATGTCATAAGACATCGTTTCGCTCTCGATGGTGAGCGTCTGCGCAGCGCAATTGATGGCGTCAACTTGGGTGGACAGGCGCAGGGTGATATCAGACTCGGCATAAAAGCTTTCGGGGCGCAGATAGAGCCGTTCGAGTGCCATATCGCCCAGAAGGTAGGCTTTGGACAGGGGTGGGCGTTGATAGGGCGGCGATGGTTCGGAGCCGATCAGGGTGATTTGCCCATCAAAGCCGAGATTGCGCAGTTTTGCACTGAGCGATGCGCCTGCCTGGCCTGCTCCTATTACGACGATGTGAGCCATGATCTCTCTTTCGCATTGCCTCTGCGCCGCGAACCTATAACCTTGGTGCGATAAAGCGCAACGCGGATAGGAGAATTGACATGGCGATTTCAATTGGAGACCGGCTGCCGGAGGGGACTCTGTTCAAGATGGGCGACAAGGGGCCTGAGGCGGTGGAAGTCGGGGCGTTGACCAAAGGGCGCAAGGTTGTGCTGTTTGGTCTGCCGGCGGCGTTTTCGGGGACGTGCACCAGTGCGCACTTGCCGAGTTTCATGCGCACCCGTGAGGCGTTTGGCGATAAGGGCGTGGATGATGTGGTCTGTGTGTCGGTGAATGACGCGTTTACCATGGGCGCCTGGGACAAACAGATGGGCGCGACGGACTCAGGGATTGCGATGTTGGGCGATGCGTCGGGCGCGTTCACCAAGGCGATGGGCATGGATTTTGATCTGGCGGCTGCCGGGCTTTTCGGGCGCTCAAAACGATATGCGATGTATGTTGAGGATGGGGTTGTGCGCCAGCTTAATGTTGAGGAGCAGGCCGGGGTCTGTGAATTGAGCGCAGGCGAGACGCTTTTGGATCAACTCTGAAAAACTTGGCAATCTGAGCGCGTTGCCGTGGTTTGGCGTTCGCCGAGATGCCAGAAAATGAGTATTTTAAGAAAGATAAAAGGGGCGGTGTCGCATGTCTGCGACGTCGCCCCTTTCCGTTTCGGGGGGCCGGTTCAAAGGCTGTCGAGTTTGCGGGCGAGTTTGGCGTCGAGCGCGCTGAGGCCGTCGGCGTCATGGGTGGTGAGCGTCACTTCGATCCGGTTGTAGACATTGCGCCATTCCGGGTGGTGATTCCATTTCTCGGCCCAGATCGCGGCGCGGGTCATCCAGCCGAACGCTTCGGTGAAATCGTCGAATGTGAAGGTCTTGACCAGCGCATCGCGGCCTTTGGCCATTTCCCAACCGGTTTGAAACAACGGCGGAAGCAGGCTTTCGCGGGCGGTATCGGATAAAAGTTCGTTCAATCGTGATCCTCCTCAGGAGTCTTGCGGAAGGGGCCGTAGGCGGTGAGCACCTCGATTTCTTCCGCAACGGCGTCGCGCTCTGCCTCAAGATAGTGCGAAACTGCCCCGGCGAAACCCGGATCTGCGATCCAGTGCAGCGCGTGGCAGGTTGTGGGCAGATATCCGCGCGCCAGTTTGTGTTCGCCCTGTGCCCCGGCTTCGACACGTGAGAGGCCATGGGTAATGGCGAAGTCGATGGCCTGATAATAGCACAGTTCGAAATGCAGGCAGGGGTGATGCTCGGTGCAGCCCCAGTAGCGGCCATAAAGCGTATCGCGGCCAATGAAATTGAGCGCGCCGGCGACGAAGGCGCCATCGCGTTCAGCAAGAACCATCAGGATGTCATCGCGCAGGGTTTCGTGGGCAATATCGAAAAACGCGCGCGTGAGATAGGGCGTGCCCCATTTGCGGCTGCCGGTGTCTTGATAAAAGCGCCAGAAGGCGTCCCAATGTTCGGGCTTGATGGCATTTCCGGTAAGGGAGACGATTTGGCCACCGAAATCTTGGGCCTGGGCGCGTTCGCGGCGGATGTTCTTGCGTTTGCGCGAGGAAAGGGAAGCAAGGAAGCCCTCGAAATCGGGATAAGCGGCGTTTTCCCAGTGAAATTGTTGAGTGGTGCGGTGCAGCAGGCCCATTTCCAGGCCTGCCTGTGCCTCTTCCTCGGTGCAGAAGGTGATGTGGAGCGAGCTGATCTCATTGTTGGCGGCGATTTCGACCGCGCCTTGGATCAGGGCAGACCGCCCGGTAGTCTCAAACCCCGGTTTAACCAATAGGCGGCGTCCGGTGGCAGGGGTGAAGGGCACGGCGATCTGGAATTTGGGGTAGTATTGCCCACCCGCGCGCTCGAAGGCATGCGCCCAGTTGTGGTCGAAGATGTATTCGCCCTGGCTGTGGGATTTGGCATAGAGCGGGGCGCAGGCGATGATCTCGGTCCCGAGATGGGCGGTAAGATAGCGCGGCTGCCAGCCGGTGCCGGGGCCGACCGAGCCGCTCTGTTCGAGTGCGGCCAGAAAGCGATAGGTGGTAAAAGGATCGGCAGGGGCGCCGCCCGCTGTAGTCTCGGGGCAGGCGCAGGCATCCCAATCGGCGCGCCCGATGTCGGAAATCGACGCGTGCAGTTGGATTTCTATGGGAGTTTCACCGTCCATTGGTGGAATATCGGGGTTGGGTTGCGTGGGGGCAAGGCCGTTGAGAACATTCTTACAATGCTGCGAGGTAGGCCTCAAAGGTGATGTTGTCGACGACCTTGCGCGCCTCGGCCTCGATTTCGGCTGATGTCACGGTCCAGCAAAGGATAGGGGCGCCGACAGTGCGCAGTTCCGAGAGCCGGGGATTGTGCAGGTCGATGACGTTATGGGAGACGAAGCTGGCGCCGACCGATTCGTAATCGGGGATTGTGCGCAGATGATCGCAGGTAGCCGGGGGCAGAAGCGGCCAGTCGAGCGGGTTGTAGGCACAGGTGACGAGCCCGCGGGCAACACCCGGCAGAAGCCGTTCGAATGCTGCGACTGCGTGCGGATTGAATGACATCACCGCCACCGGTCCGCGATAGGATTTCAGAGCTTCGGCGGTGGCGTATTCCAGCGGGCCGACATTGGGGCCCATGGCGCCATCCTGATCCTTGATTTCGATGAGCAAGGGAGTTGCGCCATCGACCAGCGCGAGCATCTCTTGCAGGGTGGGCACGGTTTCACCATCGCCCCCGAGGAGGGGGATCTGGGCCAGTGCGGCGGTGGTGTGTTGACGGATCGGGCCACGTTCGGACGTGAGGCGGGCGAGATCGTAGTCGTGAAACACCATCGCCTGACCATCGAGCGAGAGCTGAACGTCGAATTCGATACCATAGCCCGCCGCAATGGCGGCGCGAAATGCGGCGCGCGAGTTTTCAGGACGGCCCGCCGAAACGTCATGCAAGGCCCGATGGGCAAGAGGGCGGGTCAGAAAAGCGGGATCGAGCGCGGGCATGGGGCGGTCTACCGGATCTGAAAGATGGCTTCGATTTCGACGGCGACACCGAGCGGAAGCGCGCCTGCCGAAACCGCCGAGCGAGAATGACGACCGGCGTCACCCAGCGCTTCAACCAGGAAATCGGAGCAACCGTTGATGACCTTGGGCTGTTCGGTGAAATCAGGCGTCGAATTGACGAAACCGGTGAGTTTGACCACACGCACCAAGCGGTCGATATCGCCGCCGCAGGCCGCCTTGAGTTGGGCCAGAAGGCCAATGGCGCAGGTCTTTGCCGCTGCGGCGCCGGCTGCCGTATCAAGATCGGCGCCGACCTTGCCGGTGATCAGCGCGCCATCCTGCATGGATATCTGGCCCGAGACGAAAACCAGATCGCCAACCTGAACGAAGGGGACGTAATTGGCCGCCGGGGCGGGGGCGTCGGGAAGGGTGACGCCAAGTTCGGCAAGGCGGGTTTCGATCTTTGACATGGGAGGCTCCTTGGGCAGGGTTCGAATCGCACAGACGCTAATGCCTTTTGCATCAAATCTGTGCCTGAGATCTAGTGCAAGACGCTTTGGGATATAGGGGCGGCGCCGGCGAGTGATGCGGCGTTCAAGCCGTCAGCTTTCGCGGAAGGCTTTGGAGAAATAGCTGGTGAGTGGGCGTAGAAGATAGGCCAGCGGTGTGCGGTCATCTGTGCGAATAAAGCTGTCGACGGGCATACCGGGGAGCAAGACCGCCCCTTCGGGCAAGCGATCAGTCTGGCCTTCATCGAGAACGATCTCGGCGCGATAGAAGGTGGCGCCGGTGACCTTATCGGAAAACGCATCGGCGGACACCTTGGTGACACGGCCAAAAACGTCGGGCGAATTGCGTTGATCGAACGCCGGGAAACGCAAGGTGACCTCCTGACCGACATAGACCATGTCGATATGGATCGGGTCGACCTGAGCGGCGATGACGAGCGGGCGATCCTGCGGCACAAGAAACAGGAGCGGCTGGGCCGGGCTTATCACTGAGCGGCGGGCAAATACTGCGAGATCATAGACGATGCCAGAGACTGGCGCGGTAATATCGAGGCGGTTGAGCCGTTCATCGAGTGCGCGACGCTCTTCCATCAAGGCAAGCTCGCGCTGACGCAGGTCGCGCAACTGGGTAATCGCCTCTTCGCGACGGTGCGTGGTGAGTTTGAGAATTTCGATTTCGATTTCGGTGATGCGGGTATTGGTTTGCGCCTTGCGCGCAATCAATTCGCCAACCGAGCCGGCCAGCCGGGCTTGCTCGCGCTGAAGCGCCAAGACGCGAGAGGCCTGCGCCAGCCCCTTGTCGAGCAGTGCCTGTTGCGAGGCGAGTTCCTCGGCGATGAGGTTGCGCTGAATTTCCATCGCCGCCGCCTGGGCGTCGATGCCTTCGATCTGGTTGTTGAGCTGTTCGCGCTGCCGCGAGAGCTGTTCTGTTTCGCGGCTGATGGTTTCGTCGCGGGCGCGCAAGAGGTTGGTCTGGCCTTCCATGAGTTCGCGCACATCGGGATCGGTGGCCGCCCGTGTGTGAAGCTCCTCGGGAAATTTGATCTCGCTGGTTCCGTCGCGTTCGGCGATCAGTCGCCCCTGCCGGGCCATCAGCTCAAAAAGTTCGCTTTCGAGAATAGCCTTCTTTGATTGCCATTCAACCGGATCGAGCTTGATCAGCACTTGTTCGGCGGTGACGGCATCGCCCTCTTGCACCAGGATGTCGGCCACAACGCCGCCATAGGGGTGCTGCACGACCTGGCGGTTTTGAGCGACTTCGATGCGGCCAGAGGCGACGATGGCGCCTGCGATCTTGGTCAGGGTCGCCCATGAGCCGAAACCACCAACGAGAATGGCGACGCCGAGAAAACCGACGAACAGAGGTATGCGGGCGCTCCAACTGGGGTTTTGGGGGGCAGTCATCAGCGAATTCCAGCCGGTTTGCTGGCAGATTGGATCGTAGCGGCGTTCTTGACCCTTTCGCGCAGGACTTCGTCACGCGGACCAAAAGCGGTGCGCACACCGCCTTCCAGCATCAAAAGCATCTCGCATTCCTGAATTGCGGCGGGGCGGTGGGCCATGATGATGACAGATCCTCCAGAGGCTTTCATCGACCGGATGGCAGCGTTGAGCGCCTCGGAGCCGGAATTGTCGAGGTTGGAATTGGGTTCGTCCAGCACCAGAATTACCGGATCGCCATACATCGCACGCGCCAGGCCGACGCGTTGAATCTGCCCGCCAGAGAGTTGCCCGCCCGCGACCGATATCGGCGTGTCGTATCCTTGTGGCAAGGTTACGATCAGGTCATGGGCATCGGCCTTCTTGGCGGCCTCGACCACCTTGGCGTCGTCAAGCTGGGGCGAGAGTCTGGCGATGTTTTCTGCGATCGTTCCGTCAAACAGCTGCACCCGCTGGGGCAGATAGCCGATATAGGTGCCAAGCACCGTGGGATCATATTGATCGAGCGTTGCACCATCCAGCCGGACATGGCCGCCCGCTGGTCGCCAGACACCTGTAAGAGCGTGCGCCAGTGTTGATTTTCCGGCACCAGAGGGGCCGATCACGCCCAACGCCTTGCCCGGTTCCAGCCGGAAACTCAGCATCCGCAGGCTGGCCGTTGACTGACCCGGTGGCACCATTGTGAGCTGTTGCACGTCGAGTAGGGCGCGGGGTCTCGGCAGGGCGGTGCGTGGCGCGGCGGGGGGCACTTCGGTGAGCAGACGGGCCAGACCGGACCAGCCACGCTGTGCGCGTTCGACCATTGGCCATTGGCCGATGGCCATGTCGATCGGAGCGAGGGCGCGGCCCAGTAGGATCGAGCCGGCAATCATCGCACCTGGGGTCAATTCACCTTGAAGCACCAGATAGGCGCCAACACCCAGCATTGCCGATTGCAGGAAAAGTCGGAGTGCCTTGGACATCGAGGTGAAGGAGCCGCGAAGATCCGCGGCTTGAATGCTGGATCCAAGCGCGGAGGTGCGGCCTTTCTGCCAGCGCTGGAATGCGGCGTCGCGCATGCCCAGAGACATGACCAGTTCGGCCTCTTCGCGCAGATGCGACGCCATGCGATCAGACCCGGTAGAGGCCATTCCGGCACGCTCCAAGGGGGTGCGTGATACCGATTGGTTGATCAGCGCCACAATGATCAGGAGCGCCCCGCCACCAAGGGCGAGATAGCCGAGCCAGGGGTGGAAAATGAAAATGGCGAAGATGAAAGCCGGGGTCCAGGGAATGTCGGTCAGGGCCAGAAGAACGGGCGATGACATCAGGCGCTGTACCGATTCGAGATCGGCGAGATTTCCGGCGGTTTCCTGTGAGCCGCGAACGGCGGATTTGCGCAGCACAGCATCAAACACGCGACCATCAAGGCGGGCCTGAAAGCGGGCGCCGGCCCGCGCCATCACCCGGCTGCGGGCGAATTCGAGAACGCCATACATGGCAAACAGGAAGGCCGCGATGCCCGACAGTGCAATCAGCGTTGCCACCGAGCGCGAGCCAAGCACGCGGTCATAGACCTGTAGCATGTAGAGCGGCCCGGTGAGCATGAGCAGGTTGACGAACACGCCAAAGAGACCAACGGACCAGAACAGGCCACGGCTTTCCCGGCGCGCAGAGCGAAGCTCGGCCAGGCCAGCGTCGACAGGAGGCGATTTTCTGCTCATGAATCCCATATTGCCTTGTGGCGAAAAATTAAAACCTATCGTGTCAATTTCCTACGATAAGCGGAAACCTGCAAGGGATTGTTTTCAATCCGCTTGATCCAACGCCGAGACCCGACCAGCGCCTCACGAAGTTTCTCTTATGTGTCAAACCGGGTTGCACCCAGCTTTGTGCAGTGATCTGATGCAACAGCGCCGAAACAATGCAGGCGGCGTGCCATTTTTGTTTCAAGACTGATGCGATAAGGTTTAGAGAACATCGGCACGGATTGAAACGCAAACACGAATTGAGACGGAATTGAATTTGTCTGATTGCTGCCCTTCTCGCCAAGGACATATGCGCAAGCGGTGTGGTGTGGCCTTGGGTCTTGCCGTTTCGCTATTGCTTTCGGCGTGCAGTGTTCCCGGCCCGGGCGGCGCGCCTGATGGCATTCACGACCCTTATGAAGAGACCAACCGGCGCAACCATGAAATCAACCGCGCGATTGATCGCAGCCTTCTGCGCCCTGCGGGCAAGGGGTATACCACCGTGGTGCCCGTTCCGGTGGCCGACACGGTTTCGAATTTTGCCGACAACCTGAGCCTGCCGGGCATGGTGGTCAACAATGTGTTGCAGGGTGATTTTGGCGGAGCGGTTCACAACAGTTTCCGCTTTTTCGTCAACACGGTTTTTGGCATCGGTGGTCTGGGCGATCCGGCCAGCGAAGTGGGCATTGACGCAGTGGAAACCGATTTCGGAGAGACGCTGCATGTCTGGGGGGTGCCGGAAGGTGCCTATGTCGAATTGCCTCTGTTTGGTCCGTCGACGGAGCGCGCCGCAGTCGGCAAAGCGGTGGATTTCGTTATCGACCCGCTCGGTTTTGTTCTGCCCAAGCCGGAGAAATATTACGGCACGGGTGTGAAGGTGCTGTCGAAGGTGGGCAGTCGCGGCCGCTATTCCGACACGATCGATTCGATTCTCTACGAAAGTGCGGACAGTTATGCCCAATCAAGGATAATATACCTGCAGAATCGCCGGTTCGAGCTTGGATCGGATGGTGATAGTTCTTATGTCGATCCCTACGATGACCCATATGGTGACCCTTATGCCGATCCTTACGCAGAATAGACCTTCACGCCGCAGCGCCCTTCTGGGAATGCTTTCGGGCATCGCGATGACGGCTGTGGCCGGACCTGCCATGGCGCTGAGCGCGGATGGCGCCAAGCAATTGGTCGATGCGATTGTCGCCGATATCAACAAGGTGATCGGTGCGTCGAGTTCTGAAGCACAGAAGATTTCGCAGTTTGAGCAGATTTTTGTGCGCTATTCCGACGTGCCGACCATCGCGCGCTATGCGTTGGGAGCGGATGCGCGGCGGGCTTCGTCGGCGCAGATCAATGCCTTCACAAAGGCGTTTCAGGTTTATGTCAGCCGCAAATACGGCAAGCGGTTCCGCGAATTCATCGGCGGCAAGATTGAAGTGCAAAAGGCCAAGAAGGTGAAATCCTTCTTTGAGGTCAAGACAATCGCCCATCTGCGCGGTGAATCGCCCTTTGAGGTCACATTCCTGATTTCCGACCGGTCGGGGAGAAGCAAGTTCTTCAACATTTTCATCGAAGGTGTGAACATGCTGTTGACCGAGCGGACCGAAATCGGAGCGATGCTTGACAAGCGGCGCGGCGATATCGACGCGTTGATCCGCGATCTGAAAAGCATGAACTGAGGCGGAAGCCCGCCTCGACCTGGCCCGCTGTCGGCAAATCAGCGGTTTTCGTAGCCCAGAACTTCATCAAGAGCACGTTCAATCCCGGTGCTGGTGCGCTGGCCTTGGTCTTGTTGGGTTTGTTCGGGAACAGGTAGTGTTGGCGCGATCGGTTCGCGCATGGGCAGGGGACGGACCGGCAGGTCGGCATGCACCCGAACCATTGTTTCGTGCCAGATCTCGGCGGGCAGTCCTGAGCCTGTGACGCCGGAGAGCGGTGTATTGTCGTCATAACCCATCCAAACACCGGTAACGTAGTCGGCGGAGAAACCCAGGAACCATGCGTCGCGCGCCGATTGGGAGGTGCCCGTCTTGCCCGCTACGGGGCGGTCAGGCAGGCTGGCGCGTTTGCCGGTGCCTTCGGACACGACCTTGCGCATCATCCAGATAAGTTGGGCGGCGGATTCCTCGCGGATTACGCGCTCGCCGATGCCGGAGGTGGCAGAAAAGATCGGTTCGGCGCTGCCCAGAAGTTTCAGTTCGGTCATGCCATAGGGCGTAACCGAACTGCCGCCGTTCAGAATGCCGGCATAGGCGCCGGTCATCTCTAACAACGACGCTTCGGACGCGCCAAGCGCCAGCGCCGGGCCTTGGGCCAGATCGGAGACTATGCCGAATTGTTCGGCCACGGTGCGCACGATATCGAGGCCGACTTCCTGCGCCAGTTTTACTGCCGGGATGTTGAGCGAGTATTTCAAGGCGTCGGTCAGCGTCACCATTCCGCGATAGTTTCGCGAATAGTTTTTGGGACACCATTGGCCAGATCCGGGGACGTTGACGCAATAGGGTGCATCTTCGATCATGTCGAGCGGAGAGCGGCCAAGATCGAGCGCGGCGGCATAGACGAAAGGTTTGAAGGCCGAGCCGGTTTGCCGTTTGGCCATCGTGGCGCGGTTGAATTCGCCCGTGACGCGGGTTTTGCGCCCGCCGACAACGGCGCGAACGGCACCATCGGAGGACATCACGACAATGGCGGCCTGAGCCTCGGAACCATCCTTGACCTTGGCTTCGAAGATGGTGCGCATCGCCTCTTCTGCGGCGTTTTGAATGCGCTGATCAAGGGTGGTGCGGATGATCACGTCTTCGGTGGTGTCGCGGGTGAAGAATTCTGGTCCGGTCTGCATCACCCAGTCGGCGAAATAGCCGCCGGCCTTGCGCTGGGCGGCTTCGGAGAGTTGTGCCGGATTGGCCACCGCTTTTGCGTGCTCGGCGTCGGACAGATAGCCTTGCTCGTGCATCAGCTTGAGCACAGTTTCAGCGCGGTCCTGGGAGCGTTTGAGGTTGTTGGTCGGGGCGTAGCGGGTCGGCGCGACCAGTAGGCCGGCGATCATCGCGGCCTCGGAGGCCGAGACCTGTGCGGCGGATTTTCCGAAATAGCGCTGTGAGGCGGCTTCGACGCCACGCGCGCCCGCCCCCAGAAAGGCACGGTTGAAGTAGATGGTGAGGATTTCGTCCTTGGTGTATTTAACCTCCATCGCCATCGAATAGATCGCTTCCTTGATCTTGCGCGCGAGTGATCCCCGACGACAATCGGCCTCGTAAGCGGCCTCGTTTTTCCATTTGCTGGAATCGTAAGGCACGCCAAGGCACAGGAGTTTTGCCGTCTGTTGGGTCAAGGTCGAGCCACCATGGCCCGAAAGTGGGCCGCGTCCCTCGCTGAGGTTGATGCGCACGGCGCTTGCGATGCCACGTGGCGACAGGCCGAAATGCGAATAGAAACGTCTGTCTTCGGTCGCGATGATAGCATTTTTCAAATAGGGGGAAGCAGATCCGGCGGTAACGACACCGCCGAATTGGTCGCCGCGCCAGGCGAAGACATCGCCCTTGGCATCCAGAAGCGTGACCGACCCGCGCGAGCGGCCATCAAAGAGCTGGTCGACGGGGGGTAAGCTATAGGCGACGTAGCCCACGGCGAGGCCGATGATGGCAGCGGTGATCAGCCCGATGCGCCAGCCAAATCCCCAAACCACCCGAAAGATCAGGCCGAACACGCCGAGCACAAAGGCGACGAGGAAGTTGCGTTTGCGCGCGGGCTTGCGACCGGCGGTTTTAGCCCTGGGCTTTGCCTTGGATTTGGCAGCCGAGGGCTTCGCCTTGGGTTTGGCGCCCGATTTTGGATACCGTCGGTCCGCCACGAGGGGCGGTTTCTTGCGACCTGAATTGCTCATTTATTGCCCTGCTCGGCGCTTGTTGTTGTGCACACAATAGACGCCTGAATTTGAAAAGTTGAGAGCTTCCTTGCGTTGCCCGGCTATTTGATCTGCCTAAAACGCAGGCATTTCAGAGATAGCGCATAATATTTCATCGTTTCCCGGGGAAATTTCGCTCAAAAGGCCCCGCGTTGCTTCCGGCGCGGGCGTGAGCTGGGTTTTGCTGCACGTGCAAAATTAGGCCGGGTTGACCGGCGCAACGAAAGGGAACCTGAGGTGAAACTCATCATAGCGACAATCAAGCCTTTCAAGCTTGAAGAAGTCCGCGAGGCGCTGACCGGGATCGGCGTGCGTGGAATGATGGTTGCGGAAATCAAGGGGTTTGGCGCGCAGTCTGGCCATACCGAGATTTATCGCGGCGCGGAATATGCGGTGAATTATGTGCCCAAGATCAGGCTGGAAATCGCCGTCTCGACGTCGATGGCGGAGCAGGTGATCGAAACCATCGCGACGACAGCGCGCACCGGCAAGATCGGGGACGGCAAGATTTTTGTGCTCGACATTGCGCAGGCGATGCGCGTGCGCACGGGCGAAATCAATGATGACGCGCTTTGATTGCGCTCGGAAGGGAAGACCAATGAAACGGATAACAACATTTCTGATGGCATGGGTGTTTGCCATTATAACCGCGTTTGGCGTGCTTTCGCCGGCCATGGCGCAGGATGAAGGCCCATCAGCCGAGGCTTTGGCAGCGGCCGAAGCGGCCTATATGACGCCAGATCAGATGATCAAGCAAAAGGCGCTTGATGCGGCATCCGCTGCGGCGCAAGAGGCGCTGGATGGGGGCGAAGATGCGGCGGCTGCAGCGGCTGACGCGATTGCGGCGACATATGCGCCGATGATCAATGGCGACTTCATCTATACATCGCTCCTGTTCCTGATCGGTGGCTTTCTGGTGTTCTGGATGGCGGCCGGGTTTTCGATGCTGGAAGCCGGGCTGGTGCGTTCAAAGAACGTGACCACGCAGTTGACCAAGAACATCACGCTGTTTTCACTGGCGGCGATCTTTTACTACCTGATTGGCTACAACCTGATGTACCCGCTGGGTACTTGGATGGTCGACGGCGTTCTGTCGGGTGTTTGGGGGCCGGGTGTGCTTGAAGCGACCGGAATTACGGCTGCTGGTGCCGATGATATCGGTTATGCCTCGACCGGGTCGGATTTCTTCTTTCAGTTGATGTTCTGTGCGACGACGGCGTCGATCGTTTCGGGCACTTTGGCTGAGCGGATCAAGCTGTGGCCGTTCCTGATCTTTGTGATCGTTCTGACGTCGGTTATCTATCCGCTGCAAGCCAGCTGGAAATGGGGCGGTGGCTTCCTTGATGCGGCTAACTTCCAGGATTTCGCCGGTTCGACTGTTGTTCACTCGGTCGGTGGCTGGGCGGCTCTGATGGGTGCGCTGTTGCTTGGACCGCGGATCGGCAAATACAAGGATGGCAAAACCATTCCGATGCCGGGTTCGAACCTTGCCTTGGCAACGCTTGGCACGTTCATTCTGTGGCTCGGTTGGTTTGGCTTTAACGGCGCTTCGCAGCTGGCCATGGGCACCGTGGGCGATGTGGCTGATATCAGCCGTATCTTCTCGAATACCAATGCGGCTGCTGCCGGTGGTGCGATTGCCGCTCTGGTTCTGACGCAGATCCTCTACAAGAAGCCTGACCTGACCATGATCCTCAACGGTGCACTTGCCGGTCTGGTCTCGATTACGGCTGAACCGCTGACACCGTCTTTGGGTGCGGCAACTCTGATCGGTATGATCGGTGGCGTGATCGTGGTCTTTGCGGTTCCGTTCCTTGACAAGCTGAAGATCGACGATGTGGTTGGTGCCATTCCGGTTCACCTTTTGGCCGGTATCTGGGGCACGCTCGCCGTGCCGCTGACCAATGGCGATGCCGGGTTCGGTGCGCAAATCTATGGGATTGTCGTAGTGGGTGCCTTCACCGTGATCACATCGTTGGTGGTGTGGATGATCATCAAGGTGACTATGGGCATTCGGGTCGATGAAGAGACCGAGATCAACGGGCTCGACATGGGCGAAATGGGCATGGAAGCCTATCCGGAATTCACCAACGGCTAAGCCGTGGTGAGAGGGACGTGAAGCAAACCCGGGCGCCGCGTGCGCCCGGGTTTTTTTTGTGCCATCAAGAGGCAGGCAAAACGAGTGGGTCTTGCAATGTCGGGTGGTCGAATCGCGCCGTGACGTGCTAAATATTGCGGTATGTCAGAGCCACACCCCCAAATAAGCGAAAAACGCCCGCAAATCCGTCAGTTGGACGATGCGGCGATCAATCGGATTGCGGCGGGTGAGGTGTTGGAGCGCCCCGCGAGCGCGGTGAAAGAGTTGGTCGAGAACGCCATTGATGCGGGTGCGCGCCGTATTGAGGTATCTTATGGCGATGGCGGCAAGACGCTGATCCGGGTGCAGGATGATGGTTGTGGCATGACGCCAGACGATCTTCCGCTGGCGTTGTCGCGTCATGCAACGTCGAAGATCGACGGATCAGATTTGCTCGATATTCACACGTTCGGGTTTCGTGGCGAGGCGCTGCCCAGTCTTGGGGCGGTTGGGCGGTTGAGTGTGACCACGCGGGCCAAGGGATTTGACGGGGCCGAGGTGAGTGTTTCGGGGAGCGTGGTTGGCGCGGTGAAGCCTGCGGCGCTTTCGGGCGGAACAATTGTCGAGCTGCGCGATATTTTTCATGCGACACCCGCACGGTTGAAATTCATGCGCACCGACCGGGCAGAGGCGCAGGCGATTGGCGATGTGGTCAAACGGCTGGCGATGGCCGAGCCCTATGTCGGTTTTACCCTGCGCGATGTGTCGGGCGGGGGTGAAGGGCGGGTGACGTTTCGCGCTGATGCCGAGCAAGGCGAGTTGTTTGACGCGTTGCATGGGCGGTTGGCGCAGGTGCTGGGGCGCGATTTTGCAGAGAATGCTCTCAGGATCGAGGCGGAGCGCGAGGGGCTGCATCTGACCGGCTATGCCGCGCTGCCGACTTATTCGCGCGGGTCGGCTGTGGCGCAGTATCTTTTTGTTAATGGCCGACCGGTGAAGGATCGGATGCTCTATGGCGCATTGCGGGCGGCCTATTTCGATTTTTTGAGCCGGGACCGGCATCCGGCGGCGGCGTTGTTCATCAATTGCGATCCGCATTTGGTGGATGTGAACGTGCACCCCGCGAAATCCGAAGTGCGGTTTCGTGAGCCGGGATTGGCGCGCGGGTTGTTGGTGAGTGCGCTGCGTCATGCATTGGCCGATGCGGGGCATCGTGCCTCAACCACCGTGGCGGGGGCAACTTTGGGCGCGATGCGACCCGAGCCGATGGGGCCGGGGCGGGTTTATCAAATGGATCGCGCGTCAAAACCGGCGCTGAGCATGGCGTATCAGATGCAGGCGCCGCAGATGGATGCGCCGGGGTTTGCCGAGGCGATGAGTGCGCGGATTGAACCTTTGGTTGAGGACGAAGCACCCCAGGCCGAGGCGCTGCCGCTGGGCGCGGCGCGCGCGCAGGTGCATGAGAATTACATCATTGCCCAGACTGAGAGCGGGATTGTGATTGTCGATCAGCATGCGGCGCATGAGCGGCTGGTTTATGAAAAGCTGAAGCGTCAGATGGCGGAGAATGGCGTGGCGGCGCAGGCTCTGCTGATCCCCGAGATCGTCGAGTTGAGCGAGGGGGATTGCGCGCGGCTGATGGAGCTGGGCGATGAGTTGGCGCGGCTGGGGTTGGTGATCGAACCGTTTGGCGGCGGAGCCTTGGCAGTGCGCGAAACCCCGGCGATTTTGGGCGAGGTGAACGCGGATGCGATGCTGCGTGATATTCTTGATGAGTTGGACGATCTGGGTGAAAGCCTGAGCGTGCAGGCACGGATTGAGGCGATTTTGAGCCGGGTGGCGTGTCATGGGTCGATCCGGTCGGGGCGGCGGATGAGGGGCGAGGAAATGAACGCGTTGTTGCGCGAAATGGAAGCAACGCCGCATTCGGGGCAATGCAACCACGGGCGACCGACCTATGTGGAGCTGAAGCTGAGCGATATCGAGAGGCTGTTCGGGCGGACATGATCGAGATCGGCGGGCGGGTTTTGAGCGAAGTGGAAATGGCCGCAATTGCGGGCGGTGCGCTCTTGCTGTTGATATTGATCATGTTGATCGTCGCAGTAAGGGCGGTGGGGCGCAGCGCACGGGCAACCGAACCGCTGGTGTATCAGATCAGTTCATTGGCTGCGCGCGTGCAGGGGTTGAGCGATGGGCAGCAGCAGCTTGCGGGCGGGCTTACCCATGTGAGCGAGGCGCAGGCAGCATCGCAAGGTGCAATGCTGCAGTTGATGGAAAAGCGTCTGGCCGATGTCAGCGGAAAGATGCAGGAGAACCTGCATGGCAGCGCGCAACGCACGGCGAAATCGTTGGGTGAATTGCAACAAAGGTTGCAAACCATCGACAAGGCGCAGGAGAATATCACCAAGCTTAGTGGCGATGTTCTTAGCCTTCAGGATATTTTGAGCAATAAGCAGACGCGGGGCGCGTTTGGGGAAATCCAGCTCAAGGATATTGTCTCCAAGGCGCTGCCATCGGATGCCTATGCTTGGCAAGCGACGCTATCGAATGGCAGGCGGGCGGATTGTCTGATCCATTTGCCCAACCCGCCGGGGCCGATCGTGATCGACGCGAAATTTCCGCTGGAGGCCTATGAGGCGCTGCGCAATGCCGAAACGCCGGAACAATTGAACCGGGCAAAACAGGCGATGCGGATCTCGGTGAAGACCCATATCAAGGCGATTTCGGACAAATACATTCTTGATGGCGAGACCGCCGACGGCGCGTTGATGTTTCTGCCGTCAGAGGCGGTCTATGCCGAGTTGCACGCCAATTTCCCTGAACTGGTGCGTGAGGGGTTTGCGGCAAGGGTCTGGATTGTGTCGCCGACCACTTGCATGGCGACGTTGAACACGATGCGGGCGATCCTGAAGGATGCGCGGATGCGCGAACAGGCGGGCGCTATCCGTACCATGTTGCGGCATTTGCACCGGGATGTGGAATTGGTAGTCGAACGGGTGCAAAAGCTGGACACGCATTTCAACCAGGCGCGCAAGGATCTCGAAGGGATCGGCACGGCGGCGGAGCGGGCGGGTAAACGGGCTGCCAAACTCGACAATTTCGATTTTGAAGAGATTGCGCCGGAAGGGGAGCCGGGGGTGCTGCCGCTAAGCCGGTCAGTCAGCAAGCCAACCGGTATCGGCGACTCTTAAGGCGCGGCCCAAATCATGGCCGTGGGGTGCGGCTGAGGGGTTTGGAAGTCTCCGGCAAGAGTATTTCAGGAAAGATGAAAGCGGGCGCGTTCCAGATTGCGCCAGATCAAGGACTAGGGATTGCATGACGTAGTTCTTTGGACAACAATAAACGGAACGCCGACAGGAGGATTGACCCATGCTGGATATCTCGGTTCACAAAATTGCACAGGTGATCCTGATGGCGCGCGAGCTTCGCCGGGCCGAGGGCGAGTTGCGCGGATTTATCGAACGACTGACCGAAGAGGAACAGGCAAGCCTTGTTGCGGTCATGTGGATCGGGCGCGAAAGCTTTTCTGCGGACGAGTTGGAAGAAGCCAAGCGCACAGCGATGAACGAGGCGACAACCCCCACCGTAGACTATCTTCTTGGCACGCCGCATTTGTCGGATCACCTTGAAAACGGGCTTGATGAGCTTGGTCTTTCGGCGGTGGATGATGAGGATGACCTTGTTCGCGGGGGGTAAATCCGGAAACATTTCTCACGAAATCTGAAAGAGAACCTCGAGGGGTGGATCTACAGGTGCGTGCATGTAGCGTGTAGGATCACAAAATGCGTAACGCGGCGCGCACGGCAGCGTTATGCGTGTGCAATATTTCAGACTTCATCGGTTTGCTTGCCGACGCAACGCATTGAAAGTAAATATAAAATTCAACGTTTTGAAGAAGCGCAAAAAGTTTCAGAAACGTGGGCATTGTTTGCGCACGAGTCGGTGAGCGCGTGTGTTTTGCAAGGTGGGCGGGGAAGGCGCATGTTGGTTGCAGATCGAAAGACACGATCCCAACGACCAACGCCGAACAGGTTTCGGAGCAACACAAAGGATTTTGATATGAAACTCGCAATTGCAGCATTCTCGACCGCCCTCGTTCTTGCCACCAGCGCATCGGCCATGATCGGCCCCTATGAACGTGCAGTGATCGACCCGACCGTTGAAAATGGTCTCTTCACACGCGGCGAACAGAAGACCGTCGAGACCAAAGAAGTGGCAAGCCCGGCCTATAGCTGGAATGCTGGGCAACCGCAGGAAGTGACCGTGTTTTCGACCAGTTCTCCCGACAATCAGGGGAATGACGGTTTCTATAATCTGGAAGGTCGCTGAGTTTTAAACCACAGCTTGACGTATGCGCCCGGGTTTTAAACCCCGGGCGCATATGCTTTTCAGACTGTGCTTACGATTTGCATATGCTGAGCCAGCGTGTCGATTTCGCCAAGCCAACGGTCAACCAGCTTTGGATCGGAGGGTGCGGCGGAGACGCCAGCGGGGATTTCCCGGTTGAGAACCGCCTCGACAGAGAGGGCAACCGGCACTGAGACCAGCCGAGCCATGGCAGAGCTGCGCTCGTCACCCCAGGCATCCATCACATAGGTCTTGTGCCAGACCGGGGCGCCGTCTTTTTCGGCTTTCAGGCTGACGCAGAGCACGACGCGATCGGGCTCGCCGGTCTCATAGGCGTTTTCGGCCCAGAATTGATCGGACATTTCCTTGAGGCGGGCTTCACCAGCGCTGCCTTGCAGGGTTTCGATTTCTTCAAATACAGGTTTCCAGGCGTCAGCCCAACCGTTGAGCCGCAATGTGCCGCGCACGAATTCGCGCACTGGCCATTCGGGGGCGAAATTATAGTCGGCCATGAAGGGTATGGAATCACGATTCGGGTAGACTTCGAAGCTCTCAGGGGTGGGCAACGGCGCGTCATAGCGGCTGATTGCGTCCCAGGGGCGGGCGACATTCAATTCGGTGAAATTGCGGATTGAACGCGACGGAGAGCGCAGGGCCTTGAGCACACCCAGAGGCGACCAGCTGAACTTGTAGCGAAAGGCGTTGGAGATTTTCGGCACACCACCGCAATAGGAAAGGAAGCTGATTTCATTGTCGGACGCGTAGGCGCGTGATGCGCGATAATCAGCCACCAGCTTGTGCGCCATCAGGTGGTCGATGCCGGGATCGAGGCCGACTTCGTTGACAAAGGCGAGCCCGGCAGCGCGGGCCTTGTCATCAAGCGCACGCATTTCGGGAGAGATGTAAGAGGAGGAGACGAAATGCGCCCCCTTGGCGAGACAGATTTCGGCCAGCGGGACATGCCAATCACCGGGCAGCATCGAGACGACAATATCGCCTTTCTCAACCGCTGCGCTAAGGGCATCCGGATCGAAGGTGCGGATCTCGTTGGTGATGTCGCCGACAGCGTCTTGCGCTTTGCTAGCAGTCCGGTTCCAGACGGTTACTGAATGGCCTGCTTTGATCAGGCGACGCAGGCCGGGGATGGCGGAGAGGCCGGTGCCGCACCAATGGATTGTCATGAGGAAACCTCGCTGAGATGTTTTTTGAATTCTGCCTCGGCACGCGCCCAGACGCCGGAGGCGAGATTGGAGAGGCTGAGCAGTGAAGGCAAGAGCTGGGCGGCATAATCCTGTGAGCTTTCGACGGGCAGCATTGAGGGCAGGTTGTCAATCGCCATCACGTCGAGCGGCGGCGAAACGTGTGCGCGAAACGCCGGGGCTTGCCAGGTTGTGGCCTTGGAATAGATCGGCACTGGGTTGTAATCGCTGTCGGGATCGCAGGCGATATCTCCGACGGCGGTGAGCCTGCGCGTGGCCGTGAGCGCCGATTTGGGGACGAAGACCGGCGTGCCGGGGCGCGCGAAGATGCTGTTGAGGAAGATGTCATGCTCGAGGATTTCGGGGAAGGGGCCGCCTGAAGAGGTCTCGGCCATGTCCCATTTGGTGACGCTGACGTCCATCGTTTCGCAGAGATCCGCAGCACCGGTGCCGACGCGACCCAGAGCGCCAATGACGATGGCGCGAGGGCGGGGCGCACCTGTGTCGTCGAGCCGCGCGGCGAGATCCGACAGCAGCGCGTCCTTGTCGGGATAGGCGCCGACGGGGCCGCAGATTCCGCCCTGTTGCTGGGCGGCCCAGGCCATGAGGGTCACGGCGGCGCCGGCAAAACCGGCCCAATACCCGAAGGCAGCGACGCGGCGCCCCTGTTCATCGACGAGGTATTCCAGGTCATAAAGCGTGCCGCCGCCCGCCTTGAACCGGCGCAGCAATTCCTTGCCGGAATGCTGGCCTTTGAAGGCGTGGCCGAACATGATGTGGCGGTGCGGCAGCGGTGTGCCGTCGTCGGGCAGTTCCTTGAGGCCGAAGATGATGGCATCGGCGGGTGCGTCGGGCCAGGAGTTTTCGGGCGCGACTTCGACTCCGGCGTCGAGATAGCCCTGCATCGGGATGGCGCGGACCGAGCTTTCCTCGACCGTTACGCGGATGCCTGCGTCAAGCAGCGCCTTGGCGCCTTCGGGTGTGAGGCCGGTGCGTTCTTCATTTTCGCGCTGTTCGGCGCGTAGCCAGAGATGGATCATGTGGCGAATTCCGTAACAATTTCAAGATTATGGACTGATCTTACCGAAGCGCGTTTGCGCATTGCGCGATGATGTGCAGTCAATTTGGGATAGGCAGTGATATCGACGCCATCACCGGGCAGCCAGGTGCAAATGGTGAAGAGCCAGGGATCGGCGAGGCTGAACTTGTCGCCCAGAACGTAGGGGCCGATGAGATGGCTTTCGACATAGGCGCAGGAGGCGGCCATGTTTTCGGTGACCTTGGCGGTCATCGACGCGTGGGCGGCAGGATCATCGGACCAGCGGCTGCCGCGCATGCGGTGGGCATGATTCACATGCATGGTCGAGGCGAGATAACACATCATCTCGCGCATTTTTGCGGCCTGAAACGGATCGGCGGGCACCAGCGCCTTGTCGGGCGCCTGCGCCGCCGCCCATTCCAAGAGCGCGCCGGTTTCGGTGAGAATGCCCTGCGGGGTTTCAAGTGTCGGCACGCGGCCTTTGGGATTGAGTTTGTGATAGGCGGGCTTGGTCTGTTCGGCGCTGGCGAAATCAACGCGCACCGGCTCGAAAGCCAGGTCGGCTTCGATCAGCGTTATGGCGGTGGCGACCGAGATGGTGTTCGGGGCGTAATGCAGTTTCAGCATGAGTGGCGGCCTTACAAATGGGTCTGGGCGAATTGACGATCGCGGGTTTCGAGATGCGGGATGGAATTGAAATGCGCCAGTGACGGGCGGCCCTGGATCACGTGCAGGCGGTGAACCGAGCTGTTCATGATGGTGAGCGCGATATGGCTCCATGCCATGACATCCAGGTTCAGGATACGGCGCAGGATGGTGGCGATCACGCCGCCGGAGGTAACCAGCATGGCGCGCCCGGGGCTGCTGGCGATTTCGTCGATCAGCGCGTCGAGACGAGTGGAGAAATCGGCGTAGGATTCGGGGGCATCGGCAATCTCATCACGCTCCCAGGCCGCGAACACGCGCGGCAGATGGTCGATATAGCCTTCGCGGGTGTCGGGCAATGCGAGGCCGTGTTGCGCAGCCATCAGCTGTGACATGGTGAAATAGGGCAGCTCGTTGAGCCTTGCATCGGTAGACAGCGGCGCGTGGCGTTCGACGCCCATGCTTTGGGCGGTTTCCACCTGACGGCGGAGCGTGCCAGAGATGATCTGCGAGAACTGCTCGCCAGTGGTTTCGAAATGATCGCCGAGCCAGCGCGATTGCTGATGGCCAAGATCCGACAGCTTGTCGTAGCCGGTTTCGTCGCGGGCGTGGGAATTGGCTTGACCGTGGCGGATGAGGGTGATGTGGGGCATGGTATGTGTCTCCGTTGGCGTCTTGGTAGGGGAGCGCCGGGCGGGCGACAAGGGCAGGAGCCTTCGGCGAGGATATTTTTGGCAAGATGAAGCGGGAAGGGACGCGAATCGAGGGCGAGCGGTCGGGATTGGGGGATGCGCAGGGCTGGCGGCGTGGTTTATGATTGAGGCAAACAGGAGGGCGCGCGATGAGTGAGACGATCCGATTCACGCTGGATGGTGAGGTGGTCGAGGCCAAGAAGGGGCTGACCATCTGGGAGGTGGCAAACGGTCGCGGGCTGGTGATTCCGCATCTGTGCCACAAACCGGCAAAGGGTTATCGCCCTGATGGCAACTGTCGCGCCTGCATGGTGGAGATTGAGGGCGAGCGGGTACTTGCGGCGTCGTGCATTCGCGAGCCGCAGGACGGTATGGTTGTGACCACCGCGTCTCCACGCGCCAAGACGGCGCGCCGGATGGTTGTGGAAATGCTGTTGGCTGATCAGCCGGAGCGCGACGAAGCGCATGACCGCAGCGCGCACTTCTGGGATATGGCGGAGATGAACGGTGTTTCACAGAGCCGGTTTCCAAAGTTGGAGCAGGAGCGCGTGCCGCTGTTGGATGCGAGTCATGTGGCGATGCGGGTCAACCTGGATGCCTGCATTTCCTGCGGATTGTGCGTGCGGGCGTGCCGCGAGGTGCAGGTGAATGATGTCATCGGGATGGCCGGGCGCGGGCATGATGCGTTTCCGGTGTTTGATCAGGATGATGCGATGGGGGCGAGCACGTGCGTCGCTTGCGGCGAATGTGTGCAGGCCTGCCCCACCGGTGCCTTGATGCCCGCCTCTCTGGTGGACGCGGATGAGCGCGGCGATGGTGCGGCGTTTGATCGTGAGATCGAGAGCGTTTGCCCGTTCTGCGGCGTAGGCTGTCAGGTGTCGCTCAAGGTCAGAAACGACAAGGTGGTATATGTCGAAGGCATTAACGGGCCGGCCAATGAGGGGCGTTTGTGTGTAAAGGGACGCTTTGGTTTTGACTATATTCACCACCCGCATCGGCTGACCAAACCCTTGATCCGGCGCGAGGATGCGCCTGCGAAGGGGTTGAATGTGGATCCCGGAAACTGGGGCGAAATGTTTCGCGAGGCCAGCTGGGAAGAGGCGATGGAGGTCGCCGCAGGGGGGCTGGCAAAGCTGCGCGACGGCGCCGGGGGGCGATCGGTGGCCGGATTTGGCAGCGCCAAATGCACCAATGAGGAAGCCTACCTGTTCCAGAAGCTGATCCGGCAGGGTTTTGGCCATAACAATGTCGATCACTGCACGCGCCTGTGCCATGCGTCGTCGGTTGCCGCGCTGATAGAGAATGTCGGTAGCGGCGCCGTGACGGCCACGTTTAACGAGATTGAAAATGCGGATGTGGCAATCGTGATCGGGGCCAACCCGGTGGAGAACCATCCGGTTGCCGCGACCTTTTTCAAGCAGTTCACCAAGCGTGGCGGCAAGCTGATCGTGATGGACCCGCGCGGTGTGGGGCTGCGCCGTTTTGCCAGCCACATGCTGCAATTCAGGCCCGGTGGGGATGTCAGCATGCTGAACGCGATCATGAACGTGATCGTCGAGGAAGAGCTTTACGACAGCCAGTATGTGCATCGTTTCACCGAGAATTGGGAAGCAGAGAAAGCGCATCTGAAGGATTTCACGCCCGAGGCTATGAGCCCGATTTGCGGCATCGAACCGGAGGTTCTGCGCGATGTGGCGCGTACCTTTGCCGGGGCCAGGGCCGGGATGATCTTCTGGGGGATGGGGGTGAGCCAGCATATCCACGGCACCGATAATTCGCGCTGCTTGATCAGCCTTGCTCTGATGACGGGGAATGTGGGCAAGCCGGGGGCCGGGCTGCATCCGCTGCGCGGGCAGAACAATGTGCAGGGCGCCAGCGATGCCGGGTTGGTGCCGATGTTCCTGCCTGATTACCAGAGTGTGACCGATGACGGAGTGCGCAGCGCGTTCAACGAGATCTGGGGGGCGGGCGGCTATGATGATGGCGAAAAGGGTCTTACCGTGACCGAGATCATGGATGCGGTGCATGACGGCCAGATCCGGGGCATGTATATTCTCGGCGAGAACCCGGCGATGTCTGACCCGGATGTGGAACATGCCCGCCATGCGTTGGCCAAGCTGGAACATCTGGTGGTGCAGGACATTTTCCTGACCGAAACGGCGAACTATGCCGATGTGATCCTGCCAGCAAGCGCGTTTTACGAGAAATCCGGCACAGTGACCAATACCAACCGTCAGGTGCAGATGGGCCGCCCGGCCGTGCCACCGCCGGGCGAGGCGCGCGCGGATTGGGCGATCACGGTCGAGCTGGCGCAGCGGTTGGGGCTCGATTGGGTTTATGAAAGCCCGGCAGATGTGTTTGCCGAGATGAAGCGCGGCATGGGATCGCTCGACAACATCACCTGGGAGCGGTTGATGGACGAGAACGCGGTGACCTATCCCTCACTCAGCCCCGAGGATTCGGGCCAGGCGATTGTCTTTGCCGACGGGTTTCCGCGTGCGGACGGGCGGGCGAAGTTCACCCCGGCGTCGGTGATTGCGCCCGATGAGGCACCGGATGCGGATTATCCGATGATCCTGACCACGGGTCGTCAGTTGGAACACTGGCACACCGGAAGCATGACGCGGCGCTCGAAGGTGCTGGATGCGGTGGAGCCGGAGGCCAATTGCTCGCTGCATCCCAAGACATTGCAGCGCCTTGGGGTGGAGCCGGGCGGAATGGTCAAGCTGAGCACGCGGCGCGGGTCTGTCAACGTGATGGCACGGGCCGATCGGGCGGTCGCGGAGGACATGGTGTTCTTGCCGTTTGCCTATGTCGAGGCGGCGGCCAATATTCTGACCAACCCGGCGCTCGACCCTTATGGCAAGATCCCCGAATTCAAATTCGCGGCTGTGAAAGTGGAAAAGGCGAGCGGGGCCGTGGCGGCTGAGTAGGATCGTAGGCGAAACCCGACGCGGGAAAATGGGTTCTAGTGGGACGGTTATGCATCGACCAGAAACCGCGTCGGATCTTTTTGAATGTTCATTACGCCAGAAAGCGAAAGGATGCCAAAAACAATGCAGGTCAATTCGCAGCGTTTCCTTTCTGACCTCCACACCCTGCGCGGGTTTGGCGCCAGCGGGATTGGCAAGGGGGTCGTGCGCCCGGCCTATTCCAAGGCCGACATTGCGGCGCGGGAGTGGCTGCGTGGGCGGATGGAGGAGGCCGGGCTGAGCCCTCATTACGATCCGATGGGGAACCTCTTTGGGCTGGCCGAGGGCAAATCGCTGTTGCTGGGGTCGCATACCGACAGCCAGCCTGAGGGCGGATGGTTGGATGGGGCGCTGGGGGTGATCGCGGCGCTGGAAGTGGCAAGAGCTTCGAAGGAGGCGGGCGGGCCGCCGGTCTCGGTGGTTTCGTTTCAGGATGAAGAAGGCCGTTTTGGCGTGACCACGGGCAGCACTGTTTGGTCAGGCGGGCTACGGCTGGAGTCGGCGGACGAGTTGACCGACCGGGAGGGTGTCACGCTGGCAGAGGCGCGCGGCGAGATGGCGCATCTGATCCATGATTGGGTCGATCCGAAGCGTTTCACCGGCTTCATCGAGATGCATATTGAACAGGGGCCGTGGCTGGATCAGGCCAAAGAAGCGGCGGGCGTGGTGAGCGATATCGTCGGCATTCGCGACATGCGGATTACATTCGAAGGCCAGCAAAACCATGCCGGCACTACGCCGATGCATCTGCGCCGCGATGCGTTTCAGGGGCTGGCCGAGTTCAACGCCCGGATAAACGACGCATTTCGTAACGTGGTGACACCGCAGACGGTCTGGACCATAGGTCATGTCAGCTTGCATCCCGATGCGCATTCGATCGTGCCGGGGCGGGTAGTTTTCTCGATGCAATGGCGCGATGGCGATGAAGAGCGGCTGAACCGAATGGAGGGGATCATCCGCGAGGCGGCCAAGGCGGTCGCGCAAAGCCGTGATCTGGGGCTGGAGTTCGGGCCGATGCTGGGGCTGGAGCCGGTGGTGATGGATGCGCGTCTGCGTGGCGCGCTGGAAGCCAGTGCCGAGAACGAAGCGCCGGGCAAATGGCGGCTGATGCCGTCGGGCGCGTTGCACGATGCGACCAACGTGGCGGCGATGATGCCAGTGGCGATGCTGTTCGTGCCGTCGATCAACGGGATCAGCCATGCGTTTGAGGAAGACACCGACGAGCGCGATCTGGTTTGCGGTCTTAAGATTCTCGCCGGAGCGATTTCGCGGCTGGGCAATGAATAGCCAGCTTATCCAAGATAATTGACCGGGACTGGGTATTGACGTGCATCGGCGTAGGTCTTGCCGCTTCGAACTAGAGAGATTTCGCTCTGACTATTGCCCGTCGGCCTGCATTCTTTGGCTTCGGGTTGCCAAGCATATCCCAGATGCTGGGGGCTTTCGCGGTCGGCTTACCCCCAGGTGACATCGCCGAGAAATATGTAGCCTGCCCCGTAAATCGTTTTGATGAGGCGGGGGTTTTTGGGATCTTCGTGCAACTTGGTGCGCAGCCTTGAGATGCGCACATCCATGGCGCGGTCAAAGCTTTCACCGGCGCCGCCGCCCAGACTCTCTTGCATGTTGGCGCGCGAAATGAGCCGTTTCGGGCGCTCAAGAAAAAGCCGCAGCACCTCGCCCTCGGCGTGGGAGAATGGTGTCTCGCAACCATTTTCGTCAATCAGGATATAGCGCTCAAAATGTGCGGTCCATCCATTGAAGCGTGCGGTTTCGCTTGATTGCTGGGCGGGTGTGGGTTTGCGCAGGCGGGCACGAATGCGTGCGACCACCTCGGCGGGATCGAATGGTTTGATGATGTAGTCATCGGCGCCGAGTTCGAGCCCGGTTACACGGTCTTGCACCTGCGCGCGGCCCGATATGATGATGACCGTCGCACCCTGCTCCAACGCCAGAAGATGCACCAGACTGAGCCCGTCGCGGTCAGGTAGCGACAGGTCCACCAGGCAAACGTCGGGTGTAGTGGTTTTCAGCGCGGCTTCGAACTCGGTGGCGCGGGAAAAGCTCATGGTTCGGAACCCCGCTTCTTCCAAGGCTTGGGTCAATATCTCGCGGATTGCGGGTTCGTCGTCGAGGATAGTGACGAGCGGGGCGGTCGACATGGGCGTGTCCTTGATCGGGTCGGATGCTGGTGGCACGGACAGGTGAGGTAGTCAGACTTCTGCGTCCGGGTGCGGAACGTCTGGTGGCGCTGTGAGGAAAGTGGCGAGTGCCTGGGCAGTGAAGGGCTTGGCAAGGACGGGCGCGCGCGCAGTGCCTGCACGATGCAGCGGATGCGTTGCGGGCAGCGATGTCATAAGAAAACAAGGTGGATGCGGATCGGGCAGGCGGTCGATCAAATCGACACCCGAGGCCTCACCTTGGAGCGAGATGTCGGAGAGTATCAGCGAAATGCCGGGAATCTGTTCGGTGAGGGCGAGGGCCTCATCGACCGACTCTGCCTCGATTACAGTATGGCCTATGCCGGTCAACATATCGCGCACAGTGGCGCGCAGTTCAGGGCTGTCTTCGACCAACAGTACTAGGCCGGGGGCCACGGGAAGGCCCGCCGGGCGCAGCGGCAGGCGGATCGTGACCTGGCCACCGGAGTCGTAATTGCCCAAGCTGGCCCGGCCCCCGGCCAGTTTGGTCATGTCATAGACCATGGCAAGGCCAAGCCCCGAGCCTTCGCCACCTTTGGTGGTGAAAAAGGGTTCAAAGGCATGGTTGAGTGCGCCATCGGAAAAGCCCGGCCCGGTGTCGCGGACGCGGAATTCAACCCAGGTGGATTGGATCGTGCGGGCGGTAAGCGTGATTTGACCGGCACCGTTGCAAGCATCGCGCGCGTTCAGCACCAGATTGAGCAGACTGTCTTGAAGAAGTCCGGCATCCAGCATCAACGTGTCGGCTGCGATCAGATTGTTGACGGTCAATTTCACCTGTTGCGGCAGGGCCGAACTGGCCAGGGTTGCGAAATCCCGCAGAAATGCCTGCATGTCGGTCGGTGCGGATGTGACTTCACGAGTGCCGGTCATGTCGGCAATCCTGTTCAAGAGCGTGCCGCCACGTCGCGCCGCCGAAAGCGTGGCTGTGATCAACTCATCAGCACCACCGGGCAAGGCCGCCAATCGTTGCAGACGCGATTGCATGCCGAGGATGATGGTCAGCAGGTTTGAGAAATCGTGGGCCAGTCCGGAAATCATCTGGGCCGCCATTTCACGGCGCCGGTTTTGTTGCAATGCGGCGCGGGT